>JAPOVI010000064.1 GCA_026708265.1 Acidobacteriota bacterium
CTCGGGGCTGGGGCCGGTGAGCGCCCTGGGGTGGCCCGGGGAGACGGACGACCTGCGCGGCTACGAGCCGGCGACCCTAATGATCACCGGGCACGACATCATCTTCTTCTGGGTCGCGCGCATGATGATGCTCGGTCTCCGCTTCCGGAAGGACGTGCCGTTCCGCTCGGTCTACATCACCTCGCTCGTGCGCGATGCGCACGGGCAGAAGATGAGCAAGTCGAAGGGCAACGTCGTCGACCCGCTGGAGCTGATGGAGGAGATCGGGGCCGACGCGTTCCGCTTCACGCTGGCCTCGCTGGCCTCGCCGGGGATGGACATCTCGCTGTCGGAGGGGCGGCTGCGAAACTCGCGGCAGTTCATCAACAAGGTGTGGAACGTCTCGCGGTTCGTGCTGCTGCACGTGCCGCCGGAGCTCGAGGCGCGGTCGCCGGTGCCCGCCGCCGCCTCGCTGGACGTCGCGCACCGCTGGGTGCTGCACCGGACGAGCGAGCTCGCGGCGGAGCTCGACGAGGCGTTCGAGCGCTACCGCTTCGACGTCGCCGCGGATCGCATCTACCACTTCGTGTGGCACGAGTACGCCGACTGGTACATCGAGCTGGTCAAGGCGGATCTGCAGTCGGAGCCGCCGGTGCGGGACCGCGCCCTGGCCGTGCTGCTCGAGGTGCACGACCGCGTGCTGCGGATGCTCCACCCCTTCGTTCCCTTCGTGACGGAGGAGATCTGGCAGGTGCTGCCGCCCCCGGCCGCGGAGGCGTCCCAGGCCGGAGGGGAGCCGCGGGCGGCGGAGGAGCGGACGATTGCCCGCTCGACGTTCCCGGAGCCCGTCGCAGCATGGCGGGACGACGACGCGGTTGCGGCGATGAGCCTCATACAGGAGGTCACGACCGGAGTCCGCACCGTCCGCTCGGAATGGGGCGTGCCGCCGTCTCGCAGGATCACCGCGCTCGTGCAGGGGGCGGACGCGGCGACATCGGCGGTCCTGGAGCGGCACGGGTCGCACATCGCACGGCTGGCCGGCCTCACCGGGCTCGACTGCGTGGCCGAGGTCGAGCGCAGCCCGGATACCGTCCGGCGCGTCGTGCGCGACTTCCAGATCCACGTGCCCCTCGCCGGCATCGTCGACCGCGCCAGGGAGGCCGAGCGGGTGAGGCGCGACGTGGAGAAGCTCACCCGCCGGCGGACCGCGCTCCGGGCCCGCCTCGCCAACCCCTCCTTCGTGGAGCGCGCGGATCCGGTCGTGGTCGACGAGGCGCGCGCCCAGGAGCAGGACGTGGCGCGGCACCTGGCGAAGCTGGAGCAGATTCTCGTCGCGCTCGACGCGTGAGGGGATCGCGTGCAGGGCGCAGCGTCGAACGAGGTTCCGCCCGCCGACGTTGCGGCAGCGCTTGCCGCGCGGAGCGACCTCGACTGGGTGCGCCTGGTGTACCGGGCGGAGGTCGGCTCGACGAACGACGTCGCCGCCGCCCTCGCGTCGTCGGGCGCCCCCGATGGCACTACGGTGCTCGCTGCGCACCAGACCGCCGGCCGGGGCCGGCGGGGCCGGATCTGGCACTCGCCGCCCGGCGCGGGCCTCTACCTGTCGACGGTGCTGCGCGGGCCGCCGTCGCCGCTGCTCACGTTGCTGGCGGGCGTGGCGGCGGCCGAGGCCGTCCGCGCCGGGGTCGGCCTTGCGGCGGACCTCAAGTGGCCGAACGACGTCGTGCTGGCGGCGCCCGGTGGGGCCCGGGCGTCGCGGCCGCGCAAGTTGGCCGGCATACTGACGGAGCGGCTCCCGGCCGATGCGGGGGAGGGCGCCGTGCTCGGCATCGGCATCAACGTGCGACGAGGCGGCTACCCTCCCGAGCTGACGGGGCAGGCCGTGGCGCTCGAGGAGGCGGCGGGCCGGGCGGTCGATCGCGGACCGCTGCTGGCCGGGATCCTCGCGGGCATCCGGCGCTGGGGGCAAGTGGTGGCGGCCGGCGGGTCGGCCCGGCTGCTCGATCGCTGGCGCGACCTGTCGCCGAGCGCGACGGGCGCCCGCGTGTCGTGGGAGGGATCCCGGGCCCGCCGCGACGGTCGTACGGCCGGCATCGCGGACGACGGTGCGCTGCTGGTCGATTGCGGCGGCCATACGGAACGGATCGTGGGCGGCGAGGTGCGGTGGGGGTGAGTCCGATGCTGCTCGCCATCGACGTCGGCAATACGAACATCGTCTGCGGCGTGTTCGAGGAGGACGAGCTGGTCGTCAGCTGGCGCCTGGCCACGCTGCACGAGCGCACGGCGGACGAGCTGTGGGTGCTGGTCAGCCGACTGTTCGCGGGACGCGGCATCGACCCGCGGCGCATCGATGGCGTCGTGATGGCGTCGGTGGTGCCCGCGTTGACGCACGCGGTGTCGCAGATGGTGACCCGGGAGCTCGACCTGACCGTGCTGAACGTCGACGCCGCCAACGCCGGTTTGCCGATCCGCTACGAGCGGCCGGCCGAGGTGGGCGCCGACCGGCTCGTCAACGGCGTCGCCGCCTGGCGCCTGTACGGACGGCCCCCGCGTCCGATCATCGTCGTCGACTTCGGTACGGCGACGACCTTCGACGCCCTGTCGGCGGACGGAACGTACCAGGGCGGCATCATCTGCCCCGGGGTCGAGATCTCCGCCGACGCGCTGTTTCAGCGCGCGGCCCGGCTTCCGCGCGTCGAGGTGCGCCGGCCGGAAGCGCTGATCGGCCGCACCACCGTAGGATCGATCCAGTCCGGCATCTTCTTCGGCTACGTGGCGATGGTGGAGGGCATCGTCGCTCGCCTCCGCGCCGAGCTTGGCCCCGGGGGCGGCTGTCTCTGCGTTGCCACCGGCGGTCTGGCCTCCGCGATCGCCGCGGAGACCGACGTCATCGACGAGGTGCAGGGAGATCTGACCCTGGCCGGGCTGCGCTTCGTCTGGGAGCGGAACGAGCCGCCGGGGCGACCGCCGTCCTGATTGCCCGGGCCCGGAGCGACCGATGGACCCGGGCGCCTACTGCCGCCACGTCGAGGCCTACCTCTGCGCCAGGAACGAGGGCCACCTCATCCGCATCGTCGGGCCCGCGTTCGAGCTCGTGACCGCCTGGTCGGCGGGGGGCGTGCCTCTGAGCGTCGTCCGCCGGGCGGTCGATCGGGCGTGCGCCCGCCGAAGGGGGCCGGGGAAACCCCGGCGCCCGCTGCGCATCGAGTACTGCGAGGCCGACGTGCTCGACCTGTTCGACGACTGGAAGCGGGCGGTCGGCGTCGGGATGGGCGGCCCATCCTCCGACGCCGATCCGCGGACGGGGGAGGAGGTCGGCGGGGCGGCGGCCCGGCGCCGGACATCGCTGTCCGCGCACCTGGAGCGCGTCGTCGCGCGGCTGTCCGCGTGCGCCGTAAGCGAGCCCGGTTCCCTGGGCGGCCGCGCGGCGGAGGCCGCGGCAGAGATCGAAGCCGTGCAGGCGGGGGGAGTGCCCCGCGGCAGGGCTCGGCAACAGCTCCTCGACCACCTGGCGGAGCTCGACGGCGGGCTTCTCGCGGCGGCTCGCGAGGCGGCCGGCGAGCCGCTCCTTCTCCGCCTGCGGGAGGAAGCCGAGCGCGAGCTGGCTCCCTTTCGCGACCGGATGGAGCGCGGTGCCTTCCGGCGCGCGGTCGCGGCCGGCCGCGACCGGCTGCTGATCGACCACTTCCGCCTGCCCCGCCTCGCCTACGACTGACGGCGGGCGGCAGCGCCCGCCTACATCCGCGGGGGAACCTCGCAGCCCATGAGATCGAGGGCGCGCGTCAACTGCCGCAGGACGTACAGGACCCCGGCGGCACGCCACAGGCGGACCTCGCGGCGTTCCTCGGCCAGGACCGGGCAGCGGTGGTAGAACGTGTGGAACGTGCGAGCCAGCGAGAAGGCGTACTTGGCGAGCACGGAGAGCTCGAGGGCGCGGACGGCCTGGTCGGCCATCTCGTCGAGGCGCGAGGCCTCGAGCACGAGTCCCCACAGCTCGCCGGACTGCGGGTCGTCGAGCGGTGCCCCGGGCAGGTCCGCGAGGGCGGCGGCGAGCGCCGCGTCGTCGAGGCCGTCGCGGGCCTCGAGCTTGCGCAGGATGTTGGTCGCGCGCACCGCCGCGTACTGCAGGTACGGTCCGCTCTCGCCCTCGAAGCTCAGGGCCTCCTCGATGTCGAACACGATGAGCTTGCCGCGCGAGAACTTGATCATGAAGTAGCGCACCGCGGCGACGGCGATGATTGCGGCGATGCGGTCCGCCTCCGCGCCGTCGAGATCGTCGTGCCGGGAAGCCACCTCGTCGCGCGCGGCGGCGGTCACCCGGTCGATGAGATCGTCCGCCTTCACGCCCAGCCCCTTCCGTCCGGACACCTCGACGAACGGTCGCCGGTCGCCGGGGTCGGTCTCGTAGCCGAGCAGCCGCGCCGTGGCATGCGACAGAGCCACCATCTCGTAGGAGACGTGCACGGATCGCTCGGCGGCGTCGGGCCGGTCGATGGCGGCCAGCGCGTCCTTGAGGAGCTGCTGCAGGTAGGACTGGCGGGTGTCGATGACGTTGTAGACGGCGCCGGCGCGCCCGAACGGCGGCGGGGAGGGATCGGGACCGGCGGGTGCGGAGGCGTCCGGCCGCTCGGCGGCGGGCGTGCTCGTCGTCGACCAGAGGGGGCGCCCCGAGCGCTGCCCGTCGTGCGGCCGGTAGTGGAAGTCCTGCTCGAGCACGCCGAACTTCCAGAACTGGTACGCGATGTCCTTGCCGACGTAGGTCACGGTGCCGTTGGAGCGCACGATGATCTTCGCGCGCGCCTCGGTCTCGCCGCCGCCGTCCTCCGCCAGCGGCATGACCCAGCAGCCGGCCTGCGGGCCTCCGGACTGCAGGTGGACCGCGCCGGCCTGCTTCAGCACCTCGAACGCGCGCGCCCAGAACTCCAGGCGCAGGATGTCGCCTTCCCAGCAGAGCAGGTCGTAGTCGACGTTCAGCCGGCTCATCGTCGCCAGGTGGCAGCGGACGATCCGTGCGGCGACGACGCGGCCGATCTCGGCCGTCGGGTTCCCCTCGCCCTCGATCTCGTGCAGCGCGCGGGCGCGGAACGCCAGGCGGTCGGCGTCGGCGCCGTACCACTCGGCGACGCGGGCGTAGAGGTCCCAGCAGTAGTGATCGAATCCGGGCTCCGCGGCGCGCGCGGCCACGTCGGCGGTCGAGGCGCCCTCGAGCTGCTGGAAGCCGACGACCACGTCCGCCACCTGCACGCCCGTGTCGTCGATGTAGTTCTGGACCTCGACCGGCACGCCGAGGAAGCGCAGGGTGCGCGCCAGCGTGTCGCCTATGGCCGAGTTGCGCAGGTGCCCGATGTGGGCCGCCTTGTTGGGATTGATCGCGGTGTGCTCGACGATCACCTTGGGTTTCGCCGCGGACTCCGCCGGCGGTTCGGAGCCGCCCGCGAGGGCCCGGCGGACGAACGGCTCCCGGGCGAGAAAGAGGTTGACGTACCCGTTCGGCGCCGCCTCGGCGCGTGCGATCCCCTCGACCGGCCCGAGCGCGGCGACCACCTCCGCGGCGATGCTGCGGGGCGCCTTGCGCAGGCGTCTCGCGAGCTCGAAGGCGAGCGGCGTGCCCAGGTCGCCCAGGGCGCGGTTCGGCGGCGACTGGACGGCGATCTCGGGCAGCGTCTCCGCCCCGAGCCCGTAGAGCTCGCCGAGGACGGCGCGCAGGCGGGCCCGGATCGCCCGGTGCAGCGGGAGGATCATCGGTGTCGGTTCTCGACCGGCGCCCGGCCCGGCCCCGGAGTGGCCAGCGTGAGCGCGCGCGCGTAGTCGGCTGGCGTGTTGACGTTGAAGCAGAGCCTGCCGGTCGGATCGAGGCGGGCCATCTCGGCCGGACCGATCTCGCGCACCCGCATGGCGGACAGCAGGCCGTGGACCGCGAGCCTGTCCTCGTCGAGGCGGCGCCGGATGACGGTCGCGCACGCGGCGGCGTACGAGGCGCAGAGCGGCTGGTAGCCGTCCTCCGTCCGCGGCAGCGCGATGTCGACGTCGCGGCCGGCTTCGAGCAGTCGCTCGAGGAAGCGGGTGTTCAGGAACGGCATGTCTGCTGCGACGATCAGGGTGCGCGGGGCTGTCGTTCCGGCCAGCGCGGTATAGATGCCGCCGAGCGGGCCGGTGCCGGGCAGCACGTCGTGACGGATCGGAAGCCCGAGCGCGCGGTAGGGCTCGTCGTCCCGGGCGATGATCACCACCTCGCCGACCACCGGTCCGAGCGCGGCGAGAAGACGGTCGATGATGCGCAGGCCCCCGACCGGGAGCAACGCCTTCGGGCGGCCTCCGAAGCGCCGCGCGCGACCGCCGGCGAGAATGGCCGCCGTTGCCATCCGTCTTGCCGCGTACCTTAGCAGACGGAGGCAGGTGGCGCAGAGCGTCCTCGAATCGCCCGGTCCGCGGGCCCGGATTCCCGGCCCGCCGGCGACCGCCCGCCGGCCGTCTCGTTGACACCGCGGGGGCGCTCCGCTACGTTACGGAGGGGGTCGAGTGTGATGTCAGCCAGCCGCGCACGCCGCCGCGTCGGTCTCGGCCTCGTCGGGGGCTGGCTGGTCGCGCCGCTACTCGCGTCGGCGCTGATGGCGACCGGCGGGGCCGACGAGTCCGCGGATCTCCGTGCGGTCGTCTACGCCGCGGACGTCGATTCCCTGATCCATCCGGTCTCCGCCGAGTTCATCGGCCAGAGCATCGAGCGCGCCGACGCGGACCGTGCCCGGCTGGTCGTGCTGACGTTGCGCACGCCCGGCGGGCTGGTCGACTCGACGCGGACCATCAACACCAGCATCATCGAGGCCGGGACGCCGGTGGTCGTCTTCGTCGGACCGAGCGGCGCGCGTGCCGCGTCGGCCGGCTTCCTGATCACGATCGCGGCCGACGTGGCCGCCATGGCCCCCGGCACGCACATCGGCGCCGCGCATCCGGTCTCCGGGACGGGGGCGGCGATGGACGAGACGCAGGCGGAGAAGGCCGCCTCCGATGTCGCGGCCTACGCGCGCTCGCTCGCGGCGCAGCGGCAGCGCAACGTCGACCTCGCCGAGAAGGCGGTCACCGAGAGCCTGTCGTTCACCGAGGCGGAGGCGCTCGCCGCCGAGCCGCCGCTCATCGATCTCATCGCCAGCAACGTCGAGGACCTCGTCGAGCAGCTCGACGGGCGCGAGATCACCCGCTGGGACGGGAGCACGGTGACGCTCGACCTCGAGGACGTCCGGATCGAGAACGTGACCATGAACTGGCGCCAGCGGTTGCTGAGCGCGGTGGCGCATCCGCAGGTGGCGGTGCTGCTCTTCAGCCTCGGCACGCTCGGGCTGACGGTCGAGCTGTGGAATCCGGGGACGCTCGTGCCGGGAATCGTCGGCGGCCTCTGCCTGCTGCTGGCGTTCTTCGCGTTCCAGATCCTGCCGGTCAACTACGTCGGGTTGCTGCTCATCCTGTTCGGGCTCGTGCTGCTGGTGGTCGAGCTGATGACCCCGACCTACGGTCTCCTCGCCACGGGCGGCATCGTCAGCATGGTGCTGGGCGCGTTGCTGCTGGTGGACTCGCCCGCACCCGAGCTCCAGTTGGGATGGCCGTTCATCGTCTCCAGCATGGGCGCCCTCGGTCTGATCGTGGCGCTGCTCGCGCGCCTCGGAGTCCGCGCCCAGCAGCGGCGGCCGGTGACCGGTTCGGCGGGGATGATCGACGCCGCCGGATTGGCCCTCAGCGCGATTCCGGTCGGCGGGGCCGGGCGGGTGTCGACGCATGGCGAGATCTGGTCGGCGACGGCCGACGAGCCGGTGGCCGAAGGCGAACCGGTGCAGGTCGTTGCCGTCGAGGGCATGACGTTGCGGGTGCGGCGCGGCGCGCCACACCCCGGAGGGTCGAACGCATGATAGTGAGGCCGGAGTTCCTCTTCGCCGGGATCGTCCTGCTGTACCTCATCAGCTCCATCAAGATCCTCAACGAGTACGAGCGGGGCGTCATCTTCCGGCTCGGCAAGCTGTACCCGCGTCCCAAGGGACCGGGAGTGATCCTGGTGTTCGCGCCGATCGACCGGATCGTGCGCGTGAGCTTGCGGACGATAGTGATGGACGTT
The DNA here is from genome assembly GCA_026708265.1 of Acidobacteriota bacterium. Lineage (GTDB taxonomy): Bacteria > Acidobacteriota > Vicinamibacteria > Vicinamibacterales > UBA8438 > JAGWAJ01. The sequence goes on from JAPOVI010000064.1 coordinate 8,081, forward strand.
CCTCCGCAGGACGTCATCACCAAGGACAACGTGTCGGTCAAGGTGAATGCCGTAGTCTACTTCCGCGTCATGGATCCGCAGCGGGCCATCGTCGAGGTGGAGAACTTCCACTACGCGACATCGCAGCTCGCCCAGACCACCTTGCGGAGCGTGCTCGGGCAGGTGGAGCTGGACGGGCTGCTGGCGGAGCGGGAGCAGCTCAACCAGGAGCTGCAGCACATCCTCGATACGCAGACCGACCCCTGGGGCGTCAAGGTTTCGGCGGTGGAAGTCAAGCACGTCGACCTGCCGGTCGACATGCAGCGCGCGATGGCCAGGCAGGCGGAGGCCGAGCGCGAGAAGCGCGCCAAGATCATTCACGCGGAGGGCGAGTTCATCGCTTCCGAGAAGCTCGCGCAGGCGGCCGAGGTCATCGGGCGGGAGCCGCTCGCGGCCACGCTGCGCTACCTGCAGACGGCGACGGAGATTGCGGGCGAGAAGAACTCGACCCTCGTCTTCCCGCTTCCCATCGACATCTTCAGCGCCCTGAGCGGCAAGCGGGATGGGTCCTGAGCGGCGGCGGCGCACGGAGCGTTCGGCCGCAGCATGAGCATGGTTCGCGGGGCAGGACAGCCGTCGGGCGTGACTCCGACGCCGAAGCAGGTCGTGTTCCTGTTCATGGCGGGCACGGTGACCGCCGTGGTGGCGTTTCTCTTCGGGGTCGTCGTCGGGCGGGGGGCTCCCGTCGACCGGCCCGTGGACGCCGGCGGGCAGTTTCCGGCGGATGCGGACCGGCCCACTCTCTTCGGCGAGGAGATGCTCGAGGAGTCGGCGGGCGCAAGCGACGGCGACGGGCTCAGCTACTACCTCCGGCTCGAGGGGGAGACCGCGGCCGAGGAATCGCTTCGTGCGCCCGTCGCGTCCGGAGGGGAGCCCTCGGCTCCGCCACCTCGACAGGCCGGCCGGGCCGCCCGCACGCAGGACGGCTTCACGGTGCAGGTCGGGGCGTTGCGGGATCGGGCCATGGCCCAGCAGATCGCCGACCGCCTCGTCGCCAGGGGCTTCCCCGCCTTCGTCGACGAGCCGGAGCGTGAGTCGTCCGTGGCGATGTACCGCGTCCGGGTCGGCCGCTACGCGGAGCACCGCGTTGCGGAGCGAATGAGGCGGCGCCTCGAAACCGAGGAGCACTTCCGGCCCTGGATCACCCGCTAGGGCGACCTTGCGGGCGCAACGAGGCACATCGTACGGTCTGCGGCGCGCGATCCCATGCAACGCACGTTTCTGCGGCACGGACTTCCGGCCACGGCAGCGCCGCACGGCCGCATCGCGCGCAGGAGCGCGCCGCTCGCGGCCATCGTGTCCGGCATTCTGCTCGCCTTCAGCTTCCCGCACTACGGGCACCCCGCCGTCGCGTGGATGGCGCTGCTGCCGCTCCTGGTCGCGCTGTGCGGGGAACACGCCGTCCGCCGCGGCTTCGTGCTGGGGCTGGTGACGGGGCTGGTGCACTTCGCCGGCACCATCTACTGGCTCACCCCGGTGATGGTCAGCTACGGCGGCCTGCCGTGGCCCGCGGCCGGCGGGGCGCACGGCCTGCTCGTCGCCTACATGGCGCTCTTTCCCGCCTTCTTCGGGGCAGCCATGGTCGTCGTGCTGCGGCACTCGGGCCCACGCGGACTCTTCGCGGCGCCGGCCGTCTGGGTGACCACGGAGCTCGGGCGCATCCACCTCTTCGGCGGGTTCCCGTGGGAGCTGCTCGGCTACAGCCAGGCCGCAGCGGCGCCGGTGGCCCAGACGGCCAGCCTGGCCGGCGTGCTCGGCGTTTCGGCTCTCGTGGTCCTCGTCAACGCGGCCGCAGCCTACGCCGTCCTGACGCCGCCTCGCCGCTGGCTGCCGGTGGCGGCGGCTGCGGCGGTCCTGGCAGCCTGCGTGGCGTTCGGGGTCTGGCGGCTGCGGGACGGCGCCCTCCTTGCGGCGGGGACGCCGCTGCGCGTGGCGGCGCTGCAGGGCAACGTGGCGCAGGACGAGAAGTGGGACCCGCGGCGCAGCGAGACCATCCTGGCCGGGTACCTCGAGCAGACGCGGCGGTCGGCAGTGGCCGGGGCGACGCTGATCGTCTGGCCGGAGGCGTCGACGCCGTTCGCCTTCGAGCGCGACCCCCGCGGCGAGCGCATACGGGCCGCGGCGCGGGAAACCGGCGCCCATCTCCTGATCGGCAGCACGCTGATCGAGCCGGCGCCCGACTACCGCTACTACAACACGGCCTTCCTGGTCGACCCTTCCGGCGCCACGGCGGGCGTGTACCGCAAGCAGCACCTCGTGCCCTTCGGCGAGTACGTGCCGCTCAGTCGGTCGCTGTTCTTCGTTTCCCCGCTGGTCGAGGGCGTCGCGGGCTTCTCCGCCGGCTCCGGCCCGAGCACGCTGCCGGTCGCCGGGCACGCGGTCGGCACCGCCATCTGCTACGAGATCATCTATCCTGCCCTGGTGCGAGGCTTGGTTCGTGCAGGCAGCGAGTTGCTGGTCACCATCACGAACGACGCCTGGTACGGGCGTTCCGCGGCGCCGCACCAGCACTTCCAGCAGGCGAGCATGCGAGCGGTGGAGCAGGGGCGCTACCTGGTGCGGGCGGCCAACACGGGCATCAGCGGCATCTTCGACCCCTACGGCCGGGCGTTGTCGCGGACGGCGCTGTTCGAGCCGGCGGTCGTCGTCGGCGAAGTGCGGCTGCACGACGGACTGACGGTGTACGGGCACATCGGTGACGCGCCGGCCTACGCCGGCGTCGGGGTGACCGTGCTGCTCCTGTGGGCCTGCCGGCGGCGCCGCTGAGCGGCTGGCGGAGCGGGCGGCGGCCCCTGCGGCACGCGACGACGGCCGGGGGCCCGATCGGAACGAGGCTGGAGCGAACGGAGGACGGCGTGGCGATGGTGTTCGAGGAGCAGGCCCGGCGCTACCAGGAGTTGATCAAGCGGGCGTCCGATTTGCGGAGCTATCTTTGACGCTGCGGGCGTGGCGTCCGAGATCGCACGGCTCGAGGAACGGGCTGCCGCGTCCGGATTCTGGGACGACCAGGCGGAAGCACAGCGCGTGCTCCAGCGCCGGCGCCGCCTCCAGGAGGACGTCGATCTGTCGGAGTCGCTGCGCACCCGGCGCGAGGATCTCGAAGTCCTCTTCGAGTGGGCCAGCCAGGGGGAGAGCGTGGCCGACGATCTGGCGGCCGGGCTCGACGCCCTCGAGCAGCAGGTCGAGGCGGGCGAGATCAAGAAGATGCTCGGCGGAGAGCACGACGCTCTCAACGCCATCGTCTCGATCCACCCGGGGGCCGGCGGCACCGAGTCGCAGGACTGGGCGGAGATGCTGCTCCGCATGTACCTCCGCTGGGCGGAGCGCCGTGGGTTCGGGCGCGAGGTGATTGAGGCGCAGCCGGGCGACGAGGCGGGCGTGAAGAACGCCACGGTCGTGATCTCCGGAACGCACGCCTACGGCCTGCTCCTGCCGGAGGCCGGCGTGCACCGGCTGGTGCGCATCTCGCCGTTCGACCAGGCGGCCCGGCGGCACACCTCGTTCGCGTCGGTCTTCGTCTGGCCGGAGTTGCCCGACGATGTCGAGGTCGAGATCGACGAGAAGGACCTGCGCATCGACACCTACCGGTCGAGCGGTGCCGGAGGGCAGCACGTCAACGTCACCGATTCGGCGGTGCGCATCACGCACCTGCCGACCGGCATCGTCGTGTCGTGCCAGAACGAGCGTTCCCAGCACCGCAACCGCGACGCGGCGATGAAGGTCCTGCGAGCCCGCCTGTACGACGTGAAGCGGCAGGAGCAGCAGGACAAGCTCGCGGAAATAGGCGGCGAGAAGAAGGAGATCGCCTTCGGCAGCCAGATCCGCAGCTACGTGCTGCACCCGTACCGGATGGTGAAGGACCACCGGACCCGCGTCGAGGTGGGTAACGTCGACCGCGTGCTCGATGGCGACCTCGACGAGTTCATCAAGAGCTTCCTGATGCGGAAGGCGGCCCCGGGAGCCGGGGCCGGCTGAAGGGAAGCGCGCTAGCGCCGGAAGGTGGCCCCCGGTTCCGTCCCGGCGATGAACACCTCCGGGATCGCACCGGCGCGGCGGGCGACGACTTCCCCCGTCATCTCGTCTACGTGGCGGAAGAGGATGTTGGCGGGCGCCGCGAAGCCCTGGGGCTTGTCGCGGGTGGCGCCGTAGGCCTTGAGGAAGTCGATCCAGATCGGCAGCGCGACCCGGGCGCCCTCCTCGTTGCGACCCAGGGTGCGCTTCTCGTCGTAGCCGACCCACACGCCCACCGTGATGTCGGGATCGAAGCCGACGAACCAGGCGTCGGTGTAGTCGTCCATCGTTCCCGTCTTGCCGCCGACCGGCCAGTCGAGCTCCCGCCGGGCGCGTTGCGCCGTCCCGCGCTGCACGACGCCCTGCATCAGGCTCACCATGACGTAGGCCGTGTCGGCACGCAGCGCATCCCGGGCCTGCGGGCGGTTTTCCTCGAGGACGCGCCCTTCTCGGTCGCGCACGCGCTCGATCCGGAACGGGATCATGCGCTGGCCTCCGTTGGGAAAGACCGAGTAGGCGCTGGTCACCTCCATCAGGGTGGACTCGGCGGATCCCAGGGCGACGGACAGATACGGCGGGATGGGCGCGGTGAAGCCCACGCGCCGCGCGAAGTCGACGACGGTCTCCGGCCCGACGGCGTCCATCATCCAGACGGCCGGCACGTTGCGCGACTTCTCGAGCGCTCGGCGCAGTGTGATGGGCCCCTCGTACCGGTGGTCGTAGTTCGTCGGCCGGTAGCGCGGCTGGCCGGGGCCGACTTCGTAGGCGACCGGTTCGTCCAGGACGATGGAGGTCGGCGTGTAGCCCTGATCGATCGCCGCCGCGTAGAGCACGCCCTTGAAGAGCGAGCCGAGCTGGCGATATGCCTGCGTCGCCCGGTTGAACTCGCTGCGGTCGAAGTCGTAGCCGCCGACCATGGCGAGCACCCGCCCGGTGCGATTGTCGAGGGCCAGCAGGGCCGCCTCGACCGCCGGCTCCTGGTCGAGAGTGGCTCGCGCCACTCCGCGGGGGGCGTCCGGCAGCGTCGTGACCCGGACGTCCACGAGGTCGCCGCGCTCGACCAGCTCGGCCGCAGCCCGGCGCGTCCACGCGAATCCGTCCGGCTCGATCGTCGCGCGGTACGCTCCGAAGCGAACTCCGATGCGGTTGCGGCGGACGCTGGTCACGACCGCGGGCACGACGTCTCCGGCCTCGACGGGATAGACCCAGTCCGGGTGCTCGAAGTCCTCGGGGGTGGGGCTGGCGTCCTCGCCCACGAGCACGTTGCGCCGCGGGCCGCGGAAGCCGTGTCGCTTGTCGAGCACGCGCAGGCCGTCCGCGACGGCGCGGTTCGCAGCGCGCTGCAGGTCGATGTCGAGGGTGGAGCGGACCACCAGGCCGTCCTGGTAGAGGCGTCGGGCCCCGTACTCGCTCTCCAGGTGCTGGCGAATCTCCTCGAGGAAGTAGGGCGCGATGGTGTTGCTGCGCTGCCGGCGCGGGGCGAGCACGATCGGCTTCGCCATCTCGTCGGCGGCTGTTTCCTCCGTGATGTACTCTTCTTCGGCCATCCGACGCAGCGCGTAGTTGCGCCGTTCCGTGGCCGCCTGCATGTTCACGAGGGGGCTGAGGCGCGAAGGTCCCTGGATGATGCCGGCAATCACCGCCGCCTCTCCCAGCTCGACGTCGCGGGCGGACTTGCCGAACAGCAGTTGCGCCGCGGCCTCGACCCCGTCCGCGGCGTGCGTGGCCGTGCCGAGCCAGACCTGGTTGGCGTAGAGGGCGAGGATCTCGGGCTTCGTGTAGCGCTTCTCGAGATGGATCGCGTAGTAGGCCTCGAGCAGCTTCCGTTGCCACACCTTCTCGCGGCCCAGAACCTGGCCGCCCACCTCGACGTTGCGCGCGAGCTGCATTGTCAGGGTGCTTGCGCCGCTGAACAGCTCGCCCCGCAGCACGTCCTGGATCGCTGCGCGGATGACGCCGGGCACGCTGATGCCGTTGTGCTGGAAGAAGGCGTCGTCCTCGGCGGCGATGATCGCCTGCCGCAGGACGTCCGGGATGTCGTCGTAGCCGATGATGACGCGCCGCTGGACGGCGAACTCGCCGATCAGCTCGCCCCCCCGGGCCTCCACGCGCGTGATGGTGTTGGGCGTGTAGTCGTCGAGGGCGACGATCTGCGGAAGGTCCGGCGCGTATGCGAACAGGACGCCGCTGACGACGCCGAGGATGGCGGCGACCGCGAACAGCCCGACGAGAGTAGCCGATCGGTGAGGGCGTCTGGAGGATCGGGGCACGCGTTACCTGGCCTTTGAGTGAGGTATCGGCGCCCGACGCTCGCGTGTCGAGCGTTCGGCCGCTGTTCCGTTCGACCCGACCCCGCAGAATAGCATGTCGCGGGCGATGCCGGCGCAGCTTGGCCCGCCGTTCGTCGCCTGCGGTTCCGCTCGGCACCCAACCCCAATCCTTCAGGAGTCCGCGCCGTTCTACGGCGCAGACTTCTACGGCGGCTGCCTGGTTTGACATGGAGAAGCTCAACTTTCTATACTTCTCCGAAGGCAGGTTGTGGGAGGGAGAGGATTCCTCCCTTTTCCGCGTTCTTCCGGCCCGCCCGGTCGGGACACGCGTTTGAGGACGCACATCACATGAGCAAGATCATTGGCATCGACCTCGGGACCACCAACTCGGTCGTGGCGGTGATGGAAGGTGGCGAGCCGACCGTCGTGACCAACCCGGAGGGAAGCCGGCTCACGCCGTCGGTCGTCGCGTTTACCAAGGCGGACGAGCGGCTGGTCGGACAGGTCGCCAAGCGGCAGGCGGTCACCAACCCCGAGAACACCATCTTTTCGATCAAGCGCTTCATGGGGCGCCGCTACGACGAGGTGGACGAGGAGATGAAGATGGTCCCGTACGCCGTGGTGCGGGCCTCGAACGGCGACGCCCGGGTCAAGGCGCAAGGGAAGGAGCTGTCGCCGCCGGAGCTCTCGGCGATGACGCTCCAGAAGCTCCGCCAGGCCGCCGAGGAGTACCTCGGCCAGAAGGTCGAGAAGGCCGTCATCACCGTCCCCGCCTACTTCAACGACGCCCAGCGGCAAGCCACCAAGGACGCCGGCCAGATCGCGGGCCTCGAGGTCCTGCGCATCGTCAACGAGCCGACCGCGGCCGCCCTCGCCTACGGTCTCGACAAGAAGAAGGACGAGACGATCGCCGTCTACGACTTCGGCGGCGGCACCTTCGACATCTCCATCCTCGAGGTCGGCGAGGGGGTCGTCGAGGTCAAGTCGACCAACGGCGACACCCATCTCGGCGGCGACAACCTCGATCAGCGCATCATCGACTGGATCGTGTCGGAGTTCCGCAGCGACGAGGGCATCGACCTCGGCAAGGATCGCATGGCGCTGCAGCGGCTGAAGGAGGGCGCCGAGAAAGCCAAGATGGAGCTCTCCACCGTCATGGAGACGGAGATCAACCTGCCGTTCATCACGGCCGACGCTTCCGGCCCCAAGCACCTCCAGAAGAAGCTCACGCGGGCGAAGTTCGAGCAGTTGGTCGACGACCTGCTGCAGCGCACGGTGGCGCCGGTCAAGCGCGCCCTTGCGGACGCCGGCCTCGACCCGTCGAAGATCGACGAGGTGGTCCTGGTGGGCGGCTCGACGCGCGTGCCTCGGGTCCAGGAAATCGTGAAGGAGCTGTTCGGCAAGGAGCCCCACCGCGGCGTGAATCCGGACGAGGTCGTCGCCATCGGTGCCTCGGTGCAGGCCGGCGTGCTGGCCGGCGAGGTCAAGGACCTCCTGCTGCTCGACGTGACGCCGCTCTCGCTCGGGATCGAGACCCTGGGCGGAGTGATGACCACGCTGATCCAGCGCAACACCACCATTCCGACCAAGAAGAGCGAGGTCTTCTCGACCGCCGCGGACAGCCAGACCAGCGTGGAGGTGCACGTCCTGCAGGGCGAGCGCCCGATGGCGAAGGACAACCGCACCCTCGGGAAGTTCCACCTGGTGGGCATCCCGCCCGCCCCGCGCGGCGTCCCGCAGATCGAGGTGACCTTCGACATCGATGCCAACGGCATCGTCAATGTGTCGGCGAAGGACCTCGGCACGGGCAAGGAGCAGAAGATCACGATCACCGCGTCGAGCGGCCTGAGCAAGGACCAGGTGGACTCGATGATGCAGGAGGCGGAGCTCCACGCCGACGAGGACAAGCGGCGCAAGGAAGAGGTCGAGACCCGGAACCGCGCCGATCAGGCCGCCTACGCGGCGGAGCGGATGATCAAGGACGCCGGCGACAAGCTGACCGAGACCGATCGGCAGCCCATCGAGGCCGCGATCGCGGGACTGCGGAAGGCGAACGAGGGGACCGACCTCGACGCGATCAACAAGGCGATGGAGGAGTTGAACGCCGCCCAGCAGAAGGCGGCGGAATCGCTCTACAAGCAGAGCGCTCCGGGAGCGGCGCCGGGCGGCCCCGGGGCGGGCGAGGCCGCGGGCGAGCCGGAGGCGGACGTGTCCGGGGGGCCGGGCGGCGGCGACGACGTGATCGACGCCGAGGTGGTGGAGGACGACAAGAAGTAGCGCGCGGCGAGCCAGTGCCGGAGCGGCGATGGACTTCTACGTCATCCTCGGGCTGCAGCCCGGTGCAAGCCAGGGCGAGGTCAAGCGCGCGTACAAGCGGGTGGCGCGCCGCTACCACCCGGACATCAATCCCGGGGACCGCGAGGCCGCGGCGTTCTACCGGCGGGCGACCGAGGCCTACGAGACGCTCGTCGACCCCGACCGGCGCCAGGAGTACGACGCCCACGGAGCGGTTTCGCCGACGGACGAGCCGGCGACGGTGGAGTTCCAGGGGTTCGACTTCTCTGCCTCGGGGACCGGCGGGGGGGTCTCCGCCACGTTTCGCGAGCTGTTCGCGGAGGTGCTCGGGCCGGCGGGGACGGGCCGGGCGGCGTCCGAGGCCCAGCGGGGGAGCGACGTTCACGGCGAGATCGAGCTGGGGTTCCACGAGGCTCTGCGGGGTACCGAGCGCCGCCTTGCCGTCACCCGGATGGAGCTCTGCGAGGGATGCGGCGGGACCGGGCGGCGCCGGGCGACGACCGGCCGGTGCCCTGCCTGCCACGGCTCCGGGACCACCCGCTGGCGGCGCGGCCACATGATCTTCAGCAAGTCGTGCGCCGACTGCGGC
>JAPOVI010000156.1:0-10212 GCA_026708265.1 Acidobacteriota bacterium
ACACACAATTACCATAGCACTACCGAATAGCGTGTAGATCTCGGTGGTCGCCGTCTCATTACAACACAACACCGCCCGAGGCGATGGCGGTGCTCCGCGAGCGGGGCTTCAACGCCGTCATCAACTTCCGGACCGCCGGCGAGAACGGCGCGACGGTCGACGCCGGACGGACGGCGGCCGAGGCGGCCGGCCTCAACTACATCCATATTCCGTTCCGCCAGCCGTCGGCCGAGATCGTCGAGTCGTTCCTCGCCGCGGTGGCCGAGCCGGCGAACCAGCCCGTCTACATCCACTGCGGCTCCGCCAACCGCGTCGGCGCGATGTGGCTCATCAAGCGGGTCCAGCAGGACGGCTACTCCATCGACGACGCGGTGGCCGAGGCGGAGGCGATCGGCCTGCGCAGCGCCGCCCTCAAGGAGTTCGCGCTCGGGTACCTGGGCGCCGGCAACTGACACGTCCCGCGACCGACCCCGGCGCCGTGTCCAGCGACGACCCGGAACGCCTCGGCGACATGGACGCCGAGGCGTTCCGCCGGCACGGCCACGCGCTGGTCGAGTGGATAGCCGCGTACCTGAGCGGCACGGAGCGCTACCCGGTCCTGTCGCGCAGTGCTCCAGGGGCGGTGCGTGACGCGTTGCCGGCGGCCCCGCCCGCCAGCGGCCTCCCGTTCGACGAGACCCTCCGCGACTTCGAGCGCGTGATCCTGCCCGGAATCACGCACTGGAACCACCCCGGGTTCTTCGCCTACTTCGCCATCACGGGGAGTGCCGCCGGCGTCCTGGCGGAGTTCCTCTCCGCGGCGCTCAACGTCCAGGCGATGCTGTGGCGGACGTCGCCGGCGGCCACCGAGCTCGAGGAGGTGACGCTCGACTGGCTGCGGCAGCTTCTCGGTCTACCCACCGGGTACGAGGGAGTGATCTACGACACCGCGTCCATCGCCAGCCTCCACGCGCTCGCCGCCGCGCGCCACCGCGCCGTGCCCGACGTCCGCACGCGCGGGCTCTCGGGGCGCCCGGACCTCGGACCGCTGCGGGTCTATGCGTCGGCGGAGGCGCATTCGTCCATCGACAAGGCGGTCATGACGCTCGGCCTCGGGCACGACGCGCTGGTACGCGTCCCGGTCGATGGGGAGTTCCGCATGCGGCCCGAGGCGTTGCGGGACGCCATAGCCGGCGACCGGGCGCGCGGCGCCACGCCGCTGGCGGTGGTCGCCACCGTGGGCACGACGTCGACGACCAGCGTGGATCCCGTGGCGGAGATGGCTCTCCTCTGCCGCGAGCAGCGGCTCTGGCTGCACGTGGATGCGGCGTACGCGGGCGCGGCGGCCCTCGTGCCGGGCACCCGCGACGTCCTGGCCGGCTGCGGCGAGGCCGACTCCCTGGTCGTCAACCCGCACAAGTGGCTGTTCGTGCCGTTCGACCTGAGCGCGTTCTACTGCCGCCACATGGAGACGGTGCGGGCCGCCTTCTCGCTGACGCCAGACTACCTCCGGACGCCGGAGGAGGGCGCGGTACGCAACCTCATGGACACCGGGGTGCAGCTCGGGCGCCGTTTCCGCTCGCTGAAGCTGTGGGCCGTGCTGCGCCACTTCGGGTCGGACGGCATCCGCGACCGGCTGGCCGAGCACATGCGCCTCGCCCGGCTGTTCGCGGGCTGGGTGGACGAGAGCCGGGACTTCGAGCGGCTCGCGCCGGTCCCGTTCAGCGTCGTCTGCTTCCGGGCGGCGCCGGGCGGCGCGGCCCGTCAGGGCGCGGGGCCCGAGGGTGCGAGCGCCGTCGCCGCGACGGACGACGGCGCGGCGGGGGTCGCCGGCGCCGCCGGGGCAGGGCTCGACGCCGTGAACGAGCGGCTGCTCGAGGCGGTCAACGCCACCGGCGAGGTCTTCCTCTCCCACACCCGGCTCCGCGGCCGCTTCGCCATCCGGCTCGCGATCGGGCACATCCGCACCGAGGAGCGCCACGTCCGGCGGGCGTGGGAGCTGCTGAACGCCAAGCTGCGCGACCTGTGAACTCCGTCCGTCGCCAGCCGCACCCCCGTGGTCGCCGGTCAGCCGTCCGGGCCGAGGCGCCACGACTCGCGCCACCGCGTCACGTCGCCAGCGGGGTCCGGCTCGAGGGCCACGATGCCGTGCGGGGGGAACGGGCGCTCGTCGGCGCGCGCGAGGAGTCTGCGCAGGAGGCGGGCGATCAGCGGCATGTGGCCCACCAGCAGCAGGTCGCGCGTCTCGCCGGCGAGCCGGTCGGCCAGGATGTCGGACGGGTCCGCCGGGCGCAGCCCGCGCACCATCGTGAAGGCGGCCCGCGCGTTGCAGGCCCGCCGGAACGCCTCGCCCGTCTGACGCGCCCGCAGCTTGCCGCTGTGCCAGACCTCGACGGGAGCCGCCCCGCGGCGCGCCGTCTCGCGGGCCAGCCGCTCGACCGCCCCGAGCCCCGCTCTCGTCAGCGGCCGCTGCGCGTCGACGTCCGCCGGAACGGCCTCGCCGTGGTGCACCAGGTAGATCATGACCGGCCGACGCCCCTCCAGCGGGCCACGGCCCAGACCTCGGGCCGCACGAGCGCGAGCACGGTTACCACCTCCAGCCGGCCGATCCACATCGCGGCAATCAGGGTGACCTTGCTCACCGGATGCAGCCCCCCGAAGCTCGCCATCGGCCCCACCTCGCCGAAGCCGGGTCCGATATTGCCGAGGGTCGCGGCTGCCGCCGTCACTCCGGTCACGACGTCCGCTCCGAAGCCGACGACGACCGCAGCCGCCACGGCGAAAGACAACACGTAGAAGACGAAGAAGACGAGCACGGACCGGATCACCTCGTCGGGGACCACCCGGCCGCCGAGCTTGACCGGCAGCACGCCGCGCGGATGGAGCGTGCGCCGCAGCTCGCGCATCGTGAAGCGCCCGGCGATGATGTGCCGCAGCACCTTCGGCCCGCCGGCCGCCGACCCCGCGCAGCCCCCGATGAACATCAGGGCCAGGAGCACCAGCCTGGTCTGGTCCGTCCAGAGCTCGAAGTCCGCCGTGGCGTAGCCCGTGGTCGTCAGGATCGAGAGGACCTGGAACACCGCCCGGCGCACCGGCGCCGCGTCGCCCTCGAGACCCCAGAGAAGCACGGCCAGCCCGGCCGTCGCGAGCGCTACGACCGCAACGTAGACGCGCAGCTCGTCGTCGCGCAGCAGCACCCCGGGGCGCCCCGCGAGGGCGCGGTACTGCAACGCGAAGCTCGCTCCCGCCAGCAGCATGAACACGCAGACGATCCACTCGATCGCGGCGCTGTCGTAACCCATGACGGACTGCGGGTGGGGCGAGAAGCCGCCCGCCGAGAGTGTCGTCATGGCGTGGCACACGGCGTCGTACCACGACATGCCGGCCAGGCGGAGCGCGACGGCCTGGACGGCGGTCAGGGCCGCGTAGAGACGCCAGAGCGCCGCCGCCGTCTTCCGGATCTGCGGCGCCAGCCTCTCCGCCGTCGGCCCCGGCGCCTCGGCGAAGAAGAGCTGGTGGACGCCGTGCGCGAGGCGCGGCAGCACCGCAACGACCAGGGTGATGACCCCCATCCCGCCGACCCACTGCGTCATCGCGCGCCAGAAGAACAACCCGCGGCCCGGGGCGGCGAAGTCGGTCAGGATCGTGGCGCCGGTGGTCGTGATGCCCGACATCGCCTCGAACAGGGCGTCGACCGTCCCGAAGCCGACCCACAGGTAGGGGACCGCGCACAGGATCGCGAAGAGCAGCCATACGCCCGCGACGACGGACAGGGCCTCGATGCGCCGGAGGTCGTCGTCGGCCTCCGGCGAGACGGCGACCGCGAGTTGCCCCAACCCGGCGGTGACCGCGCCGCCGAGGAGGAAGCCGGGGACGTCCGTCCATTCGCCGTAGATCGCGGCCACGACGGCAGGGGCCGCGAACGCGGCGCCGAAGAGGCGGCAGATGCGGCCCGCGACGTGGACGACGTTGATCAGGCGCATGGCGGGCGCCACCCGCGACGCGGCCAGCGTGCCCCACCGGAAGCGTCACGGGCCGGCAAAGAGATCCTGGACATCCCGGAGCGCTGCCTCCGTGCAGCAGACGATCAGCCGGTCGCCGCCCGCTACCCGGTCGCCTCCGCCCGGCACGAAGACCTCGCCGTCGCGCAGCACAGTGCCGACGACGGCGTCCCGCGGCAGCGTCAGGTCCTTGACGGCGGTCGGTCGCAGGGACGCCGGCGCCGTGAGCTCGACCACGCGGGCCTGACCCTCCTGCAGGATGGCGAGCAGGCTGCTCCGACCGCCGTCGATGCGGTGGACCACGGACGTGACCGCCGAGCCGCGTGCGGACAGCGCGACGTCGATGCCGACCCGCTCGAAGAGCCGGTGGTTCGCCGGCTTGCTGACCCGCGTGACCACCTTCCGCACGCCCAGCTGCCGGCCGAGGAGCGAGGCGAGGAGGTTGCGCTCGTCGTTGTCGATGACCGACACCAGGACGTCGCTGCGGCCGATGTCCTCCGACTCGAGCAGGGCCAGGTCGGTTCCGTCGCCCTCGAGGACGAGACCCCGGCGCAAGTTCGCGGCCAGCAGCTCGCCCCGCTCCCGGTCGCGCTCGATCACCCGGAGCTCGGTCCCCGCGGCCTGCTCGAGTCGCTGCGCCAGCCGGTAGCCGACGTCGCCTCCGCCGATGATGGCCACGCGAAGCGCCCCGCCGCCGGCGCCGGGCGCCATGCGCGCGCGGAGCTCCGCCATCCCCTCCCGGACCCCGAGCAGAACCACCTTGTCTCCCGCCTCGAGGCGCGTTCCGCCGCGGGGGATGCGGATGGCGAGATCGTGCTCCGCGGCGACGATCACCACGCCCGGCGGCAGATCGAGCGACGAGATGGGCGCTCCGACCAGCGGCGAGCCCTCTCCGAGCCGGTACTCCAGCAGCTCGATCCGGCCGCCGACGAAGACCCCGGCGTCGGTCGCGCCCGGTGCCAGGACCACCCGCTCCATGTGGGCGGCGAGCTCGGCCTCGGGCCAGATGACCTCGTCGATGCCGAAGTGCTGCTGCAAGCCGCGCGCGCCGCCCGTCAGCAGGTCCTCCCGGCTGGCGAAGCAGACGGTCCGCGGCCCGCCGAGCTTGCTCGCGAGGGCGCAGCAGACGAAGTTGACCTCGTCCAGGCGCGTCGCGGCGATGAGGACCCCGCACCGCTCGATGCCCGCGCGCCGCAGCACGTCGGGATTGGCGCCGCTGCCGGCGACGAACTCCACGTCGGCGTCCGCGAAGCGCTCTCCCGTTGCCGGGTCGGGGTCGACGACGAAGACGTCGTGCGCGGTGGCGAGGGCCTGGGCCAGCCGATAGCCGATCTCCCCGCCGCCGACGACGATGATGTGCATCCGAATCGCTGCCCCGGCGCGCCTGACAGGCGCGTTCGCGGTCCGCCCGGGCGCGCTCCGCCGGGTTGCATCGTGCTGCGGCGCAGACTCCCAGCCGCCGGTCGCTGGCCGACGGCCCTCCCATCGTACCGCGCCCCCCGGTCGAAAGTGCCTGTCCTCCGTGCGATTCCGGTCCCCGAGGCCGGCACCGCGCCCCGTCGGGAAGGCCGCTGCGGCTATACTGCCCGCCCATGGACGTGGCCACCCTCTCGCTCGGCGCGCTGGCCGTCGCCATCGTCGTCAGCTGCACGATCCGGCTGCACGTCGGGTTTCTGGCCATCTCGCTCGCCTGGGTGGTCGGCGTCTACTTCGCCGGGATGAGCGCCGCGGAGGTCATGGGCGGGTTCCCGACGCGGCTCTTCCTGACCCTGGCCGGGGTGACGCTGCTCTTCTCGCAGGCGCAGGCCAACGGCACCCTCGACCTCATCGCCCACAAGGCGGTCCTGCTCTGCCGCGGCAACGTCGGCGTGATGCCGATGATGTTCTTCCTGCTCTCCTTCGTGCTGGCGTCGATCGGCCCCGGCAACATCGCCGCCACGGCGCTGATGGCCCCGATGGGGATGGCGGTGGCGGGGCAGGTCGGCATCCCCGCGTTCCTGATGGCGATCATGATCGGGAACGGTGCCAACGCCGGCTCCCTCTCCCCCATCGCGCCGACCGGCGTCATCGTCAACGGCGTGATGGAGGAAATCGGCCTCGGGGGCTACGAGATCTCGACCTACCTGAACAACATGATGGCCCACCTGGTGGTGGTCTTCGTCGCCTACTTCCTGCTTGGAGGCTGGCGCCTGCTGGGCCGTTACCACAAGGGCGCGCTGGTCGTCCCGACGCGGGAGGGGACGGACGGCACGGGCGCAGCGGGCGGCGGAGCCGCGGGTGCGGCCGCGGGCGCGAGCGGCCCGGCCGGGGCCGGCGGGGCGGGCGATGGCGCCGGGAGCTTCCAGCGCCATCACTGGATCACCATCGGCGTCATCGCAACGCTCCTGGTGGGCGTCATCCTGTTCGACGTCAACGTGGGGCTCGGCGCCTACGCCTGCGCCATCGTCCTCGCGCTGCTCAAGGCCGGCGACGAATCGGAAGCGGTCAAGATCATGCCCTGGCGTGTGATCATGATGGTCTGCGGCGTCACGGTCCTCATCTCGGTCCTCGACGCCACCGGCGGCCTCGAGCTCTTCACCCGCGTCCTCGCCGGCGTGTCGACCGCCAACACCGTGACCGCCGTCATGGCCTTCACCACGGGCTTCATCTCCATCTACAGCAGCACGTCGGGCGTCGTCCTCCCGGCGTTCCTGCCGACCGTTCCCGGCCTCGCCGCGCAGGTCGGCGGCGTCGAGCCGCTCGCCATCGCCTCGTCGATGAACGTCGGCGCCCACCTCGTCGACGTCTCCGCGCTCTCGACCCTCGGCGCCCTCTGCATGGCCTCCGCCCCCAAGCACGAGGACAGCCGCAAGCTCTTCAACAAGCTGATGGCCTGGGGCCTGTCGATGACCGTCGTCGGCGGCTTCACCTGCTGGCTGCTCTTCACGGTGCTGCGCATCGGCATCGGGTAGCGGCGGACGCGGCGGACGCCCGCCTGGAGGGCGGGGCCGCCGGGACGGTGGTCGCGAGACTGCGCACGCCATGTCGGACCCTGCCGCGTGGTACGACGCCCACGCCGACGAGCTGTCGGACCGCTACGAGGCCGTGCCCGCGGATCGCGTTCACGACTGGCTGAAGGAACTGCTTCCGGCGGCCCCGGCCACCGCACTCGATGTCGGCACCGGCAGCGGCCGAGACGCCGCGTGGCTCTCGCGAAAGGGTTATGACGTCGTCGCGGTGGAACCGTCCTCCCGCTTCCGAACCATCGCGCGGGAGCGTCACGACGACCCTGCCATACAGTGGCTCGCGGACTCCCTGCCCGGTCTCGAGCGGACCTTCCGGACCGGTCTCGCCTTCGACCTGATACTCGCCAGCGCGGTATGGATGCACGTCGCTCCTTCCGATCGGGCGCGGGCCTTCCGCAAGCTGATCACGCTGCTCAAACCGGGCGGCGTGCTGGCCATGACGCTCCGAAGCGGCCCGGCCGAGCCGGCACGCCGCTTCCACCCCGTTTCGGCCGCCGAGATTCGCACCCTGGCGCGCGACCACGGCGCATTCGTGGAGCGCGAGGTCGAAGCGGATGACCACCTGGGCCGCGAGGACGTCCGCTGGACGCAGCTCGCGATTCGCCTGCCCGACGACGGCACAGGCGCGTTGCCGCTGCTGCGCCACGTCATCCTGAACGACGACAAGAGCTCCACCTACAAGCTCGGCCTGCTCCGCGTGCTCTGCCGAATCGCCGACGGCGCGGGAGGATTCGTCGCCCCCGTGGATGACGATCACGTAGCGATCCCCATGGGCCTCGTCGCGCTGACCTGGCTGCGCCTGTACACGCCGCTGCTTCGCGCGGATCTGCCGCAGAGCCCGATCAACACCCGCGGCGCCGACCGGCTCGGCTTCGCCAAGGCTGCCTTCGGGAGACTCGGTGCGACTTCTCACCACGATCTGCGGGTCGGCACGGCACTCGGCGGCGAAGCCGGCGCCGCTCTTCACCTGGCGCTGAAGGATGCCGCCCGCACGATCGAGCAGATGCCCGTTCGCTACATGACGTATCCGAACGAGCCGCGCTCCATACTTCCCGTAGACCGCCGCGCCGGCGGCAGGCACTCGGCGAGCACGGTCCGACTGGACGCGTCCTATCTGGCGAGCTTCGGAACCATGCGGGCACCGCTGCACCTGTGGGCTGCGGTGCAGCGCTTCACGGCGTGGATCGAGCCGGCCATCAAGGCCGAATGGAAGCGTGTCACGCGCACCTACGCGGAGCGACAGGGCCGGACTCTCGATGAGGCGCAACTCTCGTCCGCCATGGCGTGGGAGGACCCGAATCGTGAGGTAGGTGTGGCGCGGGAGCGGGCCGGATTCCTCCTTGCGACAGGAACGCTCCACTGCGTATGGAGCGGCAGGCGGCTGGCACCGGCCAACGTCGATATCGACCACTGCTTCCCTTGGGCCGTCTGGCCCTGCGGCGACCTCTGGAACCTCATGCCGGCCCACCGGGCGGTCAATCAGCGGGAGAAACGTGACCGGCTGCCGACGGACCGCCTGCTGAGAGCCGCGCAGGACAGGATCCTCCACTGGTGGCACGACGCGTACCGGGAGAACCCCAACCGCGCGCTGGCCGAGCGGTTCGCACTCGAGGCCTGCGTCAGCCTTCCGGGCGTCGCGGACGTCGACGCGGATCTCGACAGCTACTACTCCGCGGTCCACCTGCAGCGCCTGCGCTTGAAGCAGAACCAGCAGGTGCCGGAATGGAACGGCGAGCGCTATCTGTGACCAGACGGCGACCGGCACTCCTCGGGGAGGAAGCGGCGTGAGACTGCTCCACTACCTGGAGATCCAGAACTTCAAGCGCTTCGGCGACCGGCAACGCATCGAGCTGGACCATCCGGCGGTGCTCATCGGTCCCAACAATTGCGGCAAGACCACCGCCATGCAGGCCATCGCGCTCTGGTCGCAGGCGGTCGCAACCTGGCACGGCAACAAGGGCCAGGCGCCGCCCAGGAAGCGCACCTCGACCTCGCTCAACCGGCTGGGCATCGTCTCGGCCCCCGTGCAGCGCACGCGCTACTTCTGGCACAACACGCACGTTCGAACCGGAAACCGGGACATACCGCTCCTGGTCACGGTCGGCGTGTTGCACGAGGGCAGGGTCGAGCCGGTCACCATGCGCTTCCGCAACCAAGGCGACGACCTGGTCTACTGCACCCCGGACGAACGCACGCTGCAGCATCCCGATATGATCGCCGCCGCCGCGCGGATGAAGGTCCGGCTGCTCACCCTTCGAGCAGGAGCGTCAGATTGCGGTCCAGGGCACGGACCTGGACATCCTGCGGGCACTGGCACACCGCCTGTGCCATCGCGCGGCGGAATGCTGGGACGAGCAGGCCAACGTCTTCTACGTGCAGGACCACTTTCCGCGGCCCGATCTCGACGCCGAGCTCGAGCGCGTGGAGGGCGGCTTCGGGGCGACGCCGCGGGAGCACTTCTTCGGCATGCGCGAGATGGTGCCGGACCTCGTCGGGCTCGCGATGCTCGACAGCGACGGGCGACAGCGACAGGAGGTCGACGAAGGCGGTCTCCGGATCACCTGGTGGAATCGCTACGAGGTGGAGAACTACTTCGTCACGCCCGACGTGCTGAAGGAGTTCGTACGGCGCGCCTGCGCCGACGATCCGCCTCTCCTGGAGCGGATCGAGGGCGGGGAAGCGGACGAGGTGCTCGACGCGCTGATTCTGGAGCGCGTGTTCCCCCGTCGACCACGGGACTTCGCGACCTGGCAGGGGCTCGACGCCGATGCCGCCCGTCTGGTGTGGGAGTCGAGCACCGGAGCCGTCAAGCTCAGCGACTTCGCCGAGGAGTTCTTTCGCCGCCTCGCCGACCGGCTCGGCCGCCCGATGCTGCTCCGCAAGGGAGAGCTGCACCGGCTGGTGGATCTCCTGCGCTTCGGCCTCCCAGCCCATGCGCGGCCTCCTGGGGGCCCGCACCACGAGGCGGCCCGGCTCGGCATGCAACTCGACCTCGTCCGACAGGTCGGCCAGCTCGAGAAGTGCCTTGGGGATCCGAATCCCACGGGAGTTCCCGATCCGGATGATGCGGGTCGTCGTGGCCATGGCTACATCGTAGTCACTCCACGGCCGGCTGCAGAGTACCGCCGCGGGCAACGCTGCGGTAGCACGGGGGGATGAAGGTCGCCCCTCGTGGGTTCCTCGCCCCATGGGCGGCCCCATGCTGGGTCCACGGCCCGCACCTCCCG
>JAPOVI010000156.1:10222-102830 GCA_026708265.1 Acidobacteriota bacterium
CCGCAGCGTTGCCCGCGGCGGTACGATGGACGGATGAAGGTCGCCCTGCGTGACTTCCTCGACGCATGGAGCGCTCCATGGCTGGTTCCACGGCCCAGACGTCCAGGCCTCCAGGCCCGGGGTCCGGCGACGCGAGCACACTCGTCCTGGGCCAGGTGAGGCTTGCCCGCTTCCTGCGCGCGGTCGATGTCCGCGTTCCGATGGCACGATGGCACTGCTGACGGTCCGGGAGGCGGCGGCACGGCTCGGCGTCGGCTATTCCACGCTCAAGCAGTGGATCTACAAGGGAAGCGTCCGGACCACGCGGACGGCGGGCGGGCACTACCGGATCTCGGACGAGGAGGTCGACCGCCTCCTGGCCGGCCGCGGCGCGCCTCCCGCCCGCGGCCGGCGGCGGCGGAGCGGCGGCATCCTGGTGTCGCTGAGCGGGCGCAACCGCCTCCGCGGAGTCGTTGAAGAGGTGCGGCGCGAGGGGCTGCTCGCGCAGGTCCGGCTGCGCATCGGCGAGCAGCAGCTCACGGCGGTCATCACCCGCGACGCCGTCGACGAGCTCCGGCTCCGGCGCGGCCAGGAGGCGACGGCGATCGTAAAGGCGACGGAGGTGATGATCGGCCGGGAAGACACCGTGCCGGACTCGGACGCGGTCCCCGCGAAGCTGGCGGCGTCGGACCTGTCGGAGTCTGACGTGGCCGACGCTGTCCGACGGGCTCGCCGGAAACGGAGCTGATTCCGCCCCGCGGCGCGGGCTGGTCGGATAGCATGAGGCGGCGGCCTCGAGCGGCCGCCGGAGGACGACGATGACGACACCCAGCAGCTTGCGCCGCAGGAGTTCCGCGCCGGCGAAGCACCCGACACGGCCGCCCGGGCGGGCGACGGCGCTCCTCGCCGCGACGCTGCTGGCGCTCGTCGCGCCGCTCGCCGTGGAGGCGCAACAGGACGCTCCGCAGCCCGAGCCGTTCGCCGCCGGGGGCATTCCGGCCGTCCCGCTTCCGGACGGGCCGCGCGAGTACGACACCGCCACGGGCCAGCGGATACGGGTGGTCGTCGTGGCCGAGGGCCTCACCTACCCCTGGGGGCTCGCGTTCCTGCCCGACGAGAGCGTGCTGGTGACCGAGCGGCTCGGCACGCTCCGCCGGATCCGCAACGGCGCGCTCGATCCGAACCCGATCGCCGGCGTGCCCGAGGTGTACAGCGAGGCCCCGCTCGCCGGACTGATGGACGTCGCGGTGCACCCGGAGTTCGGCGACAACGGCTTCGTCTACCTGACGTACTCGAAACCGGTGGGGGACAGCTCGCGCGTGGCGCTCGCCCGCGGGCGCTTCGAGGGCGCGGCGCTCTCCGAGGTCCGCGACCTCTTCGTATCCGAGGGCACGACGGCGGGCGGGGCGGCGCGGCTGGCGTTCGGGCCCGACGGGATGCTCTACATGACGGTCGGCGGCGCCTTCGGCGGCATCCGCGCGCACGCCCAGGACCCGGCCAACCACGCCGGGAAGGTGCTGCGGCTGCGGGACGACGGCACGGCGCCCGACGACAACCCGTTCGCCGGCCAGGAGGGTCTCGCCCCCGAGGTCTTCTCGCTCGGGCACCGCAACCCGATGGGCCTGGCGATTCACCCGGAGACGGGCGACCCGTGGGCGAGCGAGCACGGCGTGATGGGCGGCGACGAGGTCAACGTCATCCAGGCCGGGCGCAACTACGGCTGGCCCGACGTCTCCTACTCGCGGGAGTACTTCGGGCTGCGCGTGACGGAGCAACCCTGGCAGGAGCAGTTCGAGCAGCCGGAGATCGTCTGGGTGCCCTCGATCGCGCCTTCCGGGCTGGTCTTCTACACCGGCGACCGGTTCCCCTCCTGGCAGGGCAACCTCTTCGCCGGCTCGCTGATGATCGGCCGCGTGGCCCGGACCGGGCACCTCGAGCGGATCGAGTTCAACCGGCAGGGCCTCGAGCAGCGCCGCGAGTGGCTGCTGGCCGACCTGCGGCAGCGCATCCGCGACGTGGAGCAGGGCCCCGACGGCCTGCTCTACGTGCTGACCGGCGGCGCCTTCCTCGCCAACGACGTCGACGGCGGAGAGGCGGCGCTGCTGCGCATCGAGCCTGCCGAGTGACCGCTACCGGCGGCAGGGACGCAAGTGAGAGACAGCAGTCAGGAGGATTCATGCGTTCGGTTCTCATCGTGACGTTCGCCCTTGCCCTACTCGGCCCGCCGGCCCCGGGATCGGCCGCCCAGGAGGCCGCCCCGGACGGCGAGCTCGTCTACCGGCAGCACTGCGCGAGCTGTCACGAGGGCTCGATGCCGCGGCTGCCGACGCGCGAGATGCTGCGCCAGCGGACTCCCGAGGACGTCGAGATCGCCCTCAGCACGTTCACCATGCGGCGCCAGGGCGCGGCGCTCACGTCGGCCGAGCGGCGGGCGGTGTCGGAGTACGTCACGGGGCGGCCGCCCGGCTCCTACCGCGACCCGTTCGAGGTCATTCCGGAGAGCGCCTACTGCTCGGCGCCCATCGGCGGTGATCCGCTCGCCGGTCCGGCGTGGAACGGCTGGGGCGCGGGGCTGCGGAACACGCGCTACCAGGCGGCGGACGCGGCAGGCCTGGGCGTCGAGGACGTGCCGCGGCTGACCCTCAAGTGGGCGTTCGGCTTCCCCGGCGTCTCCGCCTCCGGCTCGCAGGCGAGCGTCGTCGGCGGGCGGGTGTTCGTCGGCAGCCGCAACGGGCTCGTCTACGCCCTCGACGCCGAGAGCGGCTGCATCGACTGGATCTTCGAGGCCGACGGCGGCGTTCGCTCGGCCCCTTCGGTCGGACCGCACCCCGGCACCGGCGAGGCGGTCGTCTACTTCGGGGACGCGTTCGCCAACGTCTACGCGGTCGACGTCGCCAGCGGCGACCAGCGCTGGAAGGTCCAGGTGGACGACCACGGCGACGCGATGATCACCGGCGCCCCGGCGCTCCACGACGGCCGGCTCTACGTCCCCGTCTCGTCGTTCGAGGAGGGCTCCGGCGCGATGCCGACCTACGAGTGCTGCACGTTCATCGGGAGCGTCGTGGCCCTCGACGCCGCCGACGGCAGCCAGCTCTGGAATACGCGCACCATCCAGGAAGAGCCGCAGCCCACGGTGCGCAACAGCGTCGGCACGCAGCTCTGGGGGCCGTCGGGCGCCGCCATCTGGTCCGCGCCGACCCTCGACCCGACCCGCAACCGGCTCTACGTCGCCACCGGCGACAGCTACACCGAGCCCGCCGCGCCGGAGAGCGACGCCATCATGGCCCTGGCCATGGACAGCGGGGAGATCCTCTGGACGCAGCAGACGCTGCCCGGCGACGCGTGGAACATCGCCTGCTTCGAGACCACGCCGGAGGGCCGCGCGAACTGCCCGGAGGATGCGGGGCCGGACTACGACTTCGGTAGCTCCCCCGTCCTGACCACGGTCGACGACGGGCGCGAGCTGCTGCTCGCCGGCCAGAAGTCGGGCGTCCTCTACGGCCTCGACCCCGAGACCGGCGAGATCGCCTGGGAGACGCGGGTCGGCGACGGCGGCATCCTCGGGGGCATCGAGTGGGGCTTCGCCACCGACGGCGAGCTGACCTACGCCGCGAGCTCCGAGGCGCTCGAGAAGGGCCCGGGCGATGCCGGCGGCCTCACCGCGGTCCGCGCGGCGGACGGCGAGACGGTATGGGACGCCCCGCCCTTCCAGGACACGTGCGGCTCGCGGGCCGGCTGCAACACCGGCCAGCCGGCCGCCGTCACCAGCATTCCGGGCGTCGTCTTCTCGGGCAGCCTCGACGGCCACCTGCGGGCCTACGACACCGCCACCGGCCGCGTCATCTGGGACGTCGACACCGTCGTCGACTTCCAGACCGTCAACGGCGTGCCGGCCCGCGGCGGCTCGCTGAACGGCCCCGGGCCGACGGTGGCGGGCGGTATGCTCTACGTCAACTCGGGCTACGGCGCCCTGGGATTCATGCCGGGCAACGTGCTGCTGGCCTTCTCCGTGGAGGAGGAGGAGCAGTAAGCGGCAGCGAGAGGGAAGGGAAAAGGAGCAATCGATGCGGATTCTGACACTCGGACTCGTCGCCGGCCTGGCGGCACTCGCTTCCCACGCGGACGCCGCACAGGCGCAGCCGGTGACGACCTGCGAGGCGGAAGGGCCGGCACGACCCGTCTGCACCTTCACCAACCCCGAAGACCTGGTGGCCCTGCCGGGCGACGAGGCGATTCTCGTCAGCGAGTACGGCGGCATGGAGGGCCACATTCCGGGGGCGCTGGCGCTGCTCGTGCTCGAGACCGACGAGCGCCGCGAGCTGTTCCGGGGCGGCGGCGACGACGGATCGGCCACGCCCGGCTGGGGGGATCCGGCCTGTCCCGGACCGCTCACCGACGCGTTCAGCCCGCACGGCATCCACCTGTCGACGCGCGCCGACGGCGCGCTGCAGCTCCTGGTGGTGCAGCACGGCGGGCGCGAGTCCGTCGAGTACTTCGAGGTGACGGGGTCGGGTCGTGACTGGGCCGTGGAGTGGCGCGGCTGCGTCGTGGCCCCTGACGACGCCTGGCTGAACTCGGTGGCGGCGCTGCCCGGCGGCGGGTTCGTCACCACCCGCATGATCGAGCGCCCGGCCGTGATGACGGATCTCGCCACCGCCATCGCCGCGGCCGAACCGGGCGGCTACGTCCTCGAGTGGCTGCCCGACCGGGGCTTCGCCATCCTCGGCGGGAGCGAGAGCGAGATGCCGAACGGCATCGAGACGTCGACCGACGGGCGGCTCGTCTTCGCGACCGGCAGCGGCGAGGTGCGGCGCATCGTCCGCGCTACGGGCGAGGTCGAGGCCCGGGTGCAGTTGGGGGCGCTCGACAACCTGCGCTGGGCGTCCGACGGGCGCCTGGCGGTGGCGAACTTCACGAGCGATGCGCTCGAGGACTTCAGCCTCTGCGTGCAGCTCGAGAGCGGGGCCTGTCCGATGCCGTTCCGCATCGTCTCCATCGATCCGGAGTCGATGGAAATCGAAGAGCTCTACAGCAACGAGGGACCGCCCATGGGCGCGGGCACCGTGGGGCTGGTCATCGGCGACGAGCTGTTCATCGGCTCGTTCGCCGGCGATCGCATCCTGCGCGTGACGCTGGAGCGGGAATGACGCGACCCTGCCGGGTCGCTGCACTGCCGGCACGGGGTGATGCGCTCGGCGGCCTGGCCCAGGCGCCCTGATTCCATCACGTAGTATGTGGCGCTCGCGGACTCGTGCCGGTGCGTGAGGTCGTTGTGCGCCTCCGGTGCTTCCCGTTGTCATTCGTGCCGGTTCGTCGTCTGGCCGTCTGCGTGTCGATCGCCGTCGCCGCCGCGTGCGCCGAGTCTTCCCTCGTGCCGCCGACCGCGCCCTCGCCGCTGAACCCGCACAAGATCGGCGTGCTGGGCCTCGACTGCCCGGTCGGCCCGGGGATGCAGTCGCCCGACGGACGGCCGATCCCGATCCACTATCCCCCTCCCACGGTCCGGGGCGGCGAAGCCCCGGTCGCCGTCACGTGCGATCCGGCGTCCGGGACGCGTTTTCCGGTCGGTGGCACCCGGGTAACGTGCACGGCCCGCGACGGCCTGGGGCAGGAAGCGGCGTGCTCGTTCGTCGTGCAGGTGCAGCCGCCGACGACGCTGGGAGCAACCCGGATCCTGGCCTTCGGCGACAGCCTGACTGCCGGGGTCCTGCTGCGGGCCGTGGCGTCGCCCGAGCATTCCTATCCGGGGCAGCTCGCGCGGCGGCTCCGGAGCGCCTACCCCACCCAGACCATCCACGTCTTCAATGAGGGGCTACCCGGGGAGCGAGCGGCCGAAGCCCCGCCACGGCTCCGTGCCGCGCTGGCGCAGCACCGACCGGAGGTGGTGCTTCTCATGGAGGGTACGAACGACCTGGCGCTTGCAGCCGGGGCGGGCGCCGACGCAGCCCTGGAGGCACTCGACCGCATGCTGCAGCTCACCCGGGAGGCCGGGGCCGCGCCCGTCCTGGCGACCGTCCCGCCCGTCCGCGCGTCGATGGCACCCGCGCATGCTGCATCGGTCCCCGACTTCAACCGTCGAGTGCGGTCCCTCGCGGCAGCCCAGGGCGTGGCGCTCGTCGACGTCCAGCGGATCATCACGAGGGGCAGATGCTCGACCGCCAGCGGCGGGTCGCTGCCCTGCCTCGGGCCTGATGGCATCCACCCGACCGTCGAGGGCTACGGGCTCATGGCCGACGCCTTCTTCGATCTGATCGTCCGGCGCTACGACGACCCCGCGGCGGCGCAGGCGGGACCGTCGGCGCTGGTCCCCGTAGCGCCGGCCCCGGTAGCGGCCGTCGGTGCCGGGGGAGGGCCGCGTGAGGACTGATCGCCGCGTTGTGCGGCCGTTGGTGATCGCGCTGGCCGCAGTCGGACTTGCCGGGGTGCCGGTCGAGATCGGCGCCTGGCAATCGGGCGCTGGAGAGGTTGCCGCGTCGAGCGCCCTCGGCAGCTCGAACGGAAGTCGCCCGGAGCGAACCGGGGCGCAGGGAGAAGGGTCGTCCGGCCCCGAGGGCCTGCCGACGTGGTTCGCGTGGTTCGCGGGGCGATTCGGCGTGCACGTGAACGGCGCGTCCCAGGGTGGGGTTCGCCGCTCGACGGGCAGCCTCGGTTTCCGTGCCTACGACGAGGACGCCCGACTCGAGTCCACCCACGTCATCGGCGGGGCGGGGATGATCGACGTCGGAGGGAGCCTGCTGCTGTGGCGCGGTTTGTCGGTCGGTGCCGGCTACGCGCAACTCGCCACCTCCGACCGAACGACCGTCACCGGCAGGGTGCCCCACCCGCTCCGGCACGGCACGTTCCGCGACCTGTCGGTGCAGGAGCTGTCTCTCGCGCATCGCCGGCGCGTGACCCACGCCTTCTTCGCCTGGCGCTTGCCCGTCGCCGAGCGCATCGAGGCGTCCGTCTTCGCCGGCCCGTCGTTCTACAACGTTTCCCAGGGCGTCGTCTCGAACGTGACGGTCCGCGAAGCGGGTGGGCCTCCGTTCGAGACGGTGCGGGTCGACCTCGTCCAGACCGGCGAGCACACGCGCAACGCCGTCGGCGGCCACGTGGGGGTGGACGTGGCGTACATGCCGACGCGCCACGCCGGCGTCGGCTTCGTCGTCCGGTACGCCAGCGCAACGGTCGACCTTCCGGGTGCACGGACGGGTGGCCTCTCCCTGCCGGTGGGCGGCGCCGAAGTCGGCGGCGGCTTCCGGTTCCGATTCTGACCGAGGCAACGAGCCCGATTGAACGACGACCCGATGGCGAGGGCGAACGCGTCCGGCGGCCGGCGCAGCCCGGCCCCGACTGCCGGGCGGGCTCTGCCATCTCGTCCCACGTCGCCGGCCTGACCTCCGGGGAAGACGTACCGTTCCATGCTCCGCCACCGGTTCCGTGCGAACCGCGGCCGCGCCAGCCGCCGCGCTCCGTTCGCAGGCACGTCGGTCAAGGCAACGCGAAGACGAACAGATTGTTGGCCGCGCCGGGCCGGATCTCGGGCGTCAGCACCGTGAATCCGGAGGCCGTGCCCGCGTTGCCGGTGCTGACCGCCACGTACTGGCGCCCGTCGACAGCAAAGCTGATCGGAAAGCCGGTGACGGCGGACCCGAGATTGATCTCCCACAGCACCTCGCCGGTCTCGTCGTCGAAGGCGCGGAACCGGCCGTTGACGTCCCCGCCGAAGACCAGCCCGCCGCCGGTCGCCACGAGCGACATCGTCGCCGTCCGCTGCGAGTGGACCCAGCGCGTGACGCCGGTCTCGGCCGAGATCGCATGGACCGCGCCGAGGTCGTCGGTGCCAGGCGAGAGCTGGTTGCGGACCGCGAGCGCGTAGATCGCGAGGGCGCCGCCCTCGGTCGCCAGCATGCGCGCGCACGTGTTGCGCAGCGGGTAGTACATCGTGTTGGTCCGCGGGCTGTAGGCGCCGGTTTCCCAGTCCTTGCCTCCGAGCAGGGTCGGGCAGGCGAGCACCTCCTGGCCCAGGGCGCCGAAGACGACCTCCGAGTTCTCGGACACGGCGCCGGTCGCTCCGTCGATGTTGCTGACGACGTTCTGGGTCACCGTGGGGGTCGCCCAGAGGAACTCTCCGGTCTCGCGATCCAGCGTGTAGACGATGCCGGTCTTGCCCGGGATGCCGGTCAGGACCCGCCGGACCTCCCCCGCCCGGATGCGCGGGTTGATCCAGCTCACGGCTGCCGGATCGGGCGCGACGGCGGTATCCACCAGCAGGCGCTCGAAGGGATGGTCGAGATCCCAGTGGTCGTTCAGGTGCTGGTAGTACCACCGGATCTCGCCCGTCGCGCCGTCGAGGGCCAGCGTCGAGTTGTGGTAGAGGTGCCGGTTGCCGGTGCCGCCGAGCATGAACTTGGGCGCGGGCGACGTGACCGAGGTCCCGATGTAGACGAGGTCCAGCTCCGGGTCGTAGCTCGGCGCCGTCCACGCGCCGACGTGCTTGCGCTCCTCGAAGGGGACGCCGCCCCACGTCTCGTCGCCCGGCTCGCCAGGGGCCGGAATCGTCCGCCGGCGCCACAGCTCCTCGCCCGTCCGTGCGTCGTGGGCGGTGATGACGCAGGCGTCCGGCCCGCCCGCCGGCATGCAGCTCCGGCCCGAGAACGCCCGGCCGCCAGCGACGATCGGCCCCGAGGTCTGCGTCGCCGGGTTGACCTGGTAGTCGAGGATCTTCGTC
Source organism: Acidobacteriota bacterium (assembly GCA_026708265.1). Taxonomy (GTDB): domain Bacteria; phylum Acidobacteriota; class Vicinamibacteria; order Vicinamibacterales; family UBA8438; genus JAGWAJ01. Next base: position 18,912 of record JAPOVI010000156.1, read on the forward strand.
TCCCACACCTGCTCGCCGGTCTCGGCGTCGAGGGCGAAGATGTGGTCGTCCGTGCTGGTATCGATGATGTAGCGGCCGTGAATGGCCACGTTCCGGTTCGTCTGCAGCAGGTAGGGGAAGACGTATTCCTCCATGTCCTCCGGCACCTCGCGCCGGTGCTCCCAGATGAGATCCCCGGTGACGGCGTCGATCGCCTGAATGACGTCGCTCGGGTTCGGCATGTAGAGCACGCCCCGGTAGGCGAGGGGCGTCCCCTGCTGGCTCCCCGCCCCGAGCGGGCGGGTCCAGACCATCCGCAGGTCGCCGACGTTGTCCCGGTCGATCTGATCGAGCGGGCTGTAGCCCCAGCCGTCGAGCGTCCGGCGCCACATCAGCCAGTCCTCGGGGGCCGGATCCTGCAGCATCGCGTCCGTGACCGGCACGAACTCCTCGTCCGGCGCCTGCGCGCCTGCGCCGCCCCCGCCCGCAAGAACGACCGTCGCCACTACCATCAGTGCCGGTCGGATCGTGCCACCCATCTGCTGCATCGTGATCCCCCAGTCCCTGTGCGTTCCGGTTTGCTGCCCAAAGCCGCCGGGAGTCTGCACGGCAGAGAACCCTGCGAAGCGGTCGTTGTGCCCGCGCAGACACCAACGCCCCACCAGAGGCGCGCCAGTCCTCCGATTCTACGCCCTGCACGTGACGACCTCGTGCTCCGGTGCCCCGCGGTCGACGTCAGGAAAGCGCCTTGAAGCCGGGCGATGCCGGCGCGGACCTGGAGCCCGATTGACCGCCGCCGAGCGGGTGCGGTACGGTACGGTGCACGAACGTGGGGCCCTTCTCGGTGCGCGTCCGCGCACGAATCTGCTCCCCGGCGCCGCACCGGCGCGTTCGACGCGGAAACAACGAGGAAAGCGGGAATGGACTACTCCAAGCTCGATGGCCTGATCCCGGCCGTCGTTCAGGATGACGAGAGCGACGAGGTGCTGATGGTCGGCTTCATGAACGAGGAGGCGTTCGAGCGCACCCGCGCGTCCGGATTCGCCACCTTCTTCAGCCGTACCCGCGGCCGCCTGTGGATGAAGGGAGAAACGTCCGGCAACCGGCTCAAGGTGCGCCGCATGCTGGCCGACTGCGATGACGACACCGTCCTGCTCCGCGTCGAGCGGCAGGGCGACGGCAACGTCTGCCACACCGGCGAGCGATCCTGCTTCTTCAAGCCGCTCGAGTAGGCGGGCGGCGCCGGGCCGTCGCCGGTTGACGGGCTTCGCGCGGCTGCGTTAGGGTTTAGCCACGGTGCAGACATACGTCCATCACGCGCACGGCGAGCATCCCCCGCACGGCCGGGGTCGCCATCGCGGGCCGCGCGACGCGCGGCCGGCGGGCCGGTGGATCTGCGTGTGACGGAATCGGACAACAGACGCTCACGCAACCACGAGGCCTCGCCGGCGGCACGGCGAGGCTTTTTTTGTGCTTCGACATGACCCTGAGACTCGGGATTCCCAAGGGCTCGCTGCAGGACGCCACGGTGCAGCTCTTCGCGCGGGCCGGCTTCAACATCTACGTCAGCTCGCGCTCCTACTATCCGACCATCGACGATCCGGAGATCGAGTGCACGCTGATCCGCGCCCAGGAGATGGCCCGCTACGTCGCCGACGACGCGGTCGACGCGGGACTGACCGGCCAGGACTGGATCGCCGAGCACCATGCGGCGACGGGCCGGGAGGTGACGAACGTCGCCGACCTCGTCTACTCCAAGCAGAGCTTCCGCAAGGTGCGCTGGGTGCTGGCGGTACCGGAAGACTCGCGCTATCGGTCGCCCCGGGACCTCGACGGCGCGCGCGTCTCGACGGAGCTGGTGCGGGTGACCGAGGCGTACTTCGCGCGGCAGGGCATCGACGTCAACGTCGAGTTCTCGTGGGGCGCGACCGAGGTCAAGCCGCCCGACCTGGCCGATGCGATCGTGGAGGCGACGGAGACCGGCTCGACGCTGCGCGCCAACCACCTGCGAATCATCGACACCATCCTCGAGTCGAATCCGCAGCTCATCGCCAACCCGGGTGCCCTGGCCGAGCCGGCCAAGCGGACCAAGATCGAGAACGTCGCGCTGCTGCTCCGGGCCGCGATGGAAGCGCAGGGGCGCGTGGGGCTGATGCTCAACGTCGAGCGCGCGCATCTCGCAGCCGTCCTGGCCCTGCTGCCGGCGCTCCAGCGGCCGACCGTGTCGCCGCTCAGCGACCCGGACTGGATGTCCGTCTCGACCGTGCTCGAGGAGCGGACGGTGCGGGAGCTGATTCCGAGGATCAGCGCCGCCGGCGGCCACGGCATCGTCGAGTTCCCGCTGAACAAGATCGTCCGATGACTGTCCGATGAAGATCGTCGCCTCCTCCAATCGGCGGGCGGTGCGGGCGCTGGTCGAGCGGGGCCGGACGTCCGACCCCGACGTCGCCTCGCGCGTGGCGGAGATCGTCGACGACGTGCGCCGGCGCGGCGACCGCGCGGTCCGCAAGTACGCGCGGGCCTTCGACCGGCTGCAGGGACCGGTCGAGCTCGACGCGGACGAGATCCGGCGCGGCGCCGCGTTGGCCCCGCCGGCCGTTCGCAGCGCCATTCGGGAAGCGGCGCGCCATGTCCGGCGGGTGGCCGCCCGGCAGGTCCCCAAGGGCTGGCGCATGACGGTCGCGGCCGGCGTGGTGATCGAGCAGCGGATCACGCCTCTAGAGCGGGTCGGCTGCTACGTGCCCGGCGGCCGGCACCCGCTGCCGTCGTCGCTCCTGATGACGGCGGTCCCGGCGCGCGCGGCGGGGGTCGGAGAGGTGATCGCGACCTGTCCGGACCCCGCCCCGGCGGTGCTCGCCGCCGCGGTCGAGGCCCGGGTGGACCGCCTGTTCCGCCTCGGCGGCGCGCACGCCGTCGCCGCGCTGGCCTACGGTACGGCCAGCGTGCCCAGGGTCGACAAGCTCGTCGGCCCCGGAAACGCCTGGGTCGCCGCCGCCAAGGCGCGCGTGGCGCCCGACTGCGCCATCGACTTCTACGCCGGGCCCACGGAGATCGTCGTCGTGTCGAGCGACGGCAACCCGGACTGGATCGCGTCGGACCTGGTCGCGCAGGCCGAGCACGACCCCGACGCGCGCGCCGTCCTCCTGACGCCCAGCCGCCCGCTGGCGCGCGCCGTCGCTGCCGCGGTGGCGGCCCAGCTCGAGGACCATCCCGGCGCCGCGCCTTCGATCGGAGCCCACGGGATCGCCGTCGTCACCGGCACCCTCGACGAGGCGATCGAGCTCGCCAACGCCATCGCGCCCGAGCATGCGGCGGTCGACACCCTGGCCGTCGCGCACCGCATCACGCGTGCCGGCACCGTCTTCGCCGGCCCCTACGGAGCACAGGCCGCAGGCGACTACGCGACCGGGTCGAACCACGTCCTGCCGACGGACGGCGCGGCCCGCGTGCGGGGCGGGTTGAGCGCGGCGGACTTCGTCCGTGTCCACAGCGTGCAGCGGCTGACGCGCGCGGGCCTGCGGCGCCTGGCCCCGAGCGCGATCTCGCTCGCCAATGCCGAGGGGCTGCGGGCCCACGCCGCGTCGGTGGCGATCCGCGTGCTGTAGCCTGCGGTGACCGCGATGCCCGACCCGGCCCCGGACCCGCGGCGCGCGACGATCGCGCGCGAGACGACGGAGACGCGGATCGCGCTCGAGCTCGCCCTCGACGGACAGGGGCGCTACGCGGTCCGGACCGGCATCCGCTTCCTGGACCACATGCTGGAGCTGGTGGCGCGCCACGGCGCCTTCGATCTGACGATCGATGCCACCGGCGACCTCGACGTCGACCAGCACCACACGGTCGAGGACGTCGGCATCGCCCTCGGCCAGGCGGTCACGGAGGCGCTCGGCTCGAAGCGCGGCATCCACCGCGCGGGCTACTTCGTGATGCCGATGGACGAGTCGCTCGGCGTGGCGGCCGTCGACCTGAGCGGCCGTACGCACGCGGTGGTCGACCTCCGCCTGCGCGTACGCCGGGTCGGCGATCTGCAGGCCGAGCTGGTCCACGACTTCTTCGACGGCTTCGCCCAGGGGGCGCGGGCGAACGTCCACCTGAAGGTGCTCTACGGCCGTTCGAGCCACCACCGGGTGGAAGCCATCTTCAAGGCGTTCGGGCGCGCGCTGCGCGCCGCCTGCTCGCGCGACCCGCAGCTCGGCGAGATGCTCCCGAGCACGAAGGAGCTGCTCCAGTGAGGCACCGATGGCCATCGCGCTGATCGACTACGGCGCGGGCAACCTGACCTCCGTGCGCAAGGCGCTCGGCCACCTCGGGGCGTCGTTCGCCACCCCGGCCGAGCCGGCCGATCTCGCCGGCGCGGATGGCGTGATCGTGCCGGGCGTCGGCAACTTCGAGGCAACGGCCGCGCTCGGCGGCGGCTGGCGGTCCGCGATCCGGGACGCGGTGGACCGCGGGCGTCCCCTGCTGGGGATCTGCCTCGGCCTGCAGTGGCTGTTCGAGGGGAGCGACGAGGCGCCCGACGTGCCGGGCCTCGGCGCCATGGCGGGCCGCTGCGCCCTCATCGAGAACGACACGGCCAGCGACGCCACGCGCTATCGTGGCGGCATCTTCAAGGTGCCGCACGTCGGCTGGAACGGCATCGAGCGCCGGCGCGGGGCATCGTGGGCCCTCGACGGGGTGCCCGACGGCGCCCAGGTGTACTTCACGCACTCCTACGCGGCGCCGGTGACCGCCGACTGCGTCGGGGCGACCACGTACGGCGTCTCCTTCGCCAGCGTCGTCGAGCGCGGCGACGTGGTCGGAGCGCAGTTCCACCCGGAGAAGTCGGGCGACATCGGCTTGCGGGTGCTGGCCAACTTCCTGCGCCGGGTGGCGCCATGACGGCGCCCCCGGCCGCCTCCGGTTCCTGATGCTCTCGAAGCGCATCATCGCCTGTCTCGACGTCCGCGACGGCGCCGTCGTCAAGGGGATCAACTTCGAGGGCCTGCGCTCCGCCGGCGACCCGGCGGCCCTGGCCCGCCGCTACAACCGCGAGGGCATCGACGAGGTCGTCATCCTCGACGTCACGGCGACGATCGAGAAGCGGAAGGCGCTCGCTCGCACGATTCACGCGGTGGCGCAGGAGATCTTCCTCCCGCTCTGCGTCGGCGGCGGCATCCGGGACGAGGAGCACGCCGATGCCGCGATAGAGGCGGGCGCCGACAAGGTGAGCCTGAACACCGCGGCCATCGCGCGGCCGGAGCTGCTCACCGCGCTGGCGCGACGCTACGGCAGCCAGGCCGTCATCGTCGCCATCGACGCGAAGCGGGAGGGCGGCGGGTTCCGCATCTACGTGCGGAGCGGGCAGCAGCCGACCGAGCGCGACGCGATCGAGTGGGCGCGGGAGGCCGCCGACCGAGGCGCCGGCGAGATCCTGCTGACGTCGATCGACCGGGACGGCACCAAGCGCGGCTTCGACTGCGAGCTGAACGCCGCGGTCTCCGAGGCCGTCCCGATTCCCGTCATCGCGTCGGGCGGCGCCGGGACGTTCGACCACTTCTTCGACGTCTTCACCGAGGGCAAGGCCGACGCGGCACTTGCCGCATCCATCTTCCACTACGCCGAGCACGCGGTCGTGGACCTCAAGGAGCACCTGCGGGCCCGCGGAATTCCGGTGCGCATGCTCGCGGGCTGGGGACCCGGCGGCGACGGCGCGACCGGCTGACGCCGCGGAGGAGGAGCCGCGCGTGCTGATTCCCTCCATCGACCTCCTGGGGGGCCAAGTCGTCCAGCTCGTCCAGGGCCGGAGCGATCGGGCTGCCGTCACCTCGGACGACGTGGGTGCCTGGGTCCGCCGCTTCCGGCCGTTCCCCCGCGTGCAGCTCATCGATCTCGATGCCGCCCTGGGATCCGGCGCCAACGACGCACTCGTGCGGAGGATCGCGCCGCAGCTTCCATGCCGGGTCGGAGGCGGAATCCGGACCGTGGAGCGCGCGCGGGAGGTCCTCGGGTACGGCGCCCGCGCGGTCATCGTCGGCTCGTCCCTCTTCCGGGACGGACGTCCGGACCTCGGATTCGCCGAGGCGCTCGCCGCCGCCGTGGGCCCCGAGCACGTCATCGCGGCCGTGGACAGCAAGGGAGGCCGGGTCGTCATCAAGGGCTGGACCGAGGGGACACCGCTCACCGCGGTCGAGGCGGTGCGGACGCTCGAGCCGTACTGCGGGGAGTTCCTCTACACTCACGTCGACCGGGAGGGGCTGCTGCAGGGCACCGACATGGACGCGATCCAGGCCGTCCACCGCGCCACCTCCCGGCGGCTGACCGCGGCCGGGGGCATCACCACGCAGGACGAGATCGACCAGCTCGACGCGGCCGGCATCGACGCGGTGGTCGGGATGGCGATCTACACGGGGCGGCTCGAGCTCGCAGCGCCGGGCGGCGAACGGGACTGACGTCTCGCGTCGCCCGGGGCGGCGGGCGCGCGCGGTCGCTCCGCTGGGGAAGCCGCGCGAGGGACCCCGGTCCGACGCCGCCGCGCAGCGACACCCCGGGAGCGGCGAAGATGCATCGCGTAGTGCAGACCTGGAACCCTGAGCGGTACGCGACGCACGCGCGCTTCGTCTCCGACCTGGGACAGGCGCTCCTCGATCTGCTGGCGCCGCGGCCCGGCGAGCGGGTGCTGGACATCGGGTGCGGCGACGGCGCGCTCACCGAGCGCCTCGTCGGCGCCGGCTGCCGGGTCGTCGCGATCGACAGCAGCGCGGCACAGGTCCGGGCGGCGCGCGCCCGCGGGATCGACGCACGGGTTGCCGATGCCCGCGACCTCCACTTCGACCGGGAGTTCGACGCGGTGTTCAGCAACGCGGTGCTCCACTGGGTCGCCGATCCCGACGCCGCCCTGGCCGGCATGCGCCGGGCCCTGGCGCCGGGCGGCCGGCTGGTGGCCGAGCTCGGCGGCCACGGCTGCGTGGCGGCGGTTCGCGAAGCGCTCGCGGCCGTGCTCGGCCGGCGCGGGATCGACGCCGAGAGCTGCAATCCGTGGTACTTCCCCACCGTGGCGGAGTACCGCGCACGGCTCGCGGCGCACGGCTTCGCGGTCGATTCCATCCGCCTCTTCCCGCGGGCGACGCGCCTTCCGTCGGACCTCACGGACTGGCTGCAGACGTTCGCGCAGCCGTTCCTCGCGCCGGTCCCGGAGACGGAGCGGCCGGCGGTGTGCGAGGAGGTGCGCCGGCGGCTCGAGCCCTGGCTGCGGGGGGGCGACGGCGTGTGGGTGGCCGACTACGTGCGCCTGCGCGTCGCCGCCAGGAGCCTCGGCCGCGCAGCGCGCGACACCGAAGCTCCGCGCCGGCGCACGGGCCCGCCGGGACGCGCCGCGGCGCCGGGGGAAGAGGTGCAATGAGCGCGCCCTCCACGGCCGCGCCTCCCACCGCACCGCCGGGCCGCATCAGCTCCTGGGTCTGGGCCGTGGCCCGGCTGGCGATCCGCATTTTCTATCGCGTCGAGCGGATCGGCGGCGCGCTGCCCGACGGGCCCCTGCTGCTCGTCGCGAACCACCCGAACACCCTGGCCGACCCGGCGCTGATCCAGGCCACGGCGGGGCGGGCGGTCCGCTTCCTGGCCAAGTCGACCCTCTTCGCCGACCACGTGGTGAGCCCGCTCATCCGGCGGTCCGGAGCCATACCGGTGTACCGCCGCATGGACCCCGGCGTCGACACCTCCCGCAACGTCGAGACCTTCGCCGCGGTGCAGGCGACGCTGGAGGCGGGGGAAGCGGTCTGCCTCTTCCCCGAGGGCAAGAGCCACGCCGCCGGCCGGCTCGAGCCGTTGCGCACGGGCGCCGCCCGCATGGTGCTCGCCGGCGGCCGGCCGGTGACCCTGGTCGCGGTCGGCCTGAACTTCAGCCGGCTCGCCCGCTTCCGCTCGCGGGTCACGGTGGTGTTCGGCCGACCGTTCGAAGCCGAAGACCTGCGGGTGGCCGGAGCGGCGGATGGCGGTGCGGCGGACGCCGTGCGGCGCCTCACGGAGCGGATCGAGGAACGCCTCCGCCACCTGATGATCGAGGCCGAGCCTCGCCTCGACCTGCCGATCGTCGAGCGGGTCGACCGCCTCTACACGGCGGCCCGAGGCGTGTCGCGCGACCCGCGCGAGCGCGTCGGCCGTCGCCGGCTCATCGCTCGCGGCATCGAGGAGCTCCGGGCGCGCGACCCCGAGCGGCTTGCGGAGATCGTAGGGCGGGTGGACGACTACGACGCCAGCCTGGCACGCTTCGGCCTCCGCGATCGCGACCTGGATCGGGAGGTCCCGTTCGCGGCCGCGGTGCGCTTCGCGGTCCGCGAGGGCGCGCTGGCGCTCCTCCTGGCGCCGTTGGCGATCCTGACCCTGGCCGTGTTCGCGGCGCCGTACTGGATCACGGGAGAGTTCGCCCGGCGCGCGCCGGATATCCAGAGCCGGGCCACGTGGCAGCTCCTCGCGGGCGCCGTGGCGTATCCCACCTGGATCGGCGTCGTGGCGGTCACGATCGGCGCGGGGGTGGGGGCGACGGCCGGACTGCTGAGCGTTCCGGGCCTCGCCGCCCTGGCCCTGGGCGGCATGGGCGCCGTCGAGCGCGAGCTCTCCGTGCTGCGCACCGTGCGTGCGTTCCGGGCTCTGCGCCGAACGCCGGCCGAGGCCCGCGCCGCGCTGCACCGCCAGCGCGCGGTGATCGCCGACGTCCTCGACCGCGCCCGCGAGTGGCTGGATGAACCGGGCGGGCGGTAGCGCGCGAGCGGGCCCTTCGATTGTGGCCCGCGTCTCCAGACAAGGTGGCCCGCGTCTCCAGGTAAGCTTGTGGCCGGCGTCTCCAGGCGAGCTGTGTCGGCAACCATCATGCGCTTTCTCGTCGCCATCGTCGCTGCTGCGATCACCTGCGTTCCGGTGTCCGCGCAAGAACCTGCGCCTCGCCCGTATCGGCCGGTAACCGACGAGAGGCTCAGGAATCCCGATCCACAAGACTGGCTGATGTACCGCCGCACGTACGACGGGTTGGGATTCAGCCCCCTGCGGCAGATCGACAGCGCGAACGTTGCCGACCTGGTGCCTGCGTGGCAGTTCGAGACGGACACGCACGATCGCCTGAGGCCACAGGCCCCACCCATCGTGAACGGCGACACCATGTTCGTCACGACGGCCGACCGGGTAGTAGCCCTCCATGCGGCGACGGGGGACCTCTTGTGGCGCTACGTGCATCGATTCCCCGAGGACAGGCCGAGCCGCCACTCGAACAACCGTGGCGTGGCGCTGCACGGGGAGCGCGTATACGTCGGCACCCTCGACGCGCGCCTCGTCGCCCTGGACGCGACGACGGGGCAACTCGTCTGGGAGCGGAAGACCGGGGACTACCGGAGCCATCACTACATCACCATGGCCCCGCTCGTGGTCAACGGGAAGGTGCTGGTCGGGACGTCGGGCGGGGAGTACGGTGTCCGCGGCTTCATCGCCGCCTACGACGCTGCGACCGGCGACGAGGTGTGGCGTTTCTACACGATCCCCAGCCCGGACGCGTACGGTGGCGCAACCTGGCAGGGTGACGATTGGCGGACTGGCGGCGGGGCCGTCTGGCTGACCGGCACGTACGATCCCGAGCTCAACGTCACCTACTGGGGCGTCGGCAATGGAGGGCCCTGGACTGGCGATGCGCGCCCCGGCGACAACCTGTTCACCACGTCCACCGTCGGCCTGGACCCGGATACCGGCGAGCTCGTGGGGTACCACCAATACCACTGGAACGGGTCCTGGGATTGGGACGAGGCTGTGGCACCCTTGCTCGTCGACCTCGATCTCGGGGGGAGGAGCATCCCTACCCTCGTGCACGCCGCACGCAACGGCTACCTCTGGCTGCTCGCGCGCGCCCCGGGCGGCATTCGATTCCTCGAGGCGCGGCGATTCGTGCATCAGAACGTATTCACCGGCATCGAGCCGTTCACCGGCCGTCCGTCGTACGATCCCGCCCGCGTACCGCGCATCGGGTACCGCGCGCTGTACTGTCCCGGCAAGATCGGCGCCAGGGACTGGCGACCCGAGTCGTTCAGCCCTCGGAGTCGCCTGCTCTACGTTCCAGCGATCAACAACCTCTGCTCGATCATGGAGGGGCAGCCCGAAGAGTACGTGGCCGGCGAACCGTTCCACGGCGCGACGATGCAGTTGGTCGACGACCAGGAGGCGTTCAAGCGCGATGGAGCGCGACACATAGGCGAACTGCAGGCGTGGGATCTCGACACCGGCCAGCGCAGATGGACCCGCGAGTTCCCGACCCGCATAGGTTCCGTCCTCGCGACGGCGGGCGACGTGTTGTTCGTCGACGGCTCCGGATCCCTCCGGGGGTTCGACGCTCGGTCCGGTGACACTCTGTGGGAGTTCGACCTGGGCGGGCACGGTGACCTGCCCGGCGTCTCGGTGACCTACGCGGTCGACGGCGTCCAGTACGTGGCGCTACAGACTCCCGCGAGGGCAGCGGGCTCCGGCAGCGCCGTCCTGGCGTTCCGTCTGGACTGTCAGTGCTGAGGTCGTGGGCTGGACGCGGCCGGGCGGCCCGGGATCGGCGGAGGCTCGGGCTCCGACTCCATGATCGCGGCCGTCATGCTACCCGCAGGGGCACTCGCCGCGCTGGAGCCGCCCCGCTGGCGAGGGGGCGGTAACGGTGCTTGTCGACATCGGGGGCGGCTGCTCCTCTGTGTTCGGGCAGGTCGCCCCTCAGCACTGACAGTCGAGGGCGAACGCCACGACGATACTGCCAGCCGACGGATTGCCGGGAATGTCCACCCGGCCCCCCCGGGCCTCGAACTGGACGGCGACGTACTGGACGCCGCTGACCGCGTAGGTCACGGGAACGGCCCCGGTTCCGTGCGGGTCCAGCTCGTACCTCCAGAGCGAATCGCCGGCCCGAGCATCGAGCGCGTGGAGGCTACCTCCTGTATCGAAGAAGACCAGCTCGCCCCCCGTCGCGAGCACGGACCCGCTACGGGTCGGGAACTCGCGGGTCCATTCCCTTCGTCCGGTATCGAGGTTCCAGGCCTGCAACTCGCCGACGTGCTCCGCTCCTTCGCGCATGAACACCTCGACCTCCGCGCCGACGAAGGACCGACCTGCTTCGTAACGGACGGCTCTCCCCTCCATGACCGAGCAGAGATTGTCGATGGCAGGAACGTAGAGGAGGCCCGTCTGCGGGCTGAACGCCTCCGGGCGCCAGTCACGGGCCCCGACGAAGGAAGGGCAGAACTGCGCCCGCTTCTCGATTCCGGGAACGCGCGTGTCGTCATACGCCGGCCTGCCGCTGGCCGGATCGAGGCCGGTAAAGACGTCCTGATGCACGAAGGGCTGCGCCTCCAGGAACCGGATGCCTCCCTCCCGCGCCAGCAGCCACAGGAATCCGTTCTTGGCCGCGTGGACCAGGCCGGGGAGAGTTCGTCCCCCGCGGTTCAGGTTCACGAGGAGCGGGGCGTTGGCTTCGTCCCAATCCCAGGATCCGTTCCAGTGGTACTGATAGTGGCTATCGATCGCACCGCTGTCGGCGTCAAGCGCGATCGTGGAATTGGTGTAGAGGTTGTCGCCCGGGCGGGCGTCGCCGGTCCACGGGGATCCGTTACCCACCCCCCAGTACGTCAGGTTGGTGACAGGATCGTAGGTGCCGGTCAGCCAGACGGGGCCACCGCCCGTCCGCCACGTGTCACCCGGCCAGGTCTCACTGCCCGCCTCGCCCGGAGCGGGTATCGTGTGTCGCCTCCAGATCTCCATACCGGTCGCAGCATCGAGCGCCACGATGGCTCCCCGCACGCCGTGTTCGCCGCCCGACGTGCCCACCATGACCATCCCGCCGACAACGAGCGGCGCCATGGTGATGTAGTAGGTGTGACGGTAGTTCGCGATGGCGCGCTCCCAGACGACCTGCCCGGTCACTGCATCCAGCGCCACGACGCGCGCGTCCAGGGTACCGACGTAGACCTTGTCGTCGTAGAGGGCGACGCCGCGATTGGTTGGATGCGGGCGCCGCAGGTCCGGGGGAAGGCTCCGCACGTAGCGCCACAACAGCACGCCCGTCGCGGCGTCGAGGGCGACCACCTGCTGCGCCGTCGTCACGAACATCGTCTCCCCGTTGACGATCGGAGGCGCCTGCGCGCGGCCGTCGTCGGGGTCGATGCGAAAACCCCACACGGGTGTCAGGTCCGCCACGTTGGAAGAATCGACCTGATCCAGCGGACTGAAACCCCAGCCGTCGTACGTGCGCCGGTACATCAACCAGCTCTCCGGCTCCGGACGCCGGAGGCGCGCGTCCGTGACCGGCAGATAGGACCCGCGGATCGGCGCGGGCGGCGGCGCCGGCGGGCGAGACAAGACCTGCGCCGCAGGGGCCGACGCTTGTTCGACCGAGGGATCGGAACCGTCCTGTCCGGACCCCGCCGCCACGGGCAGAGTCAGACTACCGGTCACGAGCCCGACAAGCAGTGCACGCGTCATCAACGTCATGTCGTTACGAGGCCGGTGCGGAGACTACGGCCGTGGGCCGCCGTAACCCCGGGCAGCCTGCTTGCTCCTTCGCGCCCGGCGCGGGTCCCCTCCAAGACAGGAACTCGCCCGGCGCGGGCTCCGAGGCCGGCACCGGATTCCGGATGCCGGCCTCGAGGCCGAGTAGAGTGCAAACCGCGTACCGACTGCCCCCCCCCGGAGCATGAGCCCCCAGGTTCGCCAGCCGCGTCACAGGCCGAGCTGGCTGGCCATGTCGTTGAAGTCGGTGGCAACGAGGTCGAAATCGGGATCGGGCGTGAGGTCGCGCTCGACGTGCGGACCGAACTCGGTAGGCCGCGGCACGTAGGCAGTCCGGAACCCGAGCCGTGCGGACGCCCGGAGGTCGCCCTTGTGGGCGGCAACCATCATTACCTGTTCCGGCTCGAGCCCCAGCAGATCGGCCGCGGTCAGGTACGCCGCGGGGTCGGGCTTGTAGTGGCGTGCGAGCTCGGCCGACAGCACGGCGTCCCAGGGGATGCCGCCGTTCTTGGCCATGTTGACGAGCAGCGCGACGTTGCCGTTCGAGAGCGAGGCGATGACGTAGCCGCGCTTGAGCCGCGTCAGTCCCCCGACGGTGTCGGGCCACGGCGTCAGGCGATGCCAGGCGCGATTCAGGTCGTCGAGCTCCTCCTCGGTGAGGCTCTCGAGCCCGTACTTCGGCACGAGCTCGTCGAGGATCATGCGGTGCAGTGCGTCGATCTTCGTCCACCCCAGTTCCCCGCTGCGGACGCGGCCCATCGCGGGCCCGTAGCCGGCACGCCAGTCGTCCGCGAACGCGGCCCAATCGGCCTCGATGCCCTTGCGGCGACCGACCGCCTCCCCCTCGCGGGTGATGCTGGTCCGCCAGTCGACGACGGTCCCGAAGACGTCGAACGTCATCGCTCGGACGCCGCGGATTCTCTCGCTCAGCTCCTGCCTCCGGCCTCCGCCGGCGGAGGCCGGAGAGGCGGCGGCCACGACGGCCGTCGAGCCGATCAGCAGGAACGTGCGACGCGGGATGTGGGGGGTGGTGGACAGCATGGGAACCTCCGTGATCATCGGCGCACCAGCGTAGCGGCAGGCGGGGCGTTTGTCGAGGGCAACGCCCGCGGCGCGAGCCGACTCCGGGGAAAGGCGCTACCCTACGATCGTCGCCATGAGCGCTTTCGCCTGGCCGGTCTGGCGCATCGCAGCGGTCTTCGTCCTGACGGCTTCGACGCCCTCGATTCAGCACGCGTGTCGCGACACGGGCTCCGATGCCGAGCCGGAACGGGACGACCGGGTGGTGACCGCCGGCGACGGCACGCGCGTCCGGGTGGAGGTCGTGGCCACCGGGCTCGAGGTGCCCTGGAGCCTGGCGTTCCTGCCCGACGGACGCCTGCTCGTGACGGAGCGGCCGGGTCGCGTCCGCGTGCTCGCGAACGACCAGCTCGTGCCGGAGCCCGCCCTCGCCCTCGACGACGTGTACGCAAGTGCCGAGTCGGGCGCGATGGGGATTGCGGTCGATCCGGGGTTCGAGGAGAACGGGCTGGTCTACCTGTTGTACACGAGAGACCGTCCGGGTCGCAGCCCGGTCAACCGCGTCGTGCGCTACCGGGAAGTCGGCAACGTGCTCGCCGAGGCAACCGTGCTGCTCGACGGGATTCCGGCGAGCTTCCTCCACGACGGCGGCCGCCTCCGCTTCGGCCCCGACGGGCTGCTCTACGTGACGATGGGCGACGTGCTCGAAGCCGACGATGCGCAGGACCTCGCCGCCATGACCGGCAAGATCCTGCGCATCGACCGGCACGGGAGGACTCCGCCCGGGAATCCCTACTCCTCGCCGGTCTACTCGTGGGGCCATCGCAACCCGCAGGGCATCGACTGGCACCCGCTGAGCGGCGCCCTGTGGGCGACCGAGCATGGCAACGTGGGGAACGACGAGGTGAACCGCATCGAGGCCGGCGCCAACTACGGGTGGCCGGTCATCGAGGGCGACCGGATCATGCCGGGCATGGAAGCTCCCGTGCGCGCCTACTCGCCCTCCATTGCCCCGTCGGGTGCGTCCTTCTATACGGGCACCGCGATCCCCGGGTTTCGGAACGACTTCTTCTTCGCCGCGCTCCAGGGCGCGCACCTTCGCCGGCTGCGCTTCGACCCCGCCGACCCGACCCGCATCGTCGGCGACGAGCGACTGCTGCAGAGCCTCTACGGTCGCCTGCGGGACGTGGTGACGGGACCGGACGGCGCCCTGTACGTCCTCACGAGCAACCGGGACGGCCGGGGCAGCCCCTCCGCCGACGACGATCGCATCCTGCGGCTGGTCCCGGCCGGCCAGGAGTCCGCGCCGTAGAAGGGCGACGAACGTGGGCTGGCAACTCGCCTCGCAGCACGTGAGGCATTCCCGGGGACGCGAGGTTTCGCGGATCGGGGTAGAATCGTTGTTCAACATGCCGACGCAGAATGGCCCCACGGGCGGTGCGCCGCCGGGCGGGCAGGCCGGGCCGGGACCGGCCTCACCGGGATCCGCAAGCGACGCAAGTGCCCTTCTCCGCCGGGTGGCGGGCGGCGACGCCGCCGCCCTGAGCGACCTGTACGACCGGCACGCCGGTGCCGTCTTCTCGCTGAGCCTGCGCATCGTGGGCGACGAAACCGAGGCCGGACGGGTCGTGCAGCAGGTATTCGTCCACGCATGGCAGCAGGCCTCGCGCTACGACCCCGCACGCGCTTCGGTCGCGGGCTGGCTGCTGGAGACGGCGCGCGGAGCCTCGATCGATCGGGTGCGCGCGGCGAGGCGCGCCGGGGCGAGTGCCGGGGACCCGGCGGACGCGGGGCCACCCTCGGCTCCGGAGAACGTCGCGACCCTCGCCCTGCCCAGCCCCGCCGGGACCCAGGGAGACGACGCCTGCACCCCTGGCCAGGCGAGCCGCCTGCGCGAGGCGCTGGCGGAGCTGCCGGCGCTGCAGCGGCTGGCCATCGAGCTCGCCTTCTTCGGAGGCCTGACGTCGGCCGAGATCGCCGCCGAGCTCGAGCAGACCGAGGGCACGATCAACGACCGCCTGCTGACCGGTCTCAAGAGCCTGCGCAGCGCGCTCGAGGACGGGACCGCATGACCGAGCCGACCTCCGAAACGGCGCAGAACGGGCACGACGTCGCTGGCCCCTACGCACTCGGAGCGCTGACCGAACGGCAACGGGCCGCCTTCGACGCGCATCTCGAGGTGAGCCGCGCGTCGGTCGACGAGGTGCTGGCGGTGCTGCCGGTCGCGCGCCGGCTTGCCTACACGGCCCCACCCCGCACCGTGCCGACGAACCTGCGCGATCGGACCCTGCAGGCCGCCACGGGGACGGCGCCATCTCCGGCCGCCCCCACCCCGGCGGCGGCCCGAGCGCCGAAGATCCCCGCCGTGCGTCCACCGGCCGGCTCCGCGGCGCGCGGGGGCCGGCGCTGGCCGCTCCTGGTCGCCCTGCTCGTGGCCGCCGCCGCCGCGGCCGGACTCGGCATGTTCGCCCAGCAGCAGGCGAGCTACGCCCGCGCGCTCCAGGAGAACCTGGACGAGGCCAACCGGCGGGCGACCATGGCCGAGCTCGACGTGGCGGCGGCCCGACGGGAAGCGGTGGCGGCCGGCCGACGCGCGGCCGTGCTGACCGCTCCGGATACGCAGGAGATCGTGCTCGGCAACCAACCGAACGCCCCCGACGCGCGCGCCCGCGTGTTCTGGAGCGCGGCGGAGGGAGTGGTCTTCACGGCCAGCGGCATGCCCCCCCTCGCCCCGGGGCAGTCCTACCATCTCTGGCTCGTCCCGGATGCCAGCCCAGTGAGCGGCGGCGAGTTGCCGCTCGACGAGGCGGGACGCATCGCCGCTGTCGTGACCCTGCCGGAGGGGGTGACCGAGCCCGTTCCGATGGCGGTGACCGCAGAGCCGAGCGGCGGGGTGCAGACGCCGACGGGCACCGTCTACCTGCTCGGCCGCCCCGCCGCGTAGCGCCCGTCCGAGCGCGCCGGGAAGCCGGCGAAGCGGGAGTCCCGCCAGGCGAAGCTCCCCGACGCACCCGTCAGGGGGCGCGCTCAGCGCCCAGGCTCAGCAGGTTGGCGAGCAGCTCGTAGGCCCCTGTGGTGCCGGCCGGGAGCTGGCGCCACAGCCCCAGCCCCAGGTACATCCAGCGGCCCTCGCCGGAGCGGGTTTCGACCAGCGCCCCACGCTTCACGCCCGGGTTGTACTCGAACGTGTCCTCGAGCTCGACCAGGTCGGCGTACCGCTCGTCGCGCTCCCCGAGGAAGTACAGGCCGCGCTCCTGCACCCAGTCGTCCCAGGTCGCCGGTCCGACGACGTTCGGCCAGCCGAACGCCGGGTGGTCGTTGGCGAGAACCCGGACGGGCGCCCCCTCGTCGGTGACCCGGTTCCGGCTGACGACCGCGGCGTAGGGGCCGTACTGCGCCTCGTTGAACTCGAACTTGTTGTACTGGACGATCACCGTCCCGCCGTCGGCCACGTACTCGAGCAGCCGGCCGTTGTTCGCACGGAGGTCCTCCCGGCGCTCGTACGCCCGCACGCCGGTGACGATGACGTCGAAGCGGCCGAGGTCGCCCCACGCCAGATCGTCGGCGCCGATGAACTCCAATCGGGCGCCGAGCTGCTCGATCGCCGGGGGCACGGCGTCGCCTACTCCCTCGATGTAGCCCACGGTCAGACCGGGGGCGATAGCCACGTCGATGACCTTGAACGCGCCGGCGGCGGCACGTGCGATGTGGCGCCGCTCGGTGTGGGCGTACTCCACCACCTGGTAGCCGCGACGGAACTCCCGCCCGCCCTGCTCGACGACGGCCCGGACCCGATACTCGCCAACCGGATGCCCCGCTGCAGCGACGCTGAAACGCACCGTGCGCGACTCGTCCTCCCGCGACAGCGGGACGTCGACCGCCGCCGGCGCAACGCTCCACCCGGCCGGCGCCTCCAGGCGGACCCGGCCCTCGACCGGCTCGCGGCCGGTGTTGGTGACCGTCACCCGAACCTCGCGCGGCGCCTGCGAGCCGGCCGGGATGATCGCGATCTCGGGGGTCATCGAAACCGCGAGTTGCGGCGCGACGTGCAGCTCCATGCGCTTCTCGCCGGTGAAGATGTCGTCGACGTAGCGGTGCTCGACCGGGCGGTCCACGGCCAGGCGGGTCGCCCCGAGCTCGATGTCGAACGTCGCCCGGAAGGGAGTCGGCCGGAACGCCACCCCGAACGGCACGTCGGGATCGAAGGCGTAGCGGTCGGCGCCCTCGACGTGGGTCCAGTGCACGCCGGTCAACGCGGCGTCGACGGGAATCGATCCGGCGAGCGAGCACTCGAAGACGTCGCCGCCCCCGACCCGGGCTGCATCGCAGGCGGCGCCGCCCCCGTCGAAGCCCGCGAGAGTGACGCCGCGCACCGTCACCGCCTCCCCACCGCGGTTCGCCGCCAGCACCTCCACGGTCACACCCTGCCCGGGCGTCACCACGCCGTCGTCCGCCAGCGCCTCCAGGCGCACGCCGTGGGCCAGGAGGGCGGCCCGCTCGAACTGCCGCTCCTTCGATTCCAGGCGGAAGTCGATCTCGTGACGGGCGGACTCCGAGAGCGGCAGCGACCCGAGGTCGGCGCGCAGGTCGCGCACCGCGTCGAGCCCCGCCAGGACCGGCGCCCGCGCTCCGGCCATGCCCTCCACGTCGAAGCGGCCGAGCGCCTCGAGGGCGTGACCCGCGAGCACCGAGAGAGCCCCGGCGAGACCGGCAGGCGGGCTCGGGCCGGCGAACCGCGCGAGCCCCTCGATCGACGTATCCACGCCGTCGAACAGCGAGGTCTCGCCGGCGCTCGTCTGACCCGGGATGGTCGTGTCCGCCAGCCGGAACTGGGCGCCGACGGCCCCGGCCGGCAGCGCGATGAGCTGAGACATGCCCTGGCACTTGTGCATGCTCCGGGCGCGGCTCCCGATCTCGGCGTAGGTCGTCCCGAGGAGCGAATCGTAGCGGCCGAGGTCCAGGGTCGTCAGCGCCGGATCCGGCTCGATGCGAAAGCGGAAGCCGGGTGGCAGGAGGCCGAGGCCGAACGGAAACCCGGCGCGGAAGTAGAACTTCTGCGCCTGCCACGGTTGCAGCCCCTCCGCGATCTGCTCCGGGAAGAGCGCCGGATCCGCCGCGGCGCGGAACGCCTCCCGCGCCAGCCGGGCCGATGCCTGGTGGTGCTGGCCGCCGCCGCGGCCGTCCGGCTCCATGGCGGAGATGACGTCCGGGCGGACCGTGCGAATCACCCGCACGATGTCGCCGAGTATCTCCTCGCGACCCCAGCGCTCGAACGTCTCCTCGACGCTGAAGGAGAAGCCGAAGTCGACGGCGCGCGTGTAGTACTGCTCCGCCCCGTCGAGGCGGTGCGCGGCGCGCAGCTCCTCCGTCCGCAGCACGGCCAGCGCGTCGAAGAGCTCCGCGCCGATCTCGTTCTGGCCGCCGTCGCCGCGGGTGGCGCTGAGCAGAACGGTGCGGTGGCCCTCTCCCTTCGCGAAGCGCGCCAGCAACGCGTTGTTCTCGTCGTCGGGGTGGGCGACCACCATCAGGAAGGTGGCTGCGCTGTTCAACTGCCGCAGCGCGACCCCGAGCTCGACACGCCCGTCCTCGGCGGCCGACGGCTGCGCGGTCGCAAGCGTAGCTCCGACGGTCGCGCCGGCCAGTGCGATCGAGACCATTCCCACCACGCGGATCAGCAGCTTGGACATCACCCCGCAGTATATCCGCGCGTCCGCACGCAGCGCCCTGCCCCGGCGCGCGGGAGGACGGCGACGGCGGCGGGTCAGGCGGCGGGGCGGGCGGTCCGGGCGAGCACCGCCTCGTAGAAGGCCTCGTAGCGCGGCACGATCTCCTCGGCGCAGAAGTGCTGGTGCACCCGCCGGCAGGCTCCGGCCGCGAGGCGCCGATGCAGGACGGGGTCGGTGAGGAGCCGCACGGCGCTCTCGGCCATGCCGGTCAGATCGTCGGGATCGTGCAGGAAACCCGAATCCCCGTCCGCGATCACCTCGGGCAGGCCGCCGACCCGCGAGGCCACGACCGGCACCTCGCACGCCATCGCCTCGAGGGCCGCCACCCCGAAGCTCTCCTGCGCCGAAGGCAGCAGGCAGACGTCGGCAATCGAGAGCAACGGCACGACGAGCTCCTGCTCGCCCAGCGCCTCGACGTCGCCGGCCAGACCCAGCTCCCCCGCCCGCCGGCAGGCGGGAGCGAGGTCGGGCCCGTCGCCCACGAGCAGCAGCCGGGCCGGCAACCGCTCTCGGATGCGGCGGAAGATCTCGATGACGGCGTCGGCCCGCTTCACGGGGCGGAAATTGGAGACGTGGATGACCAGCTTCGCGTGCGGGTCTCCGCGGCGGTAACGCGCCCGCAGCGACTCGTCCCCCAAGCGCCGGTGATACTGGCAGTCGAGAAAGTTGGGAATGACGTTGATGCGGGCGGCCACCGGCAGGTGCCGGTAGGTGTCGTCGCGCAGGCTCTCGGAAACCGCGGTCACGCCGTCGGAGTGGTCGATCGAGAACGCCGCCGTCTCCAGGTAGGAGGGGTCGCTGCCGATGAGCGTCACGTCGGTGCCGTGCAGGGTGGTGATGACCCGCGGGACCTGCCCGTCACCCCCCGCGGCCAGGATCTGGCGCGCGAGATACGCCGCCGTGGCATGCGGGATCGCGTAGTGCGCGTGGATGATGTCGAGCCGGTAGGCGCGCGCCACCTCTACGATCTTGCTGGCCAGCGAGAGCAGGTACTGCGGCTCGCGAAACAGCGGATAGCCGGGGGTCTGCACGGCGTGGAACGCCAGCCCCGCCTGGAAGTCGCCCAGCCGGACGGGCGGCTCGCTGCTGATCAGCCGCACCTCGTGCCCGCGCCTGGCGAGCACCTTGGCCAGCTCCGTGGCGACGATTCCGCTGCCGCCGACCGACGCGTAGCAGACGATGCCGACGTTCATGCAGCCGAGCCTCCCGGCGCCCGCGCAGGTACACGGACCCGCACATGTCTTGACGCGCCACCCGTTGCGCCCGTTTAGGCCCCACCCTCGTGCGCCGGGGCCGCGGGCGGTCGCATCCTGCGCTGGAGCGCGGATGGCGCCTTGCAGACCGGGCGAGGCCGTACGCAAGAAGCGGCCGCTCCAGCGTGCTGGCTGAAGCGGCCGCGGCAGAATCCAATCCCGTCCGGACCGGCCGGGCAGGTTCAGGGCGTGACGGTGACGGTCACGTCGTCCGAAACGGCCAGACCACCGTCGTGGGCGAGCGCGCGCAGGACGTACGTGCCAGGCTCAGGGAACGTCGCCCGCACGACCCACTGGCCGTCCTCGGGCGCCTCCGGCGTGGACCAGCCGGGCGACCAGGGCGACTCCTCGCCCTCGCGCGTGTCCTCCCAGACCTTGATCTGCGGTGGATCGAAGATCACGTCACCGGATCCCCGGAAGACGAACCAGGACATCCGCAGCCCCGTCGCGCTGTCGGTGGTGATGCGACCCGGCGAGCGGGGGCTCGTCGCACCCAGCGGGCGCGCCGTCGGCAGGCCGTCGTCGGTGACCACCGCCCTGAGCGTCAGCGGCTCGCCCGCCGCGACGGTCCGGAACGACTGGCCCTCTACCGCGAGGACCGGAGCCTCGTTGGCCTCCGACTCCGGCGTCGCGCCGGCCGCCCCGGACGCGCCATAGTTCGCCTGCACGACCAGGTCGTCGATGTAGTAGTCGCGCTTCAGCGTGGCGTAGGCCCGTTCCGTCTGCCCGTTGGTCGTCAGGGTCCAGATCACCTCCTTGTCGCCGAAGTCGGCGGGGACCCGGATCCGGAAGACGAAGCGGTTTCGCCGCGGGAGGAAGTGCGTCGGCTGACCCTGGTCGGGGCCGCCCGGCTCGATGCTGTTGTCCGGACCGACCGGGACGTCGAGGACCTCCTCCCAGTTGCGGTTCATGTAGCCGAACACGAGGTTGAAGGAGTCGTCCTCGTTCTGCTCCCACCCCTCGTAGGCGGGCGCGATGTTCTGCCCCGTCGCGAACGACTGCTGGGCAAGAGCGGACGGCGCCCCCACGAGCGCCGCCCCTCCGATGCAGAGTGCCGCCAATGCCGCGCTGCGCACCGTCATCCTCACTCGTTGTCGTTGTTCTCGTTCGCCAGCGCGGCGTCGTCGGACGTGCCGCACGTGAAGCAGCCGATGTCGCGCCCGCCGTCCGCCGCGAGCTTGGCCTCGCGGAGGGCGACCTCGGTCGCGAATTCCTCGTCGTCCATGTAGACGGCCTGGATCAGGTTGATGAACATGTTGTCGACCGAGCGGTGGCCCGAGCCGGACCAGTTGCGCGGATCGACCACGTTGGGGTTGGTCGGCGAGTTGTCGAACCAGCCCGTCAGGTGGAGGATGGTGCCCTTCGGCAAGAGCGGCGCCGCGTCGTCCTCATACTTGTAGACGCGGACCCAGTTGTGGTCGTAGCCGGAGCAGTTGAGGGTCTGCACGGTCGTCCCCCACACCGCCTCCAGGCACATCCGCACGCCCGGCGCGTGCATGTGCGGCTCGTACACGCTCAGCTTCGCGTTCTCCGGCAGCGTGAAGTAGGCGTCGGCGCGCTGGTTGGACTCCATCGCGCGGATGTCGAGGTCGGGTCCGTTGCCGAAGAACAGCAGCTCCATCTCCTTCGTCGGCTCGTAGCCCACCGGGTGGAACTTGAACCCGACGTCGATGTGCGCCTTCGTGTCGGTACCGTTCGAGTGCAGGTGCGTCGACGGGAAGACGAGGACGGAGCCCGCCTTGATCAGCACGCCCGCCTCGGCATCGAAGACGTCGGCGTTGCGGCCGACCTCGTGTACGGGAAGCTGGTACGCGTCGCGCGGGTCCTCGCTGTTCGGGGGCATGACGGTGGTCGCCGAGTGGTGGACGACGAACAGCCCGCCGACCGTGTCGGAACGCACGCCCCGCGGCAGGTCGTTCCGCTCCTTGTACTCGACCGCCGCGATGTAGCGGTCCTCGGTCAGTCCGGTCGGCACCACACCGAGAGCGCCCCACCAGTCCGGCGCCTCGCCCGGCACCTCGAACGAGGGCGACGAAACGACGAGATCGGGCTCGCCGAGCTCCCACTCGTCCACGTCGATGAACGGCGGCGGTGTCGGCATGTCCGCCGGGTCGCCCTGCGGGGCGCCGTTGTCGGCCCAGCGGGCGATGGTCTCGATCTCGGCGTCGCTCAGCGACCAGTCGTCCTTGAACTCCTGGATGCCGATGTCCTTCTCGATGTACCAGGGCGGCATGACGCCCATCTGGTCGCGCAGGCCGGTGCGGTACTTGATGGCCCGCGCCCACGGGCGGGTGTCCTCGTAGGTGATGAGCGACATCGGGGCGAGCGCGTTCGGCCGATGGCACTTCTGGCAGCTCCGCTGCAGGATCGGAGCGATGTCCTTGCTGAACGTCGGATGCTCGACCGCCGTCTGCGCCGCCGCGGGGGCCGACGCCACCACCAGCGCGGCGAGGCCGGCGAGGCCCGCCACCCGGCTGAACTTGCGCGTGCTCTGCGTCATGATGCGAATCCTCACTCTCGCGATGCCGGCACGTCGCGCGCCGGCTCCAACCTGAACATTCTATCCCAACGCCCTGTCCCGACGACCCATCCCAACGCCCTGTCCCGACGACGCCTCGTCGACCGCAAGCCTCGAGCCGCGGCCACCAGGCCGCCACGCCGGCCGGGAGTCCGCGCCGTAGAACGGCGCCGAGAGCAGCCGCGGCGACGAACGGCGGGCTACGGCGCCGCCCGCGGCGACGCACCGGCCCTGCGGGCCGTGACGACCGTCATCCCGCCCTCGCGCCAGACGCAGTCGGCGGCGAACCCCGCCGCCCGCAACGCGCCCAGCTCCTCCTCCAGCGGGAAGTAGGTGTCCTCCTCCGCCCACTCCTCGAAGTGCGCGAAGGCCTGCTGCTCGTCGATGCCGCAGGCGACCATGTGGTCGGCCCAGCCGCGCCAGGTCGCGGCGCGGGCGGCCGGCTCGACCGGCATCGTCGCATCGGCGTTGACGAAGCAGCCTCCCGGGTGGAGCGCCTCGTGGATCCGCCGGTAGAGGGCGCGCTTGTCGTCCAGCGACCGGACGTGGTGCAGCGCGAGCGAGGCCGCCGCGCCGTCGCACGCCGGCAGGGGATCGTGAAACGAGCGGGTGTGGAAGCGGACCCGTCCCCCGAATCTCGCGAGCCGGGTGCGGGCCTGGGCCAGCATCTCCTCGTCCACGTCGATCAGGGCCACCGTCCCGACCTCCGGATGCGCGACGATCGCCTCCGCCAGGGCCCCGGTGCCGCCCCCGAGGTCGAGGACGAGACGGGCGCCCGGCGGCGCGCCGGCTCCCTCGCCGAGCCGGGATACGCCGGCCGCGACCTCGCGGGCCGCCACCGCGAGCATCGCCTCGTAGCCCGGAATGAAGCGCCGGATCGTCTCGTCGTACGCCGCGATCTCGAGCCGCAGGTGGCGGCGGACGGAGTGCGTGGTCATGTGCTTCGGTGGCGCGCCCGCGCTACTTGCGGAACACCGCCGCGTAGTGGGCGGCCACCGGCCACTCCGCGGTCGCGACATGCGTGAATCCTGCCGCGGTGACCTCCGCGACCACCTGCTCGTCGTCGGTCCAGTGCGGCCACGCCCGCAGGAAGCCGAAGAGCCCGCCGAACTCCAGCTCGATGACCGCCAGTCGGCCGCCGGGCCGGAGCGCTGCGTAGAGGCTGGCGTTGGTCGCGGCCGGATCGCTCAGGTGGTGGTAGACGCGACGGTGGAAGATCGCGTCGCAGCAGGCGGGCGACAGGTTCGAATCGCGCTCGCCGGCCTCCACCACCGTGACGTTGCCGAGGCCCGCCGCGGCGACCGCTGCGCGGATGTCGTCACGCCGCGAGGCGGACAGCTCGGTCGCGAACACCCGGCCGCCCGGGCCGACCCGCCGCGCGACCTCGACGCTCAACCACCCGTTGCCGGCCCCGACATCCGCCACCGTGTCTCCCGGCTCGAGGTCGAGCAGGCGTGCGAGCCGATCCACCTCCGTCCCGCCGTCACCGCCGGCGAGCAGAAGGGCGGCGACGACGATCAGGCCCACGCCGCCCAGCCACGGGGCACTCGCCCTCCATCGGTTCATCCGGCCATTGTGACGTGCATCGGCCGTCCCGGGTTCCCGCCCGCCCTCGGACCGGCATCGAGGTGACGCGGGGAGGCCCGTCGCGACCCGCGGCGGCGATCCCGCGTGCGCGGTCCGCCGGCGCCCGGCGTGGCCGGAACTGGATGGCGGCGCGGGGCGTGCAGTAGGATGCACGCAAGAAGCTCTGGAGATGCGAGTGGCTGCTTCGCGCGACCTGTCGGCGCCGGTTCGGGATCGCGCGCGCGGAGCGGCGCGCCGTGCCGGATTCCTCCTGGCCACGGGCATCCTTCCCTTCGCGGCCGCGGCTCCGCTCGCCGGCGGCGTTCCGCCCGTTGGCGCCGTGCCGTTCGCCGTTGCGGTTCCGCCCACGGGTGCCGCTCCGTCCGCCGGGGCCGTCGTGTCTGCCGGGGCCGTCGCGCCCGCGGGTCACGCTGCCGACAGCCCGCTGGCGGACGCCGCGGAAGACCGCGACGCGAGAGCCGTGCGGGCGCTCGTCGCCGCGGAGGCGGATCCCGACGCGCCGCAGGCAGACGGCGCCACGGCCTTGGCCTGGGCGGCGCACTGGGACGACGGCGACATCGCCGATCTCCTGCTGAGCACCGGCGCGAGCCCCGACGCGGCCAACGACCTGGGGGTGACCCCGTTGATGCTGGCGAGCGCCAACGGCAGCGCCCCGATGGTCGAGCGGCTCCTGGCCGCGGGCGCCGATCCGAACGCGGCCCGCCCGGCCGGCGAGACCGCACTGATGATGGCGGCGCGGGCCGGGGCCGCCTCGGTCGTGCGCCTTCTGATCGCGGCCGGCGCCGATGTCGACCAGCCGACGCGCGGGGGCCACACGGCCCTCATGTGGGCGGCCGCGGAACGCCACCCGCGGGTGGTGACGCTGCTCGCCGAGGTGGGCGCCGACGTGGCGGCGCGCACCCGCGTGCGGACCCGACAGGGCCGGCCCATCGTGCGGGAAGCGACGGTCCTGAGCCCCTTCGAGGCGGTCAATCCGGCCGTCCTGCCGCGCGACGGCGACCGCGATCCGCCGCGGCCGGAAGGCGGATTCACGCCGCTGCTGCACGCCGTGCTGGCCGGCGACCCGGAGGTGGTCGGCGTGCTGCTGGCCGCGGGGGCCGACGTGGACGACGCGGGGCCGGACGGCGTGACCGCCCTGATGCTCGCCCTCACCAAGCACCGCACGCCGGTCGCGCGGCTGCTCCTCGAGCGGGGCGCCGACCCGCGCCCCGCGGAGGCCGGGTACACCGCGCTCCATCTGGCCGCGGCCACCGGGCAGTTGGCCATTGCGGAGATGCTGCTGGCGCGCGGCGCCGACGCGGACGCCCGTCTCGAGCGCCCGCAGCGACTGACGAACGCGTTCGAGATCGGCGTCTTCACCTCCCCGGGCTCGGGCCGGCTGACGCAGATCGGGTCGACGCCGCTGCTCGTGGCGGCCAAGTCCGCCGACGCCGCGATGATGCGGCTCCTGGCCGCCGCGGGCGCGGCCCCGAACCGGACGACCGACGACGGGACGAACGCGCTGATGTTGGCGGCCGGCCTCGGCAAGCGGGCCGCGACCGACATCACCTACTACGACTGGACCGAGGAGAAGGCGGTCGACGCGCTCGCCGCGGGCCTGGAGCTGGGCCTCGACGTCGACGCGGCCAACGCGCACGGCGAGACCGCGCTCCACGCCGCCGCCTACCACAACGCGAACCGCGCCATTCGGTTCCTGGTCGAGCGCGGCGCCGACATCGATGCGCAGAACGCGGCCCGCCAGACTCCGCTGCGGATCGCGGAGGGCCATCTCATCTGCTGCACCACGTTCGTGCGCCACGCCGAGGCGGCGGCCGAGCTTCGGGCGCTCGGAGCCGATCCGGTGGCCGGCATCCAGTTAACTTTCGGCCTGACCAGCTACGGCGACGAGGCCGGGGCGCAGGCGCCGCGACCTTGAGACGAGGATGACGAGAACGAGGCAGGCGATCGGCGCCGCCGGCATCACGGCGGCGGTCGCGCTCTGGACGATGGCCCCCGGCGCGAACGCGCAACCGACCGTCGGCGCGGCCGCGTCGACGCGCGCCCTGCTCGACCGCTACTGCCTCACGTGCCACAACGACCGGCTGCGGACGGCCGGCCTGACGCTGGCCGGCGTCGATCCGGCGCAGGTCCGAACCGACGCTGCGACATGGGAGAAGGTGGTGCGGAAGCTCCGTACCGCCACCATGCCGCCGTCGCCGCGCCCCCGCCCCGATGCGGCCGCCTACGCGGAGGCCGTCGCCTACCTCGAAGGCGCGCTGGATCGCGCGGCCGAGGCCCACCCGGATCCGGGCCGCCCGGCCGTGCAGCGGCTCAACCGCACCGAGTACGTCAACGCGATCCGCGACCTGCTGGCCCTGGAGGTCGACGGCCGCGCGCTGCTGCCGGCCGACGAGTCGAGCTACGGCTTCGACAACGTCGGCGACGTGTTGTCGGTCTCCCCCGGGCTGCTCGAGCGCTACCTGCTGGCCGCGGCGCGCGTCAGCCGGAGCGCGGTCGGCGACCCCACGCTGCGGCCGACGACCGCCGCCTACCGGACGTCGCCGCTCCTGGCGCAGGACGGCCGGGTAGGCGACGACCTGCCGTTCGGATCGCGCGGCGGGCTCGCGGTGCGCCACCACTTCCCGCTCGACGGGGAGTACGTCATCCGCATCTCCCTTCGCGGCCGGGCGCGGGCCGGGCACCAACTCGAGATCCGGCTGGACCGCGCGCGGGTCGCACGCTTCGACCTCGGCCGTCGCGGGCCCCTGGAGGTGCGGCTGCCGGTCCGGGCGGGCACGCGGCGCGTCGGCGTCTCGTTCGTCGAGGCGCTCGAGGGGACGCTCCCGGTCGACGGACGCCCGCCGCCGCCCCCGATCACCAGCTTCGCGTTCACGCTCTACCCGAACGCGCCGTCGGTGGAGCAGATCTCGGTGGTCGGGCCCTACGGTGGCCGGACGCCGGACGCCACGCCGAGCCGGGCCGCGGTCTTCACCTGCGTTCCCGACCGCCGTGCGGCCGAGGGGCCGTGCGCCCGCGACATCCTCGGCACACTCGCCCGCCGCGCCTACCGGCGTCCGGTGACCGAAGCCGACGTCGCTCCCCTGCTCGCCGCCTACGAGGCGGGGCGGGAGGCCGGCGGCAGGTTCGAGGAGGGCGTTCGGTGGGCGCTCGAAGCGCTGCTCGTGTCGCCGAAGTTCCTCTTCCGCGTCGAGGAGGATCCGACCGGCGTCGCCTCCGGCGCCCCGTACCGCATCGGCGATCTGGATCTCGCTTCCCGGCTGTCGTTCTTCCTCTGGAGCAGCATCCCGGACGACGATCTCATCGACGCGGCCGAGCGCGGCGACCTGCGGGATCCCGAGCGGCTCGAGCGCGAGGTCCGGCGGATGCTCGACGACCCGCGTTCGGACGCGCTCGTGGAGAACTTCGCCGGGCAGTGGCTCTACCTGCGGAACCTGCGGAGCGTGGCGCCGGACGCCGCGCGGTTCCCCGACTTCGACGACAACCTGCGCAACGCGCTCCGGCGGGAGACGGAGCTGTTCTTCGCCAGCCAGCTCCGGGAGGACCGCAGCATCCACGATCTGCTGCGCGCCGACTACACGTTCGTCAACGAGCGCCTGGCCCGCCACTACGGCATCCCGAACGTCTACGGCAACCACTTCCGCCGCGTGGCCCACGGCGACGACCGTCGGCCCGGCCTGCTCGGCCACGGCAGCATCCTCACGGTCACCTCCTATCCGCACCGCACCTCGCCGGTGGTGCGCGGCAAGTGGCTGCTCGAGAACCTGCTCGGCGCGCCCCCGGCGCCCCCGCCGCCCGACATCCCGGAGCTCGCCGAGGACGATGGTGCGGGGGAACGGCCGGCGTCGATGCGCGAGCGGATGGCGCAGCACCGCGCCAGCCCGGCCTGCTCGACCTGCCACGCCAAGATCGACCCGCTCGGCTTCGCCCTCGAGAACTACGATGCGGTCGGTCGCTGGCGCACCCACGAGGGCGGGATCGGCGCGGAGCCCATCGACGCGTCGGGTGCGCTGCCGGACGGCGCGGTGTTCGACGGTCCGGGCGCGTTCCGGGACGCGCTGCTGCGCGAGCCGTGGGCCAGCGAGTTCGCGGCGACGGTCACGGACAAGCTGCTGACCTACGCCCTCGGCCGGGGCCTGGACCATCGGGACGCGCCGGCCGTGCGAAGGATCCTCCGGGACGCGGAAGCGGACGACTACCGCTGGTCGTCCCTGATACGCGGTATCGTCGAGAGCGCGCCGTTCCGGATGCGGCGAGCGTCGGATTCCGAGCCCACGAAGGCTGGCTCCCCATGATGATCACGAACAGGACACTCTCCCGCCGGACGGTTCTCCGCGGCCTCGGCGCCTCGCTGGCGTTGCCGCTTCTCGACGGCATGGTGCCGGCGTTCGCCGCCGCCCGCAGCGCCGCCGCGCGCCCGGTGCGGCGCTTCGGCGCGATCTACGTGCCGAACGGGGTGGAGATGCGCGCCTGGACGCCGCCCGGGCCGGACGACGCGATCAGCGCACCGCTGGAGCTCACGCCGGTCCTCGAGCCGCTGGCGCCGGTGCGCGAGCAGGTGAACATCCTGACCGGCCTCGCCGACAAGGTCGCCATCCCCCGCGAGGGCGAGGGGGTCGGCGACCATGCCCGCGCCGCGTCGACCTGGCTGACCGGCGTGCACGTCAAGAAGACGGAAGGCGCCGATATCCGGGCCGGCGTCTCGATGGATCAGATTGCGGCGCGCGCCCTCGGGCAGGAGACGCAGCTCGCATCGCTGGAGCTGGCCATCGACTCCGTCGAGGTGCTCGGGGCCTGCGACCAGGGCTACAGTTGCGCCTACGCCAACACGATCGCCTGGCGCACGCCGACCACGCCGCTCCCGATGGAGAACAACCCCCGCGCGGTGTTCGAGCGGCTCTTCGGCGCCACCGACAGCACCGACGTCAAGGCACGGCTGGCGCGCCTGCGCCAGGACCGCAGCATCCTCGACTTCGTGACCGACGAGGCCCGCAGCCTTCGGCGCACCCTGGGCGCGGGCGACCGCCTCAAGCTGACGCAGTACCTCGACGCCGTCCGGGACGTCGAGCGGCGTATCCGGATGGCCGAGGCCCAGAGCGACCGCGAGCTGCCGGTGGTCGAGCAGCCGGTCGGCATCCCCGACACGTTCGAGCAGCACTGCCGCCTGATGTTCGATCTGCTGCTGCTCGCCTACCAGACCGACCTGACACGGGTCAGCACCTTCATGTTCGGCCGGGAGGTGAGCGGCCGGTCGTTCCCGGAGATCGGCGTGCCGGGCGGCCACCACGGCTACTCCCACCACCAGAACGACCCCGAGAACCTGGCGATGCTGGCGCGGATCAACACGCACCACATCCGTCAGCTCGGCTACTTCCTGGAGCGGATGCAGGCCACGCCGGACGGCGACGGCTCGCTCCTCGACCACTCCCTGTTCGTCTACGGGTCGGGGATCAGCGACGGCAACCTCCACTTCCACCTCGACCTGCCGACGCTGCTCGCGGGCGGAGCGGCGGGAAGCGTCGCGGGCGGGCGGCACCTGCGCTACCCGTCCGACACGCCGCTCACGAACCTGCACGTCGCCGTGCTCGACAAGCTGGGGCTCCCCGTGGAGAGCTTCGGCGACAGCACGGGGACGCTGGGCTACCTGTCGGAGGTGTAAGGGCTACGGCGCCGGCGCGTTCACGACGTCGAACAGGTCCAGCTTGTCCTTGCGGACCCCGGTCGTGACCCCGAGTTCGGATCCGAACTCCAGCCACTGGTCGGCCTCGGCGGCGTAGCGCGGCCACGCCGGGAGGTCGCCGCCGTTGGGGTCCCCGGTGCGCGCGAAGTTCACCCAGTACTGCGACATCGCGTCCGACAGCTCGTGGTCCCAGTCGGTCCAGTTGATGCCGACGAGGCGCGTGTTGGCGAAGACGTACGCCAGATCGCCGGAGTGGTAGGCGCCGTAGCCGCGCGGTCCGTCCGGCAGGTCGATGGCGGCGCGCTCCGGCACGTAGATCCGGAACACCGGCGGCGCCTGGCTGAAGAAGTAGAGGTAGGCGTCGTTGCCGGCCGCCTCCACCGCACGGGCCCAGGTCCGCATCTCCCAGACGAAGCTGCGGTCGGCCTGGATGGCCTGCGCGCCGCCCCTGGTCGAGCGGTCCACCTCCGGACCGTAGGCGGCCAGCACGGCGCCGGCGCGCTCGCCGTACTCGGCACGCAGCGTCGCGGTCAGCTCCGCCTCGGTTCGCTCCGGCATGCCGGCGTAGAGCGTGGTGCCCTCGTCGGCCAGGGCGCCAGCGATGACCGGCACGTCGTTGTGCTCGCGGGCGTCGAAGATCGCGCGCGCCGCCCGCGGCATGAACCAGCCGTCGACGATGGCCCCGGAACCGAGGTCCGAGTCGAGCACGGCCGGCGCGTCGAGGGCCCGGAGCGCCGCCAGCGCCTCGGCTCCGCCGCCCTCCGCCCCGAGCGCTGACGCCGCCGCGAGACCCTGCGCGTGCGCGGCCTCGAGGTCCGGCCGGCCGCCGCGGAAGCAGCCCCCGGAATGCCCGATCGCCTTGTGGAAGAGCCCGGCCGTCAACGGCGACGCCATCAGGTAGCAGACGCTCCACGAGCCGGCCGACTGCCCGAAGATGGTGACGTTGCCGGGGTCGCCCCCGAAGGCCGCGATGTTGTCGCGCACCCAGGCCAGCGCCGCCACCTTGTCGAGCAGGCCGTAGTTGCCGGACGCGCCGTGGGGCGACTCGGCGCTCAGCGCCGGATGCGCGAGGAAGCCGAACGCGCCGAGCCGGTAGTTGATGGTGACGAGCACGACGCCCTTCTGCGCCAGCGCCGTCCCGTCGAAGACCCTGGCGCTCCCCCACCCGCCGCTGTGCCCGCCGCCGTGGAACCAGACCATCACCGGCCGGGCGTCGGCCGCGTCCGTCGCCGCCGTCCAGACGTTGAGGTAGAGGCAGTCCTCGTCGCGCTCGAGGTCACCGCGCGTGTAGATGGAAGACTCCGGCGTGAGGCCCTGCCAGCACGCCGGCCCGAACGTCGTGGCCGCGCGCGTGCCGTCCCACGCCGCCTTGGCGATCGGCGGCCGCCAGCGGGCGTCGCCCACCGGCGGCTCGGCGTACGGGATGCCCCGGAACACGAGGACCTCGTCGTGACCCGCGACGGGCTCGCCTGCGAGCGTTCCCAGACTGGATTCCACAACCGGGCCGAGCGTCTGGCCTGTCGCGGCTGAGGCCGCCCACACCGAGAGCACGAGTACGCCGGCCGCACGGGCGAGAACAAGGGTAGTGCGCATGAATCAACCCTCCATCGAAGATTGGGGCCTGCCGCGCGATGATACTCTCGTTGTCCGTCCCTCGGCGTGGTGGTCGCTCTACCACTCGGCATGGATGCAGCGGGTTTCGAGCGCCGACTCCGGACCGCGCGCGCAGGAGCCCTCTGACGCAGGCCGGAGGCGTGCGTTGTGATAGGGTCGTTGCGATCTCTGCGCGCCCCGGGTCGCGCGCGTGGCAGGTGTCGCGCGGCGAGCGCAGACCTTGTAGGAGGAGACCCGATGACTCGGGCGGCTTGCCTGATCCTGCCGCTGCTGTGGCTCGGCGCCGGACCCGCGCCGGCCCAGCCCGCCGAGCTGCAGCTTGCGATAACGAACCCGGTGGACGGCGCGGAGGTGGGGCGCGAGTTGACCGTGGCCGGCACCTCTGCCGGAATCTCCGCCGAGCGCATCCTGGTGTTCGTCTTCTCCCCCGCCGCCGACCGGTGGTTCTTTCAGGGGGAGGCGATGGTCGGCGCGGACGGCGCGTGGCAGGTCCACCCGGTCATCGTCAGCGACGGCGCCCTGCGCTCGGCGCGGATCACGGCGGAAGGGGTGCGAATCGTGGCGACCGCGATCGAAGAGGTGCCTTCCGGGCTCTCCGGGATCCCGGCCGCCGACTTCCCGCCCGCCGGCACGTTGACGCAATCCCCTATCGTCGTCGTCAGTCGCGGCGAGTGATGGTCAGCGCCCCGGACCCGGCGGCCGCAGCGTCGGTACCGCATCTCCTCCCCGGCGGCCCGGGCCGCGCCGGAGGCACGTAGTCCGGCAGCAGGAACCCGGAACCCAGCTCGGAGACCGGGTCCAGTTCGGAGACCAAGGCATGCACGGCAACCCGACTCCGGCATCGCACGTTCCCAGGCGGAGACTCCCGGCGCTCATCGCCGTCGCCGCCGTCATCGCGAGCGCGCCGCTTCTGGCCGACGACTGGACGCAGTTCCGAGGGCCCGGCCGCCTTGGCGTCTGGCACGAGACCGGCATCGTGGAGACGCTGCCGGAGCAGTTGAAGATCACGTGGCGCACGCCGCTCGGAGGGGGCTACTCGGGACCGGCGGTCTCGGACGGGCGCATCTTCGTCGCCGACTGGTTCGAGGATCCCGAGTCGCGCACCGTCGACGGCACCGAGCGCGCCCTCGCCCTCGACGAGCAGACGGGCGAGATTCTCTGGACGCACGAGTGGCAGACGACCTACCGCATGCTCGTCTACTCGTATGCCGTGGGGCCGCGCGCCACGCCGACCGTCGACGGGGACCGCGTCTACGTGCTCGGGGCCACCGGCCGGCTCTTCTGCTTCGACGTCGAGTCCGGGGCGGTGCGCTGGGAGAAGGACTACGTAGCCGACTACGACACGAGCGTCCCGGTGTACGGCGTCGCGAGCGCCCCGCTCGTCGACGGCGACCGGCTGATCGCGTTGGTCGGCGGCGAGCCGGACGCGCTGGTCGTGGCCTTCGACAAGCACACAGGCGAGGAGCTCTGGCGCTCGCTGCCGGTCCGCTCCGAAATGGGCTACGCGCACCCGGTGATCTACGAGGCGGGCGGCGTGCGCCAGCTCATCATCTGGCATCCGGAAGCCCTCGCCTCGCTCGATCCCCAGACAGGTGACGTGTACTGGGAGCATCCGTGGGAGGTGCCCGCGGCGGTGTCCGTCGCGACTCCGGTCCGGAGCGGCGACTACCTCTTCGTGTCGCAGTTCTTCAGCGGCTCGATGATGATGCGACTGAGCAGCGACCGGCCCGCGGCGACGGAGCTCTGGCGCGGCGGGAGCCGCAGCGAGCTGCCGGACCAGACCGAGGGCCTGCACGCCCTGGTCACGACGCCCGTCATCGTCGGAGACACCATCTACGGGGTCGGCAGCTACGGCGAACTGCGGGGCCTCGACGCCCGGACCGGCGAGCGGCTCTGGATGAGCCAGGACATGACGGTGGAGGTCCGCTGGAGCAGCGCCCACCTCGTGCAGCACGAGGACCGCTACTTCGTCAACAACGACATCGGCGACCTGATCCTCGCCCGCTTCACGCCGACCGGCTATGTCGAGCTGGCCCGCACGAAGCTGATCGAGCCGACCAGCAGCTCCGGCACGCGCACGCCGCACGGGGCGATCGCCGAGCGCATCGTGAACTGGACGCACCCCGCGTACGCCAATGGCCACATCGTGCACCGCAACGACCGGGAGATCGTCCGCGCCTCGCTCCGGGCGTCCGACTACTGAGCGGCGTCCGGGAACCGCCTCGGCTCAGCGCTCGAACTCGGTACGCTCCCGGGGAACGAGAACGGGCTGGCGCGCTCGACGATCCTCTCCTCGAACGGCAGCCCGCCGAGGGCGACGTCGATGCCGACGCCGGAAGCGGCGCGCAGCAGCAGCACGCGGTTCGCGCGGGCGAAGCCGGCCGCGTCGGGGATCCGGCCGTCGTAGCGGTCCAGCAGGGCCGTGACGAACGGCTCCTCTCCGCCGAAGCCGGTCACGAGGGTGACGTTGACGTCGACCGTCTCCCGCGGCTCTCCCCAACGCTGCAGGGCCAGGCCGCCGATGAAGCAGAAGCGCCAGCGCCGGGCCTCGCAGAAGGCCTGCAGGTCGGCGGCCACCCTGATCAGCTCAATCACCGGCGTGCGGCGAGCCTGAACCAGCGCTGCTGCTCGACGAGGCCCGACGTCGCCCGGGGGGCGCGCGGCGCCTTCGTGTAGTCGGCCTCGCCGCAGAGCAGGGCGACAGCGTGCTGCGGGTCAAGCCGCCGCAACTCGTCTCGGCGCACCTGCTCCAGGCGTGGCCCGGCCTCCTGCCACGTCCGCACCCAGCGCCGGGCAGCCGCAACCTGCTTCGGACTCCAGCCGGCGAAGTGCGGGCCCTCCACGTCGCGATTGTATCGGCTCCCGCCGGTTGGCAGGAGTCTGCGCGCCCGGGTTCCGTGCTTGCGGGGCAAGCGAGACGGCAGCGCGCGGACCGCGCGACTCAGGGGAGTTGCTGCAGGAAGTTGACGACGTTCCAGATGTCCCGTTCCGCCAGGCGGGCGCCGAAGGCGTCCATGGCGAAGTCGGGGCCGATGCCGTCACGAATCGCGACGAAGATCTCGCCATCGCTGGCGCCGTGCTGCCACGCAGGGTCGGCGAGATTCGACGGGCGGGCGCCGTAGGCGGCGGTCGCGGCGGCGAGCGGACCATCGCCCCGACCGGTCGTGCCGTGGCAGGAGGCGCAGTAGCGGGCGTAGGCGGCGGCTCCCGCGGCGACCGAGTCGGGCGTCGCGGCAACCGGATTGGCCAGGTCCCGGGCCTCCGGGTGCCCGTGCGATGCGGCCGGATGGCGGTCCGGCGCGACCGGGCGCGCGACCGGCGCAGACGCGCGCTCGCTCCGCGCGGCCGGCCGCCCGGCCGGTGCATCGGCATCCTCCAGGGACGCGGCGTCCGCACCCTCGAGAGACTGGAGCAGCTCGGCCGTCGACTCGCGGACGAAGCGGTCGCCGGCGATGCCTTCGGAGTAGACGGCCACGTCGAGCGGCGTCTGGCCGCGCCGGTTCGCCGCCCGCACGTCGGCGCCGCGGGCGGCCAGCAGCTCGATGACGGTGTTCATGCCGTGGGACGCCGCCGCGTGGAGCGCAGTGTCGCCCGCGTCGTTCGCCGCGCGGACCCGCGCGCCGAGATGGAGGGCCGCGGCTACCGCCTCGCGCGCCAGGCGCTCCTCCGCGGGCGGGATCGTCGAGCCCAGCGCCGCCGACTCCACGGGGTTGTAGGACGAGAAGTCGCGCCGGTCGCGGAGGAACGCGCTTCCGCCGCCGCGGTTGTAGCCGAAGCCCGCCGCGGCCATGAGCGGCGTCGTGCCGTCGCGGCTGGGGGCTCGCGGGTCGGCGCCCGCCTCCGCGAGGACGTGCATCATCTCCACCTCGAGGAAGTGGGCGGCCAGCCAGAACGGCGTGGCGCCCACCCAGCGATCCATGAAGGCGAAGTCGTGGCTCCAGCGCCGCACCGGCGTCCCCCGCCGGAGGCGCGCGTCCGGGTCGGCCCCGTGCGCGAGGAGCGCCCGCGCCAGCGGCAGCCCGGCCCGCGGATCCTCGTTCCGCACGCCGCGGTCGCGCAGGGTGCCCCGGAGCACCGCGGCGTGGAGCGGGGTGTAGCCCAGCGGGGCCGCGTTGGGATCGGCGCCCCGCTCGAGCAGGAACACCGCCAGCGAGGCGTGCCCGCTGTGGGCGGCGATGGCGAGTGCCGTGTTGCCGTCGGCGGTCGTGTCGTGGACGTCGGCGCCGGCGGAGAGGAGGAGGCGGGCGGACGCCAGGTCGCCCGACCGGGCGGCAAAGAGGAGCGCCGTCGAGCCCCCCTCCGTCACCTCCTCCAGGGCGATGCCGCGCGAGGCCGAGCCGGCGGAGCGGCTGCCGCCCATGTTGTAGACGCGACCGCGGGTCCGGGTGCGGGCCGCAACGTCGGCCCCGTGCGCGAGAAGCGCGCGCGTGACGGAGGGACGCCGGTTGGCCACGGCCCACATGAGCGCGGTCTGGCCACGCGTGGCCTCCGCGGCGTTCACCCGCGCGCCGCGTTCCAGCAACGCCTCCACCGCGGCCAGGCTGCCGGCCCGGGCGGCCGCCATCAGCGCCGTCTCCCCGCTCGGCAACGCCGCGGTCGGATCCGCCCCGGCGGCCAGGAGGCGTGCCGCCAGCGCTCCCTGGCCGCGGCGGCTCGCCATCAGGAGCGGCGTCACCCCGAGGTCGTTCGCCGCCCCGACGTCGGCTCCCGCGCGAATCAGCGCCCCGGCGGTCTCGACATCCTCCCGGTGCACGGCCCAGTGGAGCGCCGTCGCGCCGTCCGGCTGCGCCGCGTTCACCTCTGCCCCGGCCGCGAGGAGCGCGCTCACCGCGCCGCGATCCCCGGCCCGGACGGCGGCGACCAGGGGCGGCACGCCAGCCTCCGGGACGGATTGAGCCCCGAGGTTGCCGGGCGGCGCGAGGACGGCGGCAGTCAGGACCATCGCGACGCCGGCGGACGAAGCGCGCCTGCGCCGTGCCGAGCCGTCGCCCGGCCCACCCTTCGTCGCCGCGACCGCAAGGTCGCGCTGCGGCCTCCGCCGCCTCCGCGGACGTCCCACCCGCGCGCTGGGTTCGGGGCCGGCCATCACAAGCCCTCCTTCAGCCCGGCTTCGTCGACCTCGGAGCGGGGGATGAAGGTTCCGAACGGAGTGCTGCGCCACGACCTGCTCCTACAGGTCCAGGCGGCCCGTGCTGTCGTGGATGCCCTCGAGCGGCAACCCCAGTCTTTCGAGCACGGTCAGGTGCAGGTTGGCGAGCGGCGTCCCTCCCTCGACCGAGCGGCCACTCCCGGTTCCGGCGTCGTAGCGGACGTGCCGCCCGCCCGCGAGCCGCCCGCCGCCACCCCCCGCCACCACCAGCGGCAGGTTCCACGGCTGGTGGTCGCCCTCGGCCATGCCCGCCCCGTAGTAGAGGATCACGTTGTCCAGCAGCGACCCGTCGCCGTCCGGCGTCGCGGCCAGCCGCGCCAGGTAGTAGGCGAACTGCTCGGCGTGGTGCCGGTTGATGCGGACGAGCTGCTCGCGGCTGGCCGCGCTGTGCTCGTGCGACAGCGGGTGGTGGCCGCCGGGGGCGCCGATCTCCGGGTAGGTGCGGCTGCTGAACTCGCGGCCGACCATGAACGTGATGACCCGCGTCAGGTCGCTCTGGTAGGCCAGCACCTGCAGGTCGAACATCAGCCGCGCGTGGTCCGCGAAGCTCGCCGGCACCCCCGCCGGCTGGTCGAACGCCGGCAGCTCGCGCGCCGCGTCCGCCTCGACCCGCTCGATCCGCCGCTCGATGTCGCGGACCGCGTCGAGGTACTCGGTCAGCTTCGCCGCGTCACCCGGGCCGAGCGTGCGCGCGAGGTCGGCCGCCTTCTCGCCGACCGAGTCGAGCAGGCTGCGGCTGTGCCGGGCCTGCGCCCGCCGGGCCGCGGGATCCGTGCTCCCGCCGTCGCCGAACATCCGCTCGAAGACGACGCGCGGGTTGTGCTCCATCGGGAGCGGCGTCCGCGGGCCGCGCCACGTGATCGTGTGGCTGTACGTGCAACTGTAGCCGCCGTCGCAGGTGCCGGCGCCCTTGTCGCCCGATTCCAGCGACAGCTCCAGCGACCCGAGCTGCGTGTCGCGGCCGATCTCGCGCGCCACGAGCTGGTCGAGCGAGACGTCGGCCAGGAAGTCGTTCCCCTCCTGCCCGAACGGCCGCGGAATGGCGCCGGTGAGGAACTTGGTCGCGCAGCGGCCGTGCACGGCGCCGCTCTGCGCCGTCAGGCCCTGGACGTTCTGCGTGAGACCGGTCAGGACCGTCAGCCGCTCGCGGTACGGCTCGAGCGGCTCGAGGATCGGCGTGAACGCGAACCCGCGGCCGGTGGTCGGCGGGGTCCAC
This sequence comes from Acidobacteriota bacterium, assembly GCA_026708265.1. GTDB lineage: Bacteria > Acidobacteriota > Vicinamibacteria > Vicinamibacterales > UBA8438 > JAGWAJ01. Next base: position 57,146 of record JAPOVI010000156.1, read on the forward strand.
TCGTCGATCACCACGCCGTTCGGTACGTAGACGACGCCGAAGCGGCGGACGGGGCGCGCCGCGGTCCGCCCGAGCGCCGTGAGCGCCGGCACCATGCCGTCGAGGAGCGGCAGTGCGACCGCCGCGCCGATGCCGCGCAGCACCGTCCGGCGCGGCAGCGCCTTGCGGGTGATGATCATGACTCCGTCCTCCGCATGCGGAACGGCGTGCTCCGGGCGATCCCCAGGATCAGGGACGACCAGCGGTGGTCGTCGGCGGCGGCGGACCGCGCGATGGCGCGGATCACCGGCCGGTCGTAGTGCTCGATCCCGCGGCCGAGCGCGTAGGTCAGCAGCTTCTCGGTCACCGTCTCGACGAACTGCCCGGACCGCTCCAGCAGCACCTCGCGCAGCCCGGCCGGCCCGTCGAAGCGGGTCGCGCCGTCCGCGAGGACGGCCGAGGCGTCGATCGGGACGCCGGCGTCCAGCGTGCGCCAGCCGCCGAGGGCGTCGAAGTTCTCGAGAGCGAAGCCGAGCGGGTCCATCGGCGCGTGGCAGATGGCGCAGGCGGCGTTGCGGCGGTGCCGGGCGAGGCGCTCGCGGACCGTGCGCGGCTCGCCGGCCTCCGCCCCGCTCTCCGGCAGCGGCGGGATGTCCGGGGGCGGCGGCGACGGCGGGCTCCCGAGGACGTTCTCGAGCAGCCACTTCGCGCGAAGGACGGGCGACGTCCGGTTGCCGTACGAAGTCACGGCGAGGACGCTCCCGTGACCGAGCAGCCCGGCCCGCCGCGCGTCCGACAGCCTCACGCGGCGGAAGTGGTTACCCGTGACACCGGGCACGCCGTAGTGCCGAGCCAGCCGCTCGTTGAGGAACGTGTAGTCGGCCCGCAGGAGGTCCACCACGCTCCGGTCCTCGCGGAGCTGGCTCTCCAGGAACAGATCGGTCTCCCGGCGGAGCGCCTCCCGCAGGTTCTCGTCGAACTCGGGGAAGAGGTTCGGATCGGGGGCGAGGCCGTCCACGCTGCGCAGCGCCAGCCACTGGCCGGCGAAGTTCTCGACCAGCGCCCCCGCGCGCGGGTCGGCGAGCATGCGCCGCACCTGCCGTTCGAGCTCGCCTCCGTCGGACAACCGGCCCGCGGCCGCAACGTCGAGCAACTCGTCGTCCGGGATGCTGCTCCAGAGGAAGAACGACAGCCGCGACGCGAGCTCCAGGTCCGCCAGCCGGTAGGGAGCGCCCGGCGGGAGGCCCTCCGGGTCGCGCTCGATGCGGAAGAGGAACTCCGGGTCGATGAGCAGCCGCTCGAGGGCCATCTGGATGCCCGCCTCGAACCCGCCCGCCGCGCGCCCTGCCCGGTAGAAAGTGAGGAGCGGCGCGAGGTCCTCGTCGCCGACCGGCCGCCGGAACGCGCGCCGGGCCAGGCGGGCCAGGATGGTCCGCGCGCAGTCTTCGCCGCCGTCGGCGCCGTCTCCAGGTTGCAGGCGATCCGTCCGCGACAGCGATGCGGGGGGAGGAGCCGCCTCTCCGCCGGCCTCGCCGGGCCGGCAGAGGAAGATGCGGGCGCGGCTGGCCGTCTGCCCCGGCCCCGACGGCCGGTACGGCCCGTCGATGGCGACGCTTCCCACGCCTGGGCCTTCCGGCCGCGACGAGGTGTCCGTGGTCTCGGTAACGGTCGCGCCGTACTCGCGAAGCGGCGGCTGCAGCACGCCCTCGTGCTCCCACGACTTGCCGGCGAACGACACCCCCACGACGCGCGTCCCCGCACCCACGTCGACGCGCACGGCCAGCTCCGCGTCGGCCCCTGTCCGATAGTCGTCCCAGGCCTGGCTCGGGTAGCCCCGACCGCCCGCGGCCACGAAGGTGCCGGAGAAGCTGACCGGCGCCGGCCGCCCGGGGGCCTCCCCCCCGACGGCGAACCGGGCGACGCGGCGGCCGTCGATTCGCACGTCGAGGTCGTGCGACTCGTCGAGGTTGACGATGTACTCGTACACGCTCCGCTGCAGGCGGATGGTGATGGCGTACTCGCCGTCGAGCGGAAAACGGTGGCGCACGGCGAGGCCGGCCCGCGAGCCGAACGGCAGGTCCTCGCTCATCCGGTCGTTCTGCGCCATGTTGATTGGCACGACGTAGGTCTTCGAGGTGAAGCCCGGCCCGATCGTCGGGTCTCCGACGGCGAGGCGGCTGATGCGCCGCGCCGCCGAGAGGTACCGCTCCATGAGCGCCGGCGAGAGCGCCAGGGTGCCCGCCAGGTTGTCGAAGCCGTGGCCGACGTCGTCAGCCGGCAACAATTCCGCCCCGTCGATCTCGAGCGCCAGCAGATCGCGGACCGCGTTGGCGTACTCGGCGCGGTTCAGGCGGTGCGCCGGCACCCGTCCCGGGTCCGGTCTCGACTCGGCCGCACGGTCGAGTTCCGCCTCGAGCCACGAGCGGAAGCCGTCGTACTCCGCCGGAGCGGGCCGCGGCCGGCCGGCGGGAGGCATCATGCCGCCGCGCAGCTTCAGAACGACGCGCTCCCAGAGCTCGGGCGCCGCCCCGACGCGGGTGACGTCGAGCGCATCGAGGGCCAGACCGCCCGTGCGGCGGCGCTCGTTGTGGCAGGTCACGCAGTAGCGGTCGAGGAGCGCACGCTGCGGCGTTGCTGCGAGGGGCGCGGGAGGGGCGGTCTGCTGCGCCTCGGAGGCGGGCGGCGCCAAGCGAGGCTCGGTCTCCGCGGGCCCCGCCGCCGCGGCCCGGGCGCTCGCGGAGCCGGCCCCGGCCAGCGCGGTGGCGAGTGAGAGCGCCACCAGCGCGCCCCCCCGCGCGCGCCGGGAGTCTGCCCTCGCACGAAGCACCCGCAAAGCGCGATCCGCGGCGGAGACTCCTGGCCGAGCCATCGGCCGAATGTTACACCCGCGCCCCGGCGCCCACGGACGACGGGAACGCGACCGGCTTCGCCTGCAGATCGGGTTGGAGTGCCGGGCGCACGGTGCACTGGAAGTCGGCGTCGTAGAACGGCGCGGACTCCTGTAGGCTTGGCTGAGCACGGAGCGGAGCCGTCCGGCTACGAACGGCCCGGCTGATCGGCAGCCCCGCGCGGGCAACGGGAAGGCAGGCGCCGGAGCGGCCGCCGAGGAGTGCGGAGGAGGAGATCCATGCAGACCCAGTCGACGATCGGGCTCGGAACCGGCGCGGGGATCCTGGCGCTCGCGGCTGTGCTGCTGGCTGGCGAGGGCATGCTGCCCGTCGGCGTCGCGCTCGCCCAGGGCGGAGACGCCACCGGCGTCATCTCGGGACGCGTGACCGCCGACTCCGGCGAGGTCCGCGCCGTGCGGGTGAAGGCGCACGACACCGTGCACCGCATCGCCTACACCGTCTACACGCACGACGGCCGCTATCGGATCTACAACCTCCCCCCGAGCACCTACGACATCAGCGTGGTCGAGGAGGCGTTCGAGGCGCCAACCCTCACGGTCGAGGTGAGCCCGGGAGCGCGGACGACGGTCGACATCGAGCTCACCGCCCGGGGAGCGGGATCCGAGCAGGGCGCGGCGGCGCGCGGGGCCTCCGCGCAACGGAACTACGGGGGCGGGGCGGAGGACGACCGGGCGGTCGAGATCGTCGACTTCGACACCCTCTATCCGCCGCATCCGGCCCGCGACATCATGCTGCGGTCGTGCTTCGGCTGCCACGGGCCGGCCGGCTTCCACCGGCGCGGGCCGCGGAACGAGCGCGGCTGGCGCGCCGCGGTGGACCGGATGTTCGACATCGACGGCCGCGTGGCGAACATGGCCCCCGGCGTGCCGCAGGTGACGCACGACCTGGTCTCGGTGGAGGAGAAGGAGCTCATCATCGAGTACCTGACTTCCCTCTTCGGGCCGGGCTCGGAGCCGCGCGACCTGGAGCTCGACCCACTGGTGCGAGATGAAGCCGCGCTGTCCGAGGCCGTCTACATCGAGTACGAGCTCAACCGGGGCCCGCAGCGCCTGCTGGCGAACGGCGCGCCCCCCCGGGGCTCGATCCACAGCGTCTTCGCCAGCCTCGTCGAGCCGGGCGTCATCTGGGTATCGGGCAACGGCTCGAACTCCATCATCCGTCTCGACAGCCGCGACCCGGACTACGAGCGCCGCACCACGGAGTACTGGATCGACAACCCGGAGAACATCAACGTCACGCCGCACGGCATCGTCGAGCACCGCGGCCGAGTCTACTGGGTGGAGCTGACCGGGGATCACTTCGGCGAGCTCGACCCGGCCACGGGCGCGATCACGCGCTATCCGATGCCGACGAAGGGCGCCGGCCCCCACAGCGTCTGGGTCGACTCCCGCGGCAGCTTCTGGTACACCTATTTCGCCTCCGCGGGCCGCATCGGCCGATTCGACCTCGCTGCGCGGGACTTCACCGAGTGGGAGCCGCTGGCCGGCTTCAGCGGCTACGGGATCGTCGTCGACCGGCAGGACCGCGTCTGGGCCGTCGGGCTGCACACCCCGGCGATCTACATGTACAACCAGGAAACGGCCGCGTGGCGGTCCTACCCGCTCGCCAACCCGGCGCGCCGCCCGGCCATCGACGCCAACGGCAAGATCTGGGCCGCGCACTACTTCGGGAACGCCATCTCGAAGGTCGACCCCGTGACGTCGGCCGTCACCGAGTACACCCTGCCCCTCAAGGACGGCAACCCCTACGACGTCTGGCCGGACGCCGACGACAACCTGTGGGTGGAGAACGGGATCTACAACTCGCTGGTGCGCTTCGATCAGGCCACCAACGAGTTCACCTACTTCCCGTTCCCGGAGCTCGCCGCCCACACGCCGAAGCTCGACCGCGACGCCGAGGGCACGCTCTGGTTCACGCTGCGCGGGCCGTCGGGTCCCGGTGTCGCGGCGCTCAAGCCGCGCGGCAACGTGCCGGCAGCCGGGCCATCCGCGCAGTAGCGCGCGGCACGCTTCGTGCGTAACTCCGGCCTGACGGCGGGTGGTTGACCGCAGACCGCGCCGCTATGCAGACGCCGGAATGTCGCTGACCGATATCGTCTACCGCACCGACGAGGCGGGGCTCGAGCCGCTTCTGCGCTCGATCGACCGCGCGGGGGACTATTGCACCCACGGGCGGTCGTTCTACCCCATGCCGCTCATCTCGGTGGACGAGGTCGGCGTGCTGTCGTTCCCGGTGCCCGAGGCGCAGATCCGCGCCCTCGTCGCCGTGGCGGAGCGCGCTCCCTACGGCCGCGGATCGGAAACGCGCGTGGACACATCCGTGCGCAACTCCTGGCAGCTCGACGCGGCGCGCGTGCACGTGGGAGGCGGCGCGTGGCCGGGGACGCGGTCGCAGATCCTCGAGGCGGCCGCGCGGGGGCTCGGCTGCCCTCCCGACCGCCTCGAGGCGCACCTCTACAAGCTCCTGGTCTACGAGCCGGGCGGGTTCTTCGCGGCCCACCGGGACACGGAGAAGATCGACGGCATGGTCGCGACGCTGTCCGTCTCGCTGCCCACCCCAGGCACCGGCGGCGCACTGGCCGTCCGCCACCGGGGCCGGGAGACCGTGATCGACATGAACGCCGCCGAGCCCTCGGAGCTGGCGTACGCGGCCTTCTACGCCGACTGCGAGCACGAGACGCAGCCCGTGCGGGAGGGACACCGGCTGTCGCTGGTCTTCAACCTCCGTGTGCGCCCGGGAGACGACCCGGCCGCGGTCCGCCCGCCCGACCACGCCGAGCGGGTCGCGGCCATCGCGGAGCGTCTCGGCGGCCTGGGCGGTGACGCAGGGGGGGACAAGCTCGTGTGGCTGCTCGAGCACGAGTACACGCAGGCCGGCCTGTCGTTCGACACGCTGAAGAACGCCGACGCGGCCGTCGCGCGAGCGCTCGGTCAGGCCGCCGCGCGCGCCGATTGCGCCATCCACGCCGCCATCGTGCAGATTCGCCGGCGGGGGGGCGCGCGGGTCGAGGACGACTACATCGATAGCTGGAACGTGACCGATTACGACGCCGCCGACCTGGAGATGGACGACGAGTTCGACGCCGATCAATGGCTCGACGGGTGGGCGTCCCCGGACGGCGGGCGGCCGGCATTCGAACGCATCCCGCTGCTCCCGGGCGAGCTGCTGCCCCACGGCGCCCTCGACGGCGCGGATCCCGACGAGCAGCGGCTGCGGGAAGCAACGGGCAACGAGGGGGTGACGCTGGAGCGGACGTATCGCCGCGCCGCCCTCGTGGTCTGGCCGCGGGCGAGGACGCTGGACGTGATGATCAGCGCCGGCACGGCACGCGCCGTCGCCTGGGTGACCGGGGAGCACGAGCGCCGGGATGCCGGGTCGGGAGACCGCACCGAGAAGCTCGTCGCGCGGCTGATTGACGTCTGGCCCGCAGACGACGACGGTCCGTCCGCGCGGGCCTCGCGTCTGAGCGACTTCTGGCCGGACCGGGGGCCTCGTCCCGAAGAGTTGGCCCGCTGCGGCATGCTCCGCCTGCTCGTGGCAGTCGGGGACGCATCCCTCGGCGTCCGGTTCCTGCGCCGCGTCGTCCTCGCAGACTACAGCGGCCGCGAGAACGAAGACTTGCCGGCCGCGTTCGGCCTGGTCGGACCGCACTCCACCGCGGAGCTCCTGCCCGAGCTCTCGAAGCGCCACTTCGCGGATCTGCCCGAGGACGTGCTGGAGCTCCAGCGCCGGGTGGACGATCTCGAGTCGGCGGACCCTGCCTGGCGCGGCGCGGTGCAGGCCGCCCTGCGGACCACCTTGCAGGCTGCCGCCGCGGCGGTGGAGGCGCGAGCCGCGAGCCGGGCGCGGGCGTGGATCTTCGACCCACGCCCCTTGGAAGGGCGCTTCGTCCGAACCCTGTTCGGGATGGCGTGGCGCCACGGCCTGATCGAGGAGGCCGAGGCGGCAGGGGAAGCCATCGGACGCCATCCGAAGGCCGTGTCGCCCGACCGCGCGCTCCCGGCAGCGTTGCGGGACCTGTACCGGGAACCCGGCCTCGCGGCTGCCCCCGCCTACGTCGGTCTGTGGCGGACCGCCGCCGGGGCGCTCCTGGCGCGCAGCTCCACGCCCCCCGCCGGGCCCCGCGACTGGAGCATCGCCGCCGACCTCTCGTGCGACTGCGAGCTGTGCCGGAGGCTGCGGAGCTTCTGCGAGGACCCCGGAACCCGACAGGCCCGCTTTCCTCTGCGAGAGGACCTGCGGGCTCACCTCGACAACGTCATCCGAGAGCACCGGCTCGACCTCGATCACGAGACCGAGCGGCAGGGGGACCTCCCCGTCCTCGTCTGCACCAAGAATCGCGCGAGCCACGAGCGACGCGACGCCGAGTACCGGGAGGACGTCTCGTGGATGCAGTCGCTCCTCGACTCGGTGCCGCGCCGGGCCGCTGTGGAGATCTGCCCCGCTGAGGGGACGCGACTGCGCCAGGCGGTCGCGGCGGCGCCTGTCCGCTGAGGAGCGCATACGCGTGGGCCGGACTGCGCCGGCTGGCAGAGGAAGCGGCCGGCAGGTGAGTCGCCGCCGTGCCCGGCGGGGGTATACACTCGTTGTGTGGACCGCCCCCCGGCGCCGCCCCTCGACCCGGTCATCGAGGCGTACAAGGCGGGTGTCGATCGGACGCTGCTGCGGGAGAACCTGAAGCTGAGCGTCGAGGACCGGCTGCGGCAGTTGATGGAGCTTCAACGCTTCGCCGACGAGCTGCGGAGAGCCGGGCGCGTCGCGCGCCGCCGTCCGTGACCGACTTCGCCACCCTCCTTCGGACCCGCGGCACCTACGAACTGCTCCGGCCGGATTCCGAGGAGGTGACGGCGTTCGGCGTCACGTGCCGCGGCGTGACCCTCGAGCGACTGATTCACCTCAAGCGGTCGGCCGGGCGCGTCAAGGACCTCGAGGCGATCGCCGAGCTGGAGATGCTGCGCGAAGAACGCGAGCGCTGACCCGGCGACAGCCGGCTGCCGCGCTACTGCTCCTGCTCGGCAACGAGCCGCGCCCTGAACTCGGCTTCGAGCTCGGCCTCCCACTCCACCCGCTCGCGGATCTGGTCGCCGCGGGTCTGCAGGCAGTCGAAGCAGACGCTGCCCGGGATGGCGTGGCCCTCGCCGTCGGTCGGGATGCCGCGGGCCTCCATCAGCTCGCGCAGGAGGCTCGCGGTGTGCTTCTGCGCCTTGTAGAAGTCCGAGTAGCTGAAGCCGTCGGCGATGGCGAGCGGCGAATAGCCGAGATCGGTGCGAGCGTCGAGGTCGGCGCCCTGCTCGACGAGATAGGCGACGACGTTGTTGGCGCCGCGGAAGGCGGCGCCGTGCAGGGCCGTCTCGCCCCGGTAGTTGACGGCGTGGAGGTCGTTGCCCAGCTCGACGCACATCCGCACCGCCTCGAGCACCTCGTCCTCCTGCCCGGGCAGCGAGCCGCCGTCCTCCCCGGGGTTCCAGATGGCGAGCCCGGCCGCGACCATCAGCGGCGTCGTGCCGTCGGCGCTCGGGGTGACCGTGTCGGCGCCCGCCTCGACCAGCACGCGCATCGCCTCGGTGTCGGTCACCTTGGCGGCGAGGAAGAACGGCGTGGCGCCGAGCCGGTTCAGGCGGTTGCGCTGGCCGTCCTTCATGCCGTTGGTCGTCATCCGGGCGTCGACGTCGCCGCCGAGCGCGATCATCTTCCGCAGGACGTCGATGCTGTCGACGCGGCCGCTCGGGATCGGCGCCGGGAACCCGAAGCCGGTGTTCATCCGTCGCGTGCGCAGGAGCTGGTGGAGCGCGTTCCAGCCGGCCCCGGCCAGGTTGGGGTCGGCGCCCCGGTCGAGCATGAAGTCGGCCAGCTCCCAGTTGGCGTTGGCTACCGCGACCACGAGCGCGCTCTGCCCGTCGGACAGGGTGTCGTTGATGTCGGCGCCGGCCGCGAGCAGGACGCGCATGGCGTCGACGTGGCCGCCGCGCGCCGCGAACGTCAGGGCGGTGAAGCCGGTGGGCGGCGGCGCGTAGAAGAGCCGGTTCCCGTTGGCCGGACGCGCAGCAGACTCGGTCCGCGCGTGCAGATCGGCCCCCAGCTCGGCCAGGGCGTGCACGGCATCCGCGTTGTTCCGGGAGGCGGCCCACATCAGCGCCGTCTGGCCCCGGAAGCGGTCGCGCGCGTTCGGGTCCGCACCCCGCACGAGCAGCGCCCAAATGGATGCGGCGTCGCCGGTGCGAGCTGCCGTCATCAGCACGGTCTCGCCCTCGGGGAGCACGGCGTTGGGGTCGGCACCGGCGTCGAGCAGGGCGTCGAGGATCGCCGCGCTCCCGTTCTCCGCCGCCAGCGAGATCGGCTGCACCCCGTACCGATTGGCCGCTGCGACGTCCGCACCGGCCGCGATCAGCAGGTCGACCAGCTCGGCGTCGTTGCGATGGACCGCCCAGTGGAGCGCCGTCGCGCCGTCCGGCTCCGCCTGATTCACGTCGACGGCCTGCTCGCCGACCAGCGCACGCACGGTGTCGACGTCGGCCGCCTTCACGGCAGCGACGAGCGGAGCGTCGCGCCCCACCCCGGCCTCGGCCGCCGTGACGCCCAGCCCCGTAGTGAACACTATCGCGGCCAGCGTCGACACGAGCATGTGTGGTCTCACGGCAGAAACGTGCATTGGACACCTCGCCCGGAACGCCGGCGCGACTCCCCCCGAGCGTCGGCGGAACCTCTCGGTCTCGTTGTCGGCCATCGTAGGAGCTTGCGCCGCAGAAAGCAACGCCGTGGAGTACCGCGGCGCAAGCTCCCGGGCCGGTGGGGGCTGGGGCCGAACACGGAGCCTGCGACGGGGTTGGCGGCGCCAGCACGGTGCGCGGGCACGGGCCGGTCGCCGCGAGCCGCGCCTCCTTCGCCGGCGGACGGTCCGGCGTAGGCTCGCGCGCGGTCGCGGCCCCCTCCGCCTTCCCAAGCGCGGGGAACAGGCACGCATAGAATGCCTGCGTGAAGAAGCGCAGGCTTCCGACCGGCATCCAGAACCTCCGCCAGATCCGCGAGGAAGGCTACTACTACGTCGACAAGACCCGCTACGCCCGCCGGATCGCGGAGGACGCCGGCAAGCACTACTTCCTGTCCCGCCCGCGCCGCTTCGGGAAGAGCCTGTTCGTCGACACCCTCAAGGAGCTGTACGAGGGCAGCGAACCCCTGTTCCGCGGTCTGGCGGTCCACGACGCGTGGGACTGGTCGAGGCGGCGGGCGGTGGTGCGACTGAGCTTCGCCGGTGGCAATTTTCCGGAGGCCGGGCGAGCTGCAGGCCAGCGTCATGCAGCAACTCGCCGGCGCGGAGCGTCGGGCCGGGCTGCCGGCGTCACAGGTCCCCACACCCGCGGGGCGCTTCGCGAGCCTGCTGGAGGCACTGCACGAACGCACCGGCGAGCGGGTGGTCGTCCTGGTGGACGAGTACGACAAGCCGATCCTGAACGCACTGGAGGGGCCGGCGCCGGCAACGGACGTGCCTCGGGGGACGTCCGCCGCCCCCGACGCACAGGCGACCGCCAACCGCGACGATTTGCGCGGGCTCTACGGCACGCTCAAGGACTGCGACGCCCACGTCGAGCGTACGTTCCTCACCGGGGTCAGCAAGTTCTCCAAGGTCTGCCTGTTCTCCGACCTCAACTTCCTGACCGACCTCACCCTGGACCCGCGCCACGCCGCCGTCTGCGGCTACACCGAGGCGGATCTCGACGCGGTCTTCGCACCGGAGCTTCCCGGCCTCGATCGCGGGCAGATCCGCGCCTGGTACAACGGGTACAACTGGCGCGGCACCGAGAGCGTCTACAACCCCTGGGCCATCCTGCACCTGTTCCAGAGCCGCGAGTTCAAGGCCCACTGGTTCGAGACCGCCACCCCGCGCTTCCTCGTCGACACGCTGATCGAGCGCGGCTTCTCCGCTCCCGATCTCGAAGGGCTGCACGCCGACGACGACCTGCTGTCGGCATTCGACGTGGCGTCGGTGGGGACCGAGGCGCTGCTGTTCCAGACGGGCTACCTGACGATCGCCGCCGAGGAGGAGCTGGACGGATACACGCAGTATCGCCTCGGGTATCCGAATCGGGAGGTGCGGCGCGGCCTGAACCGCGGTCTGCTCGACGCCCTGGCGCCGCGCTGGCGGTCGGCGGGCAGCGGGGTCGCGCTCCGGCGGCTGCTGGCGGCAGGGGACTGGACCGGCCTGGAGGCACTGTTCCGGTCGTTCCTGGCGTCCATTCCGCACGACTGGCACCGGCGGAACGAGATCGCCCGCTACGAGGGCTACTGGTCGAGCGTCTTCTATGCCTGGTTCCAGGCGTCGATGGACGGCGTGGCAGTGGAGGACACCACCAGCCGCGGGCGGCTGGACATGGCGGTCGTCCTGGGCGACGTCGCCTGCGTGTTCGAGTTCAAGGTGCGCGAACGCGCGGCGCGGGGCGCTCGGCCGGGGAGCACGGCCGAGAACGCCCCATCGACGGACGGCGCTACCCCCGCGGACCGATCCGCGCTGATGCAGTTGAAAGCGCGCCGCTACGGGGACAAGTATCGGGCCCCGAACCGCACGGTCTACCTGATCGGCGTCGAGATCGGGGCCGAGTCGCGCGACCTCACGGCCTTCGACGTGGAGCCGGCCTGACTTCGCTGGCGAGCGGCGCGTTGGTCCGTCCGAAGCGGCGCCGCGGGCATGCGGGTGCGGAGACGGAACCTGTGTTTTGGCAGAGCCTCGACCCACATGCGGTGCGATGCGGAGGCGGGAGGCGTCGCGCCCATGCGGCCGGATTGCGCCTGTCGCTCAATTGACACCAACAGCTAGCCTGTTGTCTCCATAGAGCCACACCTGATCCGATAGGGTACGGGAGTTGTTGAGAGCCCAACCACTCCTGCAGGTGGTGTTCCGCCATATGCCGGCGTCACCCTTCGCCGTTGGCGCTCGCCGAACTTGCCCCGCAGTCTTGCCCGAGAGAGCAGGGGAGGTCGCAACGAGCGTGCGACCAGTCTGTCGAAGGAGCGCCGATACGGGCCGGGCCGACCGCTCTCGGCGACCGTCGCGTCATCAAGGAGGCGCAGCCGAAGGGTCGAGTGCTGCGGGTACGCCGCTCAGGTGGGCAGACACCACGCTGCATTCGCGCGGCCAATCGTGGACTTCACAGCCACCACTGGTTGGCGTCGAAGTCAGCAAGAGCGGAGCGGCTGTCGCTTGAGCGTCAGCCGCCCCGGTATCGCGAGAGGGTGAAGTGGTTTCGGGTGCTTGGTGTAACGACCCCGGCCGTGAGTGGGACTTGCTCATCGTCTCGGTCGTGATCGGCACGTTCGCAGCCTTCGTGGTCGCACTGTTTCGCGGTCGCCAGCTGGAGCGCTGGGATCTACGCAACTCACTGGTCGCACCCTCGACGGCCGCGATCCTGTGGACGGTGGCGCTGAGCGCCGTGATCCCCGCCGCCCTGATGTCGCTGTCGGTGTACACGGCGGAACCGTGCGCCCCGGCCCAGAAGACGGCGAACGTCCTGTATCTGTGGGCCGGCGCCCTGGTCGGCGTGGCCGTGTGCTTGTTCGGCTTGGCAATCGCGAACCGACGGTACGCGAGAGGCAGCAGGCGTTGAGTAACACCCTGGTCGTTTGTGGCGGAACCGGTGCGCACGTAGCGCTCGCGCTTCTGCGGTTGCACACGCTCGGCCATGCGCTCGGGTTCTTTCGCCACGCGGACGACAAACCGCTCGCCTTCCCGACACTCTACCTCGTGGACCAGGACTCCGGGGACGGCGCCCGCGAGGCAACCGCCTGGCAGGAGGCCAAGCGGTTGGTTGCCCGTCACCCGGGGCGACACGATTGGAACCTGGCGATCGGCCGCTCCGATCCTCCCGAGCGCAAGGTCGTCACGCCGCTTCCCATAGGCAGCAAACGAACTTGGTTCGATCCGCCGTTCGACACCCTCAGGCGGCGCTTCGCGGACTCGCCCTGGCTCGATCTGCTCACGTCGCAGGGACAGCGCGGCATCCGCTTCTCCCACGGGATGATGGGATCGCCGGCCGTCGGATCGCTGCTGTTCCGTCTGAAGGACTTCGACAGGAAGCAGAGCGGCACCAATCACGACGGCGCCTACCACGAACTGCTGAGCGCGCGCGGCCGGGTGGCGGTGGTCGGATCCGCGGTCGGCGGCACCGGCGCCGCCGTGGGACCGACACTGGCGCAGCGGCTTGCCGACTCCGGCGCCGCCGTGATGGCCGTCATGGTCCTCAACTGGTTCCGGTTCGATCCCGAAGACCTCGACGAAGAGACCCTGGAGAAGGCGCAACTCCGCGACCGCTCCATGGTCGAGAACGCCAACTCCGCGTTCGCCTACTACGGCAGCCAACTGGCGCGCCGCGTGGCCACCGTGCCGGTCGGGGTGCCCGACGCGGCCGTCAAGCTGCGACGCTACACGTCGGACACCCGGCAACCGATTCAGGAGTCCCTCGTCCATGGGGTCGCGGCGCTCTGCACGCTGCAGCACTTCCTCGCCGTCGAGCCTCCTGGGCCCGGCCTGTACCAGATGGGAGCCGAGGACCCAGCCCGGCTGGGCGGCGGCAACCGTCTTCCCGGCCGGACCGGCGACGACTCGGTCCAGAGCCTTGCCAACCAGGCGGCGACGCTCGCTGACGTGCTCGACGTCTTCGCGGGCGCATTGGCGGCTCGGCACAGCGGCGCCTGGCTCGGCGTCGCGCCGGCCATCCATGACGCGACCAGGCGCATCGCCGCCCCCGAGCGGGTCGGCGACGCGCTGGGTCGACTGGTTACCGAGTACCGCGAGCATCTGGACTGGATGGAGAGGGTGCTGGGCGTACGGCCACAGCCCGACGAGTCGCTGACGCCCGAAGCGCGGTCGCGCGCCAGGCTCGCCGGGCATGACCTCGAGCCGGCGGCTCGGGCCGACACTTCCAGGGAGGATGCCGCAGCGCTAGCGCTCTTTCACTGGACGGCGGACTGGATCGCGGATTGGAGCCGTGAGGAGGACAGTGCCAGCCTCATCGTTGCGCCCGCCCGTTCCCCCGGCGGGGGCTACTGGCCACCTCTGGTGGGCCCAGACAGCCTCAACGTCTCGGTGGAGCACGCCGGGACGTTGACAAGGGTGGCGGATCAGAGCATCCAGGGCACCGTCGAGGGCTTCATCGTCGACGATCGCGTCACCGAGAACGGGTGGCCCGACCCCCTCGCCGCGGCCGACCACTTCCGCTACGCCATCCTGCGCGAGCAACCTGCCGCGCGCCGGCAACTGGAGATGCTGCTCGCAAGCATCGTGATGGGCAAGCTGAGGTTGCGCGAGGTCCGGCGTCCGGCGTCGCCCCCCACCTTGTCGCTCGATCACCTCGTGGACGAGGCTCGCACCGGGCGCGCCCCGGACATCGCGAGCGTGGCGCTGGTCTACGGGCGCGAGGACGACGCGCTCGTCCTTGGCTTCAATTCGCCCTACACGCTGCTCTGCCCGACGCCCACGGATCGGTCCGACGAGGCGCGCGAGAACGCCTGGGGCAGGTTGTGGCAGACCCTGACCGGTTCGGACCGACCCCGCGACTGGAGGACGGAGGAGATCGAGTGGCGTCACGCCCGGAGTGCCATCCGTCAGATTCGCGCATGGATCGAGGCCGAGAAACGGGCGCACGGCGGCGCGCCCCCGCCGTGGACTTCCATCTTCCAGACCGGGTCGGCGCCGCCTTCCGTGCCGTTCGGACGCGGGCGCGCACTGACCGTGTACTGGGACCCCGGCGCCGAACCGCCGCCCGTTACCGTGTGGCTGCCGACCGCGGAAGCGGGCAACTACTGGCCCGACGGCGACACGCTGCGGATCTCCGAAGACGAGCTGCTGGCGCGGGAGTCCGCCGTTCGGACGCTGCAATCCGGGGCCGGGGTGCAGTTCGAGATGGTGGAATTCGAGTTGCCCGACCGCGAAGCCCGCGTGCGAGCCTTCTGGAGAGAACACCTCGAGCAGCTCCAGCAGAGCGGCGCCGTAGCGGCCTTCGGGGCCAGGCCAGATGATCGCCAGGTCGCCTTCTTGACCGCGGACCGGCGCGCCGCGGCGGTGCTGGACAACGTCATCGTCCTCGACCGTGACGTCATCATGATCCGGGAATGCTGCCCGATGCGGCAGACACCCGTTCAACCCGTCACGCCTGGGCGGATCCTCTATCCCAATTACCCGTTGCGTTCCGACTACGCGGCCCTCGTGGAAACCGATGACGGCCGCTGCGTCGTCGACCTGCTCAAGGACGGGGAACGGGTTCCCCCGTCTCAGCCATCCGTTGACGACGTGCCAAGCGGGAGAGCCGCCGGCCGCGGACCACGCGAGCAGACGGTGGAGGCCGCCCGCAGGCTGGTTTCCGAGGGTCGCCGCGTTATCGACCGACTGTGGCGCGGAGAGTCGTCCGCGGCGGAGCGGCCGCCAGCCGACTACGAGCCCGCGCGGCAAGAGGCAAGGGCGACCTGGAGTCTGCGTCTCGCAGGCCGCAGCGACCGAGTCGGGATTACCCTCCCGGTCCCGTCGGCCAGTGCTCCGGACGCCCAGGTCGACCCACACCGAGCGCACTGGATGGTCTGGCCCCGGTTCCGTTCCACCACCGCCCCGTACTGGCGCGCCTACTACGTCTACGAACGCTGTACCGACGCCCGACTGCACTTGCGGACGCTGTGGCTCGACCCGGACCACCAGCGTCTTCGTCGCGCGGCGCTGTCCCGAACGGGGTCGCAGCCGATCCGGTTCGCTCCCGACCAGCAGCGCGTCCACACGGGGGGTCCCCCTCTCGCGTTCAGCCTCGAGAACGGGTTGTCCGGCCAGGAGTTGGGGCTCTACGTGATCAACCTCGATCGCCTGCCCCGAAGGGATGCGGACGTCAAGGTCGGGCTCGACTTCGGCACGTCCCATACGGTCGCCGCGGTGGAGACGGAGGGCGAGAAGCACCTCGTGGAGTTGACTTCCGAGCTCACTTCCGACGCGCGTCACGCACTCACGCACCACGTCAGCGAAGACCGGACGCACGTAATGGACGCCTACGACGACGATGGCCTGAAGGCGCTCGGCATATGGCAGCCCACGTACACGGACGCCCCCGTCCAGAAGGAGCAGGCGGGGCTGTTGCCCGCGGAGCTGCTGACGATCGAGACGATCCAGGAGCTGGTGAGGCTGCACGGCGATCGTGTCGCGCAGTGGCAACCTGGCCGGGACTTCGTCATCCCCTACATGGACATGCAGCGGCGCGACCTCGCCGACCACCTGCTGTCCGATTTCAAGTTGGAGTCGTCGGTTCGGGCCTTCCAGGGTCAGGAACCCGCGCTGCGGGAGGTCTACCTCGGCATGGCCACCGAGCTGGTGATGGCAGAAGTGGTCTGGCGCCGGCTGCACGCGCTGCCGGAGCGGGTCGACTTTACGTTCACCTATCCGCTCCGCTCGCCCCGCGACGAGGTGAAGGGATGGGAGCGTACGGTGCGCAGCGTGCTGGACAGCGGTGGGCAGAGCCTCGGCTCGACGCTGCAACTCGCCAACGATATCGGAATCTACAACGAGTCGAGCGCCGCGAAGGGGGGCACGCACCGTTTCGGCGAGGTGTGTCTGGTGGGCGATCTGGGAGGGGGAACTCTCGACCTGTTCATCTCGGCCTACGGCGGTCCGGGGGTCGAGTTCGAGGAAGTGGCGGACAGCGCGAAGCTCGGCGGCAATGCGCTGCTGCGCACGATGGCCGAGCATCCCGATCGCTTCCTGCCGCACGACTGGACACAGGCCAACGACGTCAACACGCTGCTGCGGGCGTGGATGCGCTCGAAGGGGGCCGCGCGGCTCTTCGGTGACGGCACCACTCCCAGAGAGCGCCTTCCCGGGCTTGACGTGAGAGGCTTCGCCCAGCCCGGGGACGCGACGGCGGCGCGGGCGCTGATCGGCCGCTACTTCCGTCTGATCGTGGAGTACATGTCGCGGAATCTGGCGGCCTACCTCGTCCGCCACTGGTATCCGCGGGTGTTGGAGAGCCGCCCGGAAGACCACGGTGTGCTCCGCGTCCTCGTACAGCTTCGCGGCAACGGATGGCGCCTGTGGCACGAGACGGACGACTATGCGGCGATCGAAGCGAAGATCGCGGCGGACGTCGGGGCGCGGACCGCCGAGCTGTGGCGCGATCGCGCCGGCCATCGGGACGCCTGGCGCGGTCTCGACTTGTGGCGGACGCACCTCTGGACGACCGCCGGGGAAGACGGGGGCGGACCGGCAGTCGGGCCGCCGAAGTGCGCGCCGGAAGGGTCGCGCGCCCCGAATCCCAAGGCGGCGCCGATACTGAACGTCGTTGGACTGGCGCAAAGGCACGACGAGATCCACTGCTCCCGCTACGCGCTCGTGCAACTCGCCGTGCGGACCCACCCCGCGCCGGCGGGCGGCGGTTCGCGGACGATCCACTGGTTCGACAGGCTCCCGGTGGACACCGGGGGCGGCACGGTCAAGGTCGAGTTCGACAGCATCGAACCACCGTTGTCGTTGAGTCACCCGCAGGCCGCCCCGGAGGCCCGCCAGGAGCTCGACGACCTCGAACCGGAACTCAAGCGCGAGATCAACCGCGCTCTCGAGAAGGGCTACACGGGGGAGGTCAACTACAGCGCGCCGATTGCTGAGCTCGTTTGGGAGAGAGCATTCAGATCCCGGCGTTTCGTGCGGGGCGAGCGATGACAGGGCGGACGATCGCTCATCTCGGCCTGGGTTGCGGGGGCGCCTGCCTGGTCGTCGTCGCGGTGCAACTGGGCGGCGCACCCGACTGGCTTCCGAGCATCGACTCCCCTCCGACGAACCGGGAGGTCCTCGGCATCGGGGCCGTCACGGTGCTGGGAACGGTTCTCGTTGCAGTCGGCGTCGTCGGCCTGCTGCTGGACACTGGCGTCTTCACCGCGGCGACTCGGCAGGCAGCCGAGCGGGACGGCTCGCGCGGTCATCCCGCCGCGCAGGTCAGCGCGGCGACAGCGGCAGACCGTCGGGCCCCTTCGGAGATCCTCGACTCACCCGCCCGGCTCGACGCGGTCGAGCCTCCGACGAAGCGAACCGTGTCAGAACGGCTCGCGGCCCGGGCGCCTGCGGATACGGCGCCTCTGCCCCGAGCGGACGGACAGCGCGCGTGGGCTTCGGAGCGCCGCGCGGCGGAGTCACGCAAGGACGCCGAGCGCACCGACGATGATCGACCTGCCGGCCGGCAGGGCCGTGCGCCTGGGGAGAACCGCGTGGGGCAGCACCAGGTGGGCGAGCCCGCTGCGGTGCGCCACGACGCAGCGGAGCCGGAAACTGCCGCTCAGGAGGGGCTGGAGGAGGTGGTCAGGTCGCCGCCACAGGCCGACCTCTCCCCATCCGTGCCCGTGCCGCAACCCGGGGATCTCGTTGCGGCCTGGGACGATTACCGGCGCACCGGCGACGGCCACTTCAACGCCCGCGGTCTGCAACGTGTGCTGGACGAGCGGGGAATCGGGGCCACGGTTGGCGGGGGTGACCGGATCGCCGCCGGCGGCAGCGTGCTGATCGTCGAAACGCCGTCCCGCCAGGCGCATTTCTACGTCCTGCCCAGCTTCGCCAAGTCGCCGCGCGCGGTGGCGGATTGGTTCGACGACGGCAGCAGCGGGGTCCTGACCGGACGGACGGAGCGCGTGCTCCAGATCGCAGAGGGCCGGTGGACCCGCATGGGTTTCGAGGTGACGAGCCGCGGCCAAGTGGCGTAGCGGGCCGGGCGGAGGCGGCGCGAGGGGCGGCACTCGGCGGCGGTGATCGGAGTCTCAGGCGAAGGCGACCATGGCTGACATCTCGCGTTCTGCTGTCCTGCTGCCCCTCACGGCGGTGGCCGCGATCCTCCTGGCGCTCGTGACCATGGAATGCGCTGGCGACGGCGGTGACGCCGCCCCCGTCGCCACCTTGCCAGACCGGGATACCGCCGCCAGTCCAGAATGGGACGAGCCGCCGTCCACCGAGCCTCCCGAGCGCACGGAGGAACCGAGCGTCGTCGAGGTGCACCTCGACGTCTCCCATCCGATGGCCGGCTTTCTGCCGCTCCCCTCGCGCCAGGACGATCTCTCCACCTTCCAGATCGTCACCCAGAACGTGGCGCAGCACATGGCGCGTGTCTACGGGAGGGCCGGCGGCATCGAGGTCCGCTGGCGCGGTATCGGCCATGCGCTCGGCCCCCTGCCCCAGTCGCCGCGCCTGCGACCCGCCCTGTTCGACGGGCGGTCCACGCGGCTCGATCTCTCGATCGCGAGCATGCTGCGCGACTTCCTCAGCGGCCGCGCGGAGGCGGCGGCCCTGGTCACCGACCTCATGGCGACCGGCGAACGCACGGGAGTCACCGGACCGTTGTCCGTCGCCAATGCCCTCGGCGAGTGGCTGCGGTCAGAGGACGTGCGCTCCGGCGTTTTTCATGTCGGGCTACTGGGGGTTAAGGCCGAGTACCGTGGCGTCACCGATGCCGCGCGGTGCCCGCCCGGGCCGCCCCTCGGCTGCTGGTACGACGAGCGGTTGCCAGGATTCCGGCGCCTCGACAGCGTGGCGCGGATCCCTTTCTACGTGCTCGTGCTCGGCCGGGGAGCGGACTCCATCACCTCCGTGCTGGCGTCCCTGCAGCGCGGCGCGGTCGAGCTCGATCCTGACGCCGAGGTGCAGTGGGAGCTGCTCACGCGGCGCTCGCTGGGCTTCGACACAGCCCTGTCCTGCACCGCGGGCGAACAGTACGCGCTGTTCGTCGAGCCGCGACAGCAGTATCGCTGCGTGCGGGACGACCGCGTCACCCTGTCGTGCGGCTTCGAGAACGGATTCCGGCCGGACGCCGGCCGTGGGACGTGGAACCGGACGCCGGCGGACGGCCCTGGTGACGGACGGGCGCCTGCCGGTCCGGAAGTTGGGGCCTCCGCTCCGGTGGCGGCGCAGTTGCCGTCGCCCATCGACCTGCGCGTCGACGGAGCGCGACTCGACGTCGACCTCGATTGCGCACCGCTCCGCGCGTTCCGCTCTCCGGATGCCGTTCTGGCGCTGCGTCTCGACGTCACCGGAGGGGTCGACGAACTGACGGCCGACTGGCGCGTCAGGCCCTGGGCGCAGCGGTCCACGGGCGATGGCGCGACGGACAACGCGGCCGACTGGAGCGACTGGTCGACCGAACTGGGCGTGCTGGGGAAGACGGTGCACCTCGACGGCTTTCTCCAGACCGTGCGCATCGAGCCGGACGGGTACCGGGTCGAGTTGCCGGCCGTCCTCCGGTTTCCGGGATCATGACCCTGCTCGATCCTGTCCTGGGGACCGTTCTTCTGCTGCAGGCCGGCATCCTCGTACGCTGCGTGTTTCTCGCCCACGCAGACGACTCGCAAGCCCTCGACAGCCTGTGGAACAAGTTCAGGCGTGACGTCATCGGACGGGCGAGTCGCGGCGACGGCCCCGACTGGGTGCGCTACATGGACGAAGCGGACCGTGTCCACGAGCGACGTATCGACAGGATGCGAGTCTGGGCAACCGCGGCGCTTGTCGTGGGCATCGGCGGCACGATGGCAGCGCTGGCGCTTCGTCTCACCGGAGTCAGCATCGACCAGGAGTCGTCGGACGCCGCGCTCGGAGGGCTCATGGCCGCGGTCGGACCCGCGCTGCTGGCAAGCCTCAGTGGCGTCGGGAACAACATCCTGATTACGCTGGCCCTGTTTCACTGGTCGGATCGGCGCTTCGGGGTCTACCTGGACGAGTTCCGCAACGCGATTGAGTCCTGCAGCGTCGAGCATCCGCCGCACGAGAAGTTCGCGAGCGCGGTCCGCGATCAGCTCGGCATTGCGTTCCGTGAGGCGGTGCAGACGTTCCCCGACGCCTTCGCGAGGCTGGACGAGAGCGTCACGGCGTTGGGGGAGGTCACCGAAGCGCAGTCGAAGGCGGTGCTCAAAGCCGCGCGCGAACTGAAGCGGAGCGCGGACGGCTTGAGTGAGGCGGCGTCGGAGGTCGCGCCGGCGGCGGGGCTGCTGCGGTCTTCCATCGACCGGTTGCGCGCCCTCCCTGACCAGCTTGCTCAGACCCTCAACGAGACGCACGCCCGATGGGAGAAAGCAATCCGCCGCGACCAGAACTCCTTCGTCGAAGGCGTCAAACAAGTGCTGGACAGCCAGCAGGATCTGCTCGAAAGCACGCGGAGCTCCTTCGAATCGTGGGAGCGGCAGCGGGGAACTACTGCCGCGGAGCAGAAGGCGGAGTGGCGCGACGCAATCGCTCTGCTGCAGAAGTCCGCATCGGAGATCCTGGCCACCGTTGAAGGCTTGCCCGCCACGTTTTCGCGGGAGGTCGAGCGCACGGCCGACACGATGGGCAGGCAGTTCGGTCTTGAGGCCCGGCAACACGTCGAGGACCTGACCAGAGCCGTCCGCGACGGGAACGACAACTTGCGGGAGCAGGTCGGCGAGACCGCGAGAGACCTGCAGAATCGTTTCCTGGACGACACCGCGAGGGTAGTAGCCGAGACGTTGACGCGCGTGCACCGCGACGTCGAGGGTACTTTGCTGGCCTCCCTGAAGGAGGTCGGTGAGGGTCTACGCGAAGCGCTGCGCACGCTCCCGGCTAACGCCACGACCTTCGCCGCCAGCCTGTCGACGGCTGACGAGAAGCTCCAGCGGTCGATCGCCCGGCTCGCGGAGTCCGCCGCCCACCTGGACCGCATCGCCGGGCTCACGGAACAGTTCGAGGCCTCCCTGACGCGGGCGCTCCAGGACGCAACGGCCCGCAGCTTCGAACCTCTCCGCGGCCAGATGCAGGAGATCGTGATGGAACTGCGACGCTCAGCGGGCATCCCCGACGCGCCGAGGGGGTGGTTGGGCCGCCTTTGGCGGAAGCTCACGGGGCACGGAATCCGCTACGACGACGTCACATGAGACGCTCGCGCGCACCAATGACGGCGTGGCCGGCGTTCGCCGACCTCATGACAATCCTCGCCGTGGTTAGCTTGGCGATCGCGGCGGTAGTCGTCAGAGGCGGCCCAGGAGACGAGGGCGCCCCCCGCCATCAGATCGCCGAACTGCGAAGCCAGTTGGCCGACGCCCACGCGACGATCACGGAACAGCGCGACCGAATCCGGGAATTGCAGCTTCGGCTCCTGACCGGGGGCGCCCTGCCGTGCCTCTGGGAGCCCGGCCCGCCGATGGCAATCGTGTCACTACTGCGGATCGTCGTGGCGTCGGATGCGGAGTACGTGCTTATCCGGTTGTGGCCCCCTGGACGCGACGCCGATGTCGCCGCCATCCCGGGGCTCGCCGACGCCGTCGAGCAGAATCGAATGAGCGTGGGAGAGTTCGAACGGTACGCCGGTGCGATCTATCAGCACGGGAACCGCGCCGACACGTTCGAAGGTCCGTGCCGGTTCTTCGTCGAACTCAAGCAGGGCGGGACCGAACCTCTGGCGTTCCCCGCCGCCCTCGGCGTCGTAAACCAGTACTTGCTAATCTCGAATGCGGCGGAAGTGAACAGGATCCTCCGCGGCGAGGACTGAGGCGTGCCTTCGTCTCGTCATCTCGCCGACGCCTGCCACCGGCACAGCCACCCGACGAGCGCCGTCACGCCGGACCGCAGCGCAGTGCCGACTGCATGGCACGACGGCCGGGCGACGCGCGCAGCCGGCGTCGACGAGCCCGACCGGCAGGGGTTCTACCCGCCAGCCGATCGTTGCCTGACCGCGCGCGCTGCAGGTAGGCTGCTGGGGTGGCGGTCGTGACGCCGATCCCCAACGAGCATTCGGACCTGCGCTGCGAGCACGGGGCGCTGATCTTCCCCATGCCCGTGGCCTGCTACGACCGGTTGATGGACAGCGAGAGCCTGCCGCGCGGCTCCTCGTACAACGGACCCCGCGGCACGCTGGAGGTGGACGCCGTGCCCAACGGTCGGTACCACGACCCGCGGACCTTCGCCGTGGCCGAACTGCTGACCGCGCTGCGCCGTGCGTCCGGCGTTCCGGCTCACGTGGGAGCCACCGCACCGATCGAAGGCCGCGAGGGCGACCGGCGTCACCCGGATGCGCAACTCTTCGTCTCGCCCGCGAAACTCCGGGAGCTCGATGCGGCGGCCAGGCCCGCGCCCGTGCCGGACGTGGTCGTGGAAGTCGACACGACGCCGCTGAGCCGGGAACGGTTCGACGCCCGCCTCGCGGCCTACCGACGCCTCGGCGTACCGGAGCTATGGATCTGGACGCGAACCGGCGGGTCGGAGGCCCGACCGGACGGCACCGCCACGTTGCTCGTCGCCGGGCACGAGCGTTGGCGCAAGACGGACGAGTCCCCCGCCGTACCCGGTCTCCGGCCCGCCGACCTGGACGCGCTGCTCCGCGAACCCAGCGATATGGCGCGCACGCGACGCGCCGAGGCGCTGGCGGCGCGCCTCGCACCGGCCTTCGCGCTGCGGTACAGCGCCTGAGCGGGCCGCTTCCCGGCCCACTAGTCGTCGCCTGCGCCTCCCGGTGGGAGGCGGCGCGCCGCTCTACGGCGCAGGCTCCTACACGCCCGTCAGCGGTCCCGTGCTGTCGGAGATGCGGTCGACCTTCACACCGACCTTCTCGAGCAGCGTCAGCCCCAGGTTCATGAACGGCGTGTGCATCTCGTAGACGAGGTGCCGGTTGCCGCCGAGCTGGCCGCAGCCGCCGCCCATCAGCGTGATCGGCAGGTTGTACGGCGTGTGCTGGTCGCCGTCGCCCATGCCGGCGCCGTGCAGCAGGATGCTGTGGTCGAGCAGCGTGCCGTCGCCGTCGGGCGTGGCGCGCATCTTGTCGACCAGGCCGGCGAAGAGCGTCATCTGGTACTGGCTGATCTTGGTGTACTGGGCGATATTGTGCGGGTCCTGCTGGTGGTGTGAGACCGTGTGGTGCGCCTCGGGCACGCCGATGTTCGGATAGGTCCGGCCGCTGGTCTCGCGGGCCATCTGCATGCAGCTCACGCGCGTGATGTCGGCCTGGAACGCCAGCACCAGCATGTCCTGCAACAGCCCGACGTGCTCCTCGTAGTCGTCGGGAACGCCGGCCGGCTGGTCGACCTGCGGGAGCGGCGTCGTGGTGTTGGTCTCTTCCGTGCGCTGGATGCGGCGCTCGATGGCGCGGATCGACTGCAGGTACTCGTCGACGGCCAAGCGATCCTGGACGCCGACGCGCCGCTCGAGCCGGTGGATGGAGTCGGTCACCGAGTCCAGGATGCTGCGGTCGGTCTTCATCTGCGCCAGCCGCGCCTCGACGCTGCCGCCGTCCCCGAAGAGCCGCTGGAAGACGACCCGCGGATCGCGCTCGTGCGGGAGCGGCGTGGACGGCGTGAGCCAGGAGGTGGAGTTGCGGTAGGCGCAACTGTAGCCGTTCTCGCAGTTGCCCACCTGGTAGTTCGACTCCGTGGTGAGCTCGAGCGAGCGGAGCGCGGTCTCGGCGCCCAGCTTGTCGGCGGCGTACTGGTCGATGGTCTTGCCGGCCCGGATGTCCGCCCCTTCGGTCCGCTTCGGGAGGATGCCGTTCAGCCAGCCGCCGTGGGCCCGCGTGTGGACGCCGCCGCCCTCGTTGGGGCTCACGACGCCCGAGTTGCTGAGTCCGGTCACGACCGTCATCCGGTCCCGGTGCGCCGCGAGCGGGCTCAGCACGGGCGACAGCGCGAAGTCCGACCCGCCGCTGCCCTCGGGGTGGAAGACGCGCGGCAGGATGCCGTTCGGGATGTAGAAGAACGCCAGGCGCGGCACCGGCGCCGTCACGGAGCGGGCCGCGGCCGACAGCGCCGGCACCATGGCGTCGAGCAGCGGCAGGGCGACCGTTGCGCCGAGGCCACGCAGCACGGTCCGACGAGACAGCGACTTGTGGGTGACGATCATGACTGCGATCTCCTCATCAGGAACGGGTCGGACGTGACGATGCCGAGGATGATGCTCTGGAAGCGGTAGTCGTCCGCCGCCGCGCCGCGCACGATGCGCCGGAGCGACGGCATGTCGTAGTAGTCGACGCCGCGGCCGAGGGCGTAGGTCATCAGCTTCTCGGTCGCGGTGGTGACGAACTGCTCGGGGTCGGCGACGAGCGCGGCGCGCATTCCGGCGACGTCGCCGAACGCGCGGCCGTCGGGCAGCACGCCGGACGGGTCGATCGGGTTGAACGACTCGTCGACCTCCCGCCAGCGCCCGATGGCGTCGAAGTTCTCCAGCGCGAACCCCGTCGGGTCGATCATCGCGTGGCACGCCGAGCACGCCGGGTTGTCCCGATGCACCTCGAGCCGCTCGCGCACGGTGGGGCGCTTGGCCTGCGTGCGCTGGTCGTTCAGCGCCGGGACGTTCGCGGGCGGATCCGGCGGCGGCGTCCCCAGCAGGTTGTCGAGGATCCACTTGCCGCGCAGCACCGGCGACGTCCGGATGGCGTGCGAGGTGAGCGTCAGGATGCTGCCGTGCCCGAGGATCCCGCGCCGCGCGCTCGCGGCCGGGAGCTCGACGCGGCGGAAGTGGCTTCCGGTGACCCCCGGCAGGCCGTAGTGGTCGGCCAGCCGCTCGTTCAGGAACGTGTAGTCGGCCGTCAGCAGCTCCAGCATGCTGTGGTCGTCGCGGACGATGCTGTCGACGAAGAGCTCGGTCTCGCGCAGCATGCTCTGCCGCAGCGACTCGTCGAAGGCGACCGAGAACGGGTCGCCCGGGCGGACCGTCGTCTCCAGGTTGCGAAGTTGCAGCCACTGCGCCGCGAAGTTGGTCGTCAGCGTCTCCGAGCGCGGGTCCGCCACCATCCGCCGGACCTGCCGCTCCAGCTCGGCCGGGTCGCGCAGCCGCCCCTGCTCGGCCGCCGCGAGCAGCTCGTCGTCCGGAATGCTGCTCCAGAGGAAGAACGACAGACGCGACGCGAGATCGAGGTCCGCCACGCGATACGGCGTACCCGGCTCGACACCGTCCGGGTCGGCCTCGACGCGGTAGAGGAACTCGGGGCTCACCAGCAGCCGCCGGAGCGCGAGCTCGATCCCGTCCTCGAAGCTGCCGTCGCCGCGGCCCCGCTCGTAGAAGTCGAGCAGCACGCCCAGCTCCGCGTCGTCGGGCGTCACCGGGCGCCGGAAGGCGCGCCGGACCAGCCGGGAGAGAACCTCGCGCGCGCAGGCGGGCTCGTCGGCGACTACCGCGGGCTGGCAGGTGAAGATGCGCGCGCGGGAGGGCGTCTCGGTGACGCCCGTGCCCCCGTACGGCCCGGTGATGGTGACGCTGCGGACGAACGGCTGCCGCCCCGCCAGCCCGCCCGTGTTCCCCGCCACGCGCGGGTTCGGGAACGGCTCGCGGACCTGCTCGACGAGCGCCGACGGCTTCTTGAAGAAGGTGACGCCGACCTCGCGGGGACCGGCGGGGACCGGCACGCGGAAGTCGACGATCGAGGCGCTCGCGTACGGGTTGTCCGGCTCCCCTTCGGGCGCCGGGCCGAGCGTGACGAGCTTCACCGGCTCGCCGTCGACCGTCACCTCGAGGTCGTGGTTCTCGGCAAGGTTGCGGGTGCCGGTCAGCTCGACCCGCACGTCGTAGTCGGCATCGCGCGGGAACAGGTGCTCGATGTAGAGGCCGCCGCGCGTCCCGAACGGCAGAGCCTCGACGCGGCCGTGCTGCGGGAGGTCCTGCGCCGCCTCGTAGGTGTCGGCCGCGACCGCCGGCGGCGGGCTGCCGATGGCAAGCCGGCTGATGGTCCGCGCCGCCGCGAGGTAGCGCTCCATCAGCGACTGCGACATCCGCAGGATGCCGCCGATGTTGTCGAAGCCGAAGCTCGCGTCGTCCGCCGGCAGGAAGTCGTCGGCGTCGATCTCCACCGCCAGGAGGTCGCGGATCGCGTTGCGGTACTCGGTGCGGTTCAGGCGGTGGAAGGTCGCGGTGCGGCCCGGGTCGCGCGTGACCGCCCACTCGCGGTCGAGCTCGTCCTCCAGCCAGCCGACGAATCCCTCGAGCTCGGCGGAGTCCGGCCGGGGCCGCCCGGCCGGCGGCATGACGCCGCCCCGCAGCTTGCGGACCACCTTCTCCCATTCGCCGGCGTGGCGTCCGACGTCCGCGAGGTCCAGCGTGTCGAGGGTCAGGCCGACGCCGCGGAGCTGGCTCACGAGCGCCGAGCGCGGCCGTTCCCGTCCGGTGACGACGCCCTCGTTGTGGCAGGTCACGCAGTAGCGGTCCAGCAGGGCCCGGTGCGCGGCGACGGATGCCTTCCCTGCCGCCGGCGCCGGCTCCACCGTCTGCGCCGCCAGAGGGGCCGGCGCAAGCGCTGGGAGCGCCCCCAGCGCGGTGGCCACGACGCCCCCAGCCCACGAACACGCTACGCTGCGTCTCGTCATCTCTTCATTGCGTCTTCGGATCGAGGCGTCTTCGGATCGAGCCGCTTCCGGATCCCCGCATCGTAGTTGCTGCCGTCGGGGGGTGTCAACGACGGTCGCGCAAGGACGAGCTACGGCGGTAGCCGAGAGCTACGTACGGAGGGAGGGGGACGTGCGCGCCTGGCGCGACTGGGTTTGAGCTACGGCGCGAGGGCCTCCAGGCGCAGCAGACGGAGGACCGGCTCGGCGGCCGCGCGCGAGGCGGACAGATCGACCTCGAGCTCCGCCACCCAGTCGTTGTGGCCCTGCTCGTCCACCAGCATCTGCTCGACCCGCCACGTCGCGCCGTCGTCCGACGGCCGGGTATACGTGTGGCGACGGTTGCGCCCCTCGGGATCCAGGCGCAGGCCGCCGTTCGCCGCCACGAACGCCTCCCGCGCCGCCGCCAGCCGCTCGGCCGTCCAGGCCCGGCCGGCCCCGTCCAGCCGCCTGCCCCGCAGCTCCGTCGCCGCGACATCGCTCGAGCGCGGACTCCCGACGCGCCCATCCGGATCCGCAGGCGCCGAATCGAGGGTCTCGAGCGCGGCCTCGTCGTCGCCGGTCGACCAGGCGCGCAACAGGGCGAACACGCGCGCCCGGATGGCCGCGGTGAACGCGCGCGTGTCGCGCGTCACGTCGACCGGCTCGTCGCGGCCGGGCGCGGCGGGCTCGGACGCCCCGGCGGACGCAGGCTGCAGATCGGGATCGCGCATCCGCTCCCATTCCTCGAGGAGGCTCGAATCGACCCGGCGGACGAGATCCCGGAGGTAGAGCTCCATCTCCACCACCTCGTCGGTCTTCATGCCGTCCGGCACCGTCTGGCGCAGCACCTTGTAGACGCTGGAGAGGTGCCGCAGGAGCAGCCCCTCCATGCGTTCGAGGCCGTATTCCCGGACGTAGTCGGCGAACGAGAGCCAGGTCTCGAACATCTCGCGCGCGATCGACTTGGGCCGCACGTTCTCCTCGCCGACCCACGGGTGCCGGTCGGCGAAGTCGTTGAACGTCGCGTAGACGAAGTCGGCGAGCGGCTTGGGATGCTCGATCTCCTCGAGCTTCGCCATGCGCTCCTCGTAGTCCAGCCCGGCCGCCTTCATCTCCGCCACCGCCTCGGACTTCAGCTTGTCGAGCTGCCGGCGCAGGATGGCGCCGGGATTCTCGAGGATGCTCTCCACGAGCGTGAGCAGGTCGAGCGCGTGGGTCTCGGCGTCGCGGTCGAGCAGCGGGATCGTCTCGATGAGGTAGAGCGACAGCGTCTGGTCCATCGAGAAGTCGTCCTGGAGCTCGACGTTCACGCGCAACCGCGAGCCGTCGGGCGTCCGGGGCACGATCTCGACGACGCCGCGCGCAACCAGCGACCGGAAGAGCTGCCAGCCGCGCCGCCGGTGGGCCCGCTTCGCGGCCTCGGATTCGTGGCTGTCGCGCACGAGCTGCCGCATGGCGCCGCAGCCGTCGCCGCGCCGCGACAGCACGTTGAGCAGCATGCCGTGCGAGACCGCGAAGCGCGACTTGAGCCGCTCCGGGCGGGCGCCCACGAGCCTCTGGAACGTCTGCCCGTCCCAGGGCGCGAAGCCCCGCGGCGGCTGCCGCCGGACCACCTTCTTCCCGGCCTTCGCCTTCGCGGCCAGCCGCCGGTTCTCGATGACGTGCTCGGGGGCCTGGGCCACGACGTAGCCGCGCTCGTCGAAGCCCTTGCGCCCGGCGCGGCCGGCGATCTGGTGGAAGTCGCGGGCCGAGAGCACGGCCGTCTTCTCCCCGTCGTACTTCGACAGGCGGCTGAACAGTACGGTGCGGATGGGCACGTTGACGCCGACCCCCAGCGTGTCGGTGCCGCAGATGACCTTCAGCAGGCCCCGCTGCGCGAGGTGCTCGGCCAGCACGCGGTAGCGCGGCAGGAGGCCGGCGTGGTGGATGCCGATGCCGTGCTTCAGCCAGGTGCGGACGCGGGGGCCGTAGGGCGTGGAGAAGCGCACGTCCTCGACCGCCGCCCCCAGGGCCTGCTTCTCGTCGCGCGTCGCGATCCGCAGGCTGGTGAAGGCCTGCGCGCTCTGGGCGGCGTCCTTCTGCGTGAAGTGGACCACGTAGACGGGGACCCGGTCCGCCTCGACCAGCCGCTCCACCGCCCGCGCGAGCGGCTCCTCGGAGTAGGCGTACTCCAGCGGCACCGGGCGCTCGCCCGAGGTGACGGTCACCGTCTCCCGACCCGTGCGACGCGTGAGCTCCTGCTCGAAGAACGTCACGTCGCCGAGCGTCGCCGACATCAGCAGGAAGCGGGTCTGCGGCAGGGTCAGGAGCGGCGCCTGCCAGGCCACGCCGCGGTCCCGGTCGGCGTACCAGTGGAACTCGTCCATCACGACGTCGTCCACCGCCGCCCGCTCCCCCTCCCGCAGCGCCAGGTTGGCCAGGATCTCGGCCGTGCAGCAGAGCAGCGGGGCGTCGCGGTTGACGGTGGCGTCACCGGTGGCCAGCCCCACGTTCTCGGGGCCGAACTCGCGGCACAGGGCCATCCATTTCTCGTTGACCAGCGCCTTGATGGGGCAGGTGTAGACGGAGCGCCGCCCGCGGGCGAGCGACGCGAAGTGCAGGGCGAACGCGGCCAGCGACTTGCCCGAGCCGGTCGGCGTGTTCAGGATGACGTGCCGGTCCTCGAGCAGGGCCAGGATCGCCTCCTCCTGGGCGGGATAGAGGGTCAGTCCCAGCCGGTCGACATAGTCGAGAAAGCGGTCCAGCAGCACGTCGCCGGTCGCCTCCCCGGCCGGCAGCAGATCGAACAGGGGCGCCGTCATGCCGTGGATTGTCCCCCCGTCTTCGTCAACGCTCCGGTTGCTCCTGATACTCCCGGATGTGTCCTCGCTGCACGATCCACAGCTTGCCGTCAATGGTGTTTCCCGCAAGTCCGGCCGCCAGCGTGCGAACCGCCTGAAGCAGATCTCCTGCACCGGACCCGCGCTGCAACCGCAAGATCGCGATGCCCGCGTGGCGCGACGGCGTGAATCGAAGTGGGTTGCCGAAGTCCAGGTCGAGCGTCACCAGACACTTGCGGTCCGAACGACAGACTTCCGCGAGGTGCTCGTCGCTGGCTGACGCGAGTCTCTCGTCGGCCACGGTCGTGACCTGATGCCCGGCCGCACGCAGAATGGCAGCGCCCCGGCGGCCGAGGTTCTCGTCGAGCTTGATGTTCACGCAGAAGACTCCAGCGGGACGTCCACGTAGCGTTCGCGCGACATCTCCGCACCGTATGCGATGCACGCCAGGACATCCGCCTCCTCGACGCCGGGGTACTCGTCGAGAAGCTGCTCGACCGTCCACCCGCTGGCCAGCAGGTCGAGCACCAGGGACACCCAGATGCGGTGTCCGCGGATGCACGGCTTGCCGAAGCAGATGTCGGGGTCGATCGATATGCGGGAAAGAAGCTCGCGCCTGTTCATCGGAGGTCACCGTCTTCACCACGCCACGCGGTGCCTGTTCCGAGCGCAACTTGGGAACGGACAGCACCTTGGCCAACATTACCGGACGGCACACCGCCGGCGCGCGGTCCCCGGCGGATGCCCGTGGCAGCCCGAATCCGAGCCGTCAGAGCACGGGCTGCCGGCCGCACGTCCCGGCCATCTCCCAGCCGGTGCCTTCTTCGGTCGCACGCCAGTAGCGGATGGCGGGCAACGCGGGGGTTCCTTCGTAGGGGTCGATGCGGACGAAGCCGTAGCAGGGCGGGAGGTGCTCCGGCCGCAGGGCCTCGAGCAACTCGGCGTCCGAGAGCCCGTGCTCGGCGCGCAGCCGCCCGAACTGCACCGGCGTGATGGTCCGCTGCCAGGGGCCGCCGTTGATCACGACCGGCGCGAGCGCGTTGCGGACCGGCGAGAAGCCGTCGACGATGACGGTGCGGCCGAGACGGGTCAGCTCCAGCACGCGCTGGCGCCAGTCGACGAGGAGCGTGTGGTTGTGGACGAAGACGGCGATGGGCGGCGCATCCGGCGGCCGGCCCGCCTGGGCCTCCAGCAAGCGATCGCCGTAGATGCGGTCCCTCGTCCGCCAGAAGTAGTCGAACAGGCCGCCGCGGCTGTCGGGATGGCGCGGGCATTCGCGCACCGGCGGGCCCTGGGGATCGAACTGCGTGAGCACCCGCTCGAACCTCCGGCGGGCGCGCCGGGAGGCGGCGCGGTAGTCGCAGAGCGCGATCAGCTCGTCGTCGCCGAGGCTCGCCATCAGCGCGTCGAGCCGGCCCGCCGCCTGCGCCTGCCGCGCGAGCGGCTTGAACCGGTGATCGTTCGGCAGGGAGTCGACCAGGAACGAAATGCCCTGCTCGCGGACGGCGGTCAGATCCCAGGAAGGCGGCTGCACGTCGCCGGCGTCGAGGTCGACCCGGAACTGCTGCCACGGCATCCGGAAGAGGACGTAACGGAGCAAGGCGGCGGCTTCCGGGCCGAGGTCGCTCGTCCCTTCGGCGGCCAGCCCGTGCGTCAGGCCGGCGCCCTCGTCGGCGAAGTTGTCGATGACGGGGTAGCGGGCCTCCAGCGCGTCGAAGAAGCCGTCGACGGCCCGCGCCCACTCCGGCCGCGCCAGGTGCCGGCGGCCACCGCGTTCGACGAACGGCTCGGGCCAGTCCTCGAACCGATCCACCCGCCAGCCGATCTGGTGTCCGTGCTCGACGTGGACCTGGCCGTCGTCCGACTGCCAGTAGCCGTCCGCCGCCACCTCGGCGCGGCCCTCCGGCCCGCCGAGTGCTGCCTCGACCCGACGGCCCACGGCCGGGAACAGGAGCGCCGCGTCGTGCTCGCCGGGCACCAGAACGACGCGGTTCGCGCCCGAGGTGGCGAACGCTGCGAGGGAATCCACGACGTCCCGGTGGGCGGCCAGCACCCGGTCGAGGCGGTCGAGCGCCTCCTGCTCCGTGCACCCGAGCGCCGGATCGCCGTGCGCGCAACCCGCATCCCCCGACCGCGTCAGGTCGAACGTGTCGCCGTTCAGTATGAGGTCGGTCGCGCCTCCGCGCTCCGCATCGAGGGCGTCGAGAAACAGGGCGAACTCATCCGCCCAGCGGAAGTCCTCATCGGACCGCCACTCCCCGGCCTCGTCGCGGCCGAGGCCCAGGTGCAGGTCGCCGATGACGGCAACGAGGCGCCGTCCGGAGCCCGGGTCAGGCTCCTGCGCCGAGGCGCCGGTCGCGACGGGCCACGCGCCGCTGCCGAGCCACACGGGGACCATCACCGCCGCGCAGGCCGCCGCCACCGCGGCGAGAAGCGCGAGCCCGGACTCCCGACGCGGCCGCAAGCGCGCGCTACGGCGCGGCGAGCGAGAAGCGGGCGATTTCTTCATCGTTGCGCGCGACGACATGCCGGTTGGCGTACGCCGGGTGGGACCAGTTGACGTAGGGGCCCTGGGCGCGCCGGCGAACATAGGGGCTCGTAGGGGCGATGAGGTGCGTGCGGCTGATCTCCTCGTAGCCCGCGGGCGAGAACCGCGCGATCACCAGGTCGCCCCCGTCGGTGTTGATGAAGTAGCGGTCGCCGTGGCGTACGAAGAACGCCGTCGCCCAGCGCGCGGGATCGCGAATGAGATCCGCGGTCTCCCAGACGCGTCTGCCCGTCCGCAGCTCCAGGCAGCGCAGCACTCCTTCGCCGTCCACGCCGTACACGTAGTCCCCCTGGATGACCGGCGTGCTGATGACGGAGTCGAGCGTGTCGAAGTCGCGGCCGTGCTCCGGATCGCTCTCGCCGACGCCCTGCCAGATCAGCGTCGCGTCGGGATGCGTCTCCGCCAGCCGCAGCATGCGGGCCCCGCCCCACTGCGAGGTCACGAAGAGCCACGGGCCGCTCCGGACAGGCGTCGGCACGCTCATCCCCATGTCGACGACGTGCGGCAACTCCCAGTAGACGGCGCCGGTCGCCGGATCGAGCGAGCTGATCGCCCGCGGGTGCCAGATGATGAGCTGCGGCACCCCGGCCGCGTCGATCAGGAAGGGAGCCGAGTAGCCCGGCTCCCAGTCGGACGAGAGCGCCTCCCAGAGCACGTCCCCGGTCCGCTTGTCGAAGGCGATGACCTTGGCGTCGGGCTCGCCGCCCACCAGGCAGATGAGCCGGTCGCCGTCGACCAGCGGTGCGCCGCTGATGCCCCAGGAGGGAACCGCGGCGCCGAAGTCGCGGACGTAGTCCCTCTGCCAGAGGACGTTGCCCTCGGCAACGTCGAGCGCCACCAGGTTGCCCATCGCCCCGAGCGCGTAGACGACATCCCCGTCCACGGTAGGCGTCGCGCGCGGCCCGATCGCGTAGGCGAGTTGGAGCCCGGCGTAGTTCGTCTCCCACTCGTGGGTCCAGAGCACCGCCCCCGTCGCCTCGTCCAGCGCGAGGATGCGCTCGATCGCGGCGGTGCTGCGGAGGTCGGGGCGCCGGGCGTCGGTCACGAACACGCGCCCGTCCGCCACCGCCGGCCCCGCGTAGCCGCCATGAATCGGCACCCGCCAGGCGGCGGTGAGCCCCTCTTCGGGGAACTCCTCGAGGATGCCGCTCTCGGTCCACACGCCGACGCGGCCGGCGCCCCGCCACTCCGGCCAGTCCGCCGCGCGGAGCGGCCACGCGGCGGCGCACAGCACGACCGCGGCGACGAGGGTTCGAGGCATGGCACGCATCAACTACATCGTCTCACAGGCAGACGATCCTACTTCGGCTTCGCCGTCATATCACCCGTGCGCGACCGGGACCCGGTCAAGGTGCTCCGCTCGGCTCCGGCGAGCCCGGATTATGATGCGGGCCGGGATACCGGAAGCACGGTCATGACCGACAGACGAATTCGGATCGCGGCGGGTGGCATCGTCGTGTCGGCCGCCCTCAACCGTTCGACGACGGCCGACGCGCTGTGGGACGCCCTGCCAATCACCGGCAGCGTCCAGACCTGGGGCGACGAGATCTACTTCGCGATCCCGGTCGAGGCGGAGGAAACGGCCGACGCGCAAGCGACGGTCGACAAGGGAGCCGTGGCGTACTGGCCGCCGGGTGACGCGCTCTGCCTCTTCTGGGGGCCGACCCCGATGAGCCGCGGCAACGAGATCCGGCCCGCGAGTCCGGTCAACGTCCTCGGCATGATCGACGGCGACCCTGCGGTGCTCGCCCGGGTGGCGGACGGCGCCCGGATCACGGTCGAGCGCATCGAATAGCGGCTCCGCCTTGCCGCTACCCGCCGCTACGGGCCAGCGCGCCGTCGAGGGCACGCCGTGTGAACACCGGGATCATGGCGCGGCGGTACTCGGCGCTGGCGTGGATGTCGCTGTTGAGGTCTTCGATGCCGGCGCCCCCGAAGCGCGCCGCCGAGGCGGCCGTCTCGGACGAGGCGGGCTGGCCGGCGAGGGCGGACTCGACGTTCGCCAGGCGGGCGGGGCTGGAGGCAGCGCCGGTCAACCCGACGCGGGCCGACGCGATGACCCCGCCGCGGACCTCCAGGGCCGCCGCCACCCCGACGATGGCGAAGCGCGAAGCCTGCTGGTGCAGCTTGGCGTAGGCCGCGGTCCGGACGGGCGCGAACGTCACCCGGGCGAGAATCTCGTCGGGGGCCAGGTCGACGGTGAAGACCCCCTGCACGAAGTCGCGCGCCGCGACCACGCGCCAGCCGCTCGGTCCCTTGACGTGCAGATCGGCGTCGACGGCGAGCATGACGGCGGGATAGTCGGCGGCCGGATCGGCATGGGCCAGGCTGCCCCCGATCGTGCCCCGGTTGCGCACCTGCGGATCCCCGATGACGGCCGCGGTCTCGGCCACGGCGGGGCACTGGTCGTGCAGCAGAGGCGAGGTCGCCACGTCGTGGTGCGTGGTCCCGGCGCCGATCTCGATCTTCCCGTCCACCTCGCGAATGCCCGCGAAGTCCGGGATGTGGCCGATGTCGATGAGGACCGTCGGCTCGCTCAGCCGCAGCTTCATCAACGGGACGAGGCTGTGGCCGCCCGCGAGCAGCTTCCCCGCGGCGCCGGCCGCGGCCAGCTTCGCCACCGCGTCGTCGAGCGAGGTCGCGCGTTCGTACTCGAAAGCGGTGGGGATCACGCCTGTCCTCCCTGCGGGCTGCCGTGTGCCCCGTGCGGGCTCGCGTTCGCCCCGTGAATCACGCGCCACAGCCGCTCCGGCCGCAGCATCATGTCGACGTGCCGCACGCCGAAGCCGCTCAGCGCATCGACCGCGGCGGATACGATGCAGGGCGTCGAGCCGATCGTCCCCGCCTCGCCGACTCCCTTGGCACCGAGCGGGTTGACCGGCGTCGGCGTCACCGTGCTCTCGAGCTCGAAGCGGGGGAAGTCGCTCGCCCGCGGGATGGCGTAGTCCATGAACGACCCGGTCAGCGGCTGGCCGTCGTCGGAGTAGGCCACTTCCTCGATCATCGCCTGCCCGATCCCCTGGGCGAGGCCCCCGTGGATCTGCCCCTCCACGATGAGCGGGTTGATCAGGTGCCCGGCGTCGTCCACCGCCACCATCTTCAGCAGCCGGGGCTCGCCGGTGTCACGGTCGACCTCCAGCATCGCGATGTGGCACCCGAACGGGTAGGTGTTGTTCGAGGGCTCGAAGAACGCCTCCTCGCTCAGCCCCGGCTCCAGCCCCTCCGGGAGCTTCACCGGACGGTAGGCGTAGCCCGCCACCTCGGCGAACGACTTGGCGGACGACGGCGCTCCCCTGACGGCGATCATGCCGTTCTCGAAGACCAGGTCGCCCTCGTGCGCCTCGAGGAGCGCCGCGGCGAACTTCGCCATCTTCGCCTTGACCCTGCCGCCGGCGAGGTGGAGGGCCGCCCCCCCGACCGCCTGCGAGCGGCTGCCGAAGGTGCCGATGCCCTGCTTCACGACCCCGGTGTCGCCGTGGTGGATGCGCACGTGCTCCATGGGGATGCCGAGCTGGTCCGCGAGCATCTGGGCGAACGTCGTCTCGTTGCCCTGGCCGTGCGGCGACGCTCCCGTCGTGGCGCTCACCCGGCCGTCGCGCTCCACCGTCACCTGCGAGTGCTCCCAACCGCCCGTCGGAAGCCCCGACGACGGGCCGACTCCGCAGACCTCGACGTACATCGAGAGGCCCAGGCCGACCAGCCGGCCCTCGGCGCGGGCGGCGTCGCGCTCGGCCTTGAGCTGCTCCCAGCCCGCCTTCTCCAGCGCGTGGTCGAGCGCCTTCGCGTAGTCCCCCTAGTCGTAGACCGCGCCCGTCTGGGTCTTGAACGGGAACTGGTCCGGTCGAATGAAGTTGCGGCGGCGGACCTCGGCCGGGTCCATGCCCAGCTCCCGCGCCAGCAGGTCCATCGCCCGCTCCACGAAGTAGATCGCCTCCGGGCGCCCGGCGCCGCGGTAGGCGTCGGTCGGCGTCTTGTTGGTGAAGACCTCCGTGAGCGTGGCCCGGATGGCGGGGATGGCGTACACGTTGCTCGCCATCGTCATCGTCAGCGTGGGGATGGCCGCCGTGAGCAGCATGTTGTAGGCGCCGATGTCGGCCACGAGGCGCATCCTCAGGCCGAGCACGGTCCCGTCGCGGCGCGCCGCGAGATCGACGTAGGCGACGATGTCGCGGCCATGGATGGTGCACAGGAACGCCTCCGAACGATCCTCCACCCACTTGAGCGGCAGGCCGAGGCGCTTCGAGAGCGCGGCCGCGACGTACTCCTCGCCGTAGATGTTGATCTTCGAGCCGAACCCGCCGCCCACCTCCGGCGCGATTGCCCGCACCTGGTCCTGCCCGAGGCCGGTGAGCGATGCGATGAACGTGCGCAGGATGTGCGGGTTCTGGGTCGACGACCAGATGGTCATCGCGTCCTTGCCCGGCTCGTAGTGGGCCACGACGCCCCGCGGCTCGATCGACGTCGGCGCGAGCCGGTGGTTGACCATCCGCTGCGAGACGACGACTTCGGCCTCGGCGAACGCCTGGTCGATCGCCGTGTCGTCGACGCCCTTCGGAGAGGCGCCGGTCCCGCCCGGCAGCGGCCCCACGGCCGCGTTGTTCGGGAAGTCGGTGTGGAGCACGGCCGGCTGCCCGGTCAGCGCCCGCTCGGGATCGACCACCGCCGGGAGCGGCTCGTACTCGACGGTGATGGCGTCGGCCGCGTCGCGGGCCACGTAGCGGTCCCGCGCGACGACGACGGCCACCGGCTCGCCCACGTAGCGCACCACGTCGGCGGCCACCGCCCGGTGCTCCGGCGACGGAAACGGCGTCCCGATCGGCATTGGCCCGAGGAACTCCGCGATCTGCGCACCCGTGAAGACCGCCTCGACGCCGTCGACGGCCTCCGCGGCGCTCGTGTCCACGGAGCGGATGCGACCGTGCGCGATGTCGCTCCGCTTGAAGGCCAGGTGCTGCATGCCGGCGATCTTCACGTCGTCGACGTAGGTGCCGCGGCCCTGGATGAGCCGCGGGTCCTCGCGCCGCTTCACGCGCTGGCCGACGAGCTTCGGCAGGACGGGAGACGCCGCCATCGCCTAGCTCCCCTCGCCGCTCGCCGCGGCGTGCTGGATCGCGTTGACGATGTGCTGGTAGCCCGTGCAGCGGCAGAGGTTGCCGTCGAGGCCGGCGCGGATCTGCCGCTCGGTCGGCGCGGGGTTGTCGCGGAGGAGCGTCACCGCCGACAGGATCATGCCGGGGGTGCAGTAGCCGCACTGCAGCCCGTGCTCCTCCCAGAAGCCCTCCTGCAGTGGATGCAGCCGGTCGCCGTCGGCGAGGCCCTCGATCGTCATCACCTCGGCGCCATCGGCCTGGACCGCGAAGATGGTGCACGACTTGGCGCTCCGCCCGTCCACCAGCACCGTGCACGCGCCGCACTGGCTGGTGTCGCAGCCGACGTGGGCGCCGGTCAGGTTGAGGTGCTCGCGCAGGAAATGGACCAGCAGCAGGCGCGGCTCCACGTCCGCGGTCCGCTTTCGTCCATTGACGGTGATCGAGACTCGGGCCATCGCTCTCCCCCTCCCGGTTGGCGCGCATAGCCTACCGGGGCGGGCTGGCGGGCGACAAGGGCCGGAGCCGCCCCCCGTCCTTCGGGGGCGGGGAGCCGGGGAAGCGGACGGATGCCCCCGGGGGCGGCCGGACGGGAGGGCCCCGGCGAATGCCCGCCCCCGACGGACCCGCCGGCCGTCTCGGGTGCGAGCTCCCGATCCGCTCGGCACTTCGAAGACGGCGATCGGGTTTCAGGCGGGGCATGTCGACCAGGACGCCGCGCGTCACGAGGCCGTCCTTCCGGCCCCCAGCCCGTCGTAGACGAACGCCCCGCGGATTGCGGCGCGGTCGGTCGCATCGACCCCCGCCCCGCGCATCGCCGGCAGCCAGCGCGCGCGGACCGTCGAGACGATGCGGTCGAAGATGCCGGCGGCGTCATCGTCGCGGAGCAGGAACCGCCCGCAGCCGCTCAACAGGTTGTCCCTGGTGGCATGGCGCCCGAACCGACCGCAGGTCATCGCGAGGTCGCGGCGTTCTCGCGAGATCACCGGCGACGGCGTCAGGTCGTACGCCGGACTCAGACGCCAGCGGCGGTCGACGGCGATCATCGCGTGGTTCCGGGGATGATCGTCGAGATTCGAGACGGCCGCGTTGAAGCACATGCGGCCGAACAGCTCGTGCAGGTCGGCCCGCGGATCGGCGCTCGAGCGCCGGATCTCGTCGGCCAGGGCGAGATACGACCAGTCCCGCCGGTCGCCGACGCCGTCGCCCGCGCGGAGCAGGGTGAGCGCGCTGACCATGCGGTGTCGGCGCCAGCCGTCCTCCGCGCGGTCACGGTCGAAGCGGCGCACGAGCAGAACGTCCCGCCCGGCGACCGTCTCGCAGCGGCAGTCGGCGGCATCGAGGCCTGCAGCCCGGGCGAGGGCGAGCATGCCGTGCTCGACGCGCGGGTGATTCCAGCGGTCGTTCCGGCGACCGAACTTGGCGATCCAGAGAATCCCGTCGTCCTCGACGACCGCCTTCGGCCGGGCGCCGCCAAGGGACGTACCCGGGAACAGGAGCTCTTCGACCTGCCGTCCGGCCGGTCCGGCGCGCTCGGGGCGGCCGTCGACGATGGCGTCGGCCGCCCGGCGCAACCGGTCGAGATCCGAGGCGCGCGCCAACCGCCGGATCGGCGCGGGGGGTTCGACCCGCACCCCGAATCCCAGTGCGCCGGCGCGGTCGTCCGGCCCCTCGAGCAGGTAGTCGAACTCGTCGCTCTCGGTCACGCCCGCGCGGCGGTCGACCACGAGGCGACCCCAGGCATCCGGCATCGCATCGCGGATCGCCCCGAAGAACCCGCTCAGGCGCGCCGTCTCGTGGACGCGGTCGGACAGCCGCAACTCGACCGGGTCGAGCTCGACCGCGTCCGGCCGCTCACGGTAGCGGCGGCCGTACACGAACGCACCGGCAGCATCGCCGGACGCCCCCGTCGACACGCGGAACCGACCCGCGGTCACGAACGACGTGGCGCCGGGTAGCACGATGTAGACGAAGCACTCCCGCTCAGAAGTCATCCGCGAGGCGCTGCGGGCGCCCGGCACGCGTCGGCATTCGGGCGCGCTCGAGCGCCTTCCCCTCGTCGTCGCGGTCCGGGTCGCCCACGTCCTGCATCCGGGACAGCAGACCCAGCGCCCAGAGCGCACCCAGGTGGGCAGCGACGCCGGTGGTCGCCTTCCCCCTCTCGACATCGGCGATCACGAAGCGCGACACCCCCACCCGCTGCGCCAGCTCTTCCTGTGTCAGCCGGCGCCGGAGCCGCGCGATGCGGATGTTGCGCCCCAGCCGTTCCAGCGCGTCCTGCACGGCGGCAGGCGGCGATTCGGCGATCCGGGTGCGGCTCGGCATGTAAAGTGAAGATATCGTACGCAGAGGATCTGTACGTTTCAAGGAACATGATTCGCACCCCGGACGCTTCGGGGGCGTCGCACGAGGTGTGCAAGCACCCGGAGCGGGCTGCCGGCGGAGAGTTCGCTGGCGGGTCTCCCCAAGCTCGCTCATCGGGCGACGGGCCAAGCCACCGGCGAACCGGTCGGAGACCCCTCGGGGGCCGGGCGGCGGAAGGCCGACGGGCCGGCGCGTCGATCCTCGGACCGACGCGCCGATCGCCACCGGAATCACCGCACCGGCGCCGGCGGGAGCCCGGGGTGATTTCCGGGCGGCTACGTCAGCGCAGGGGATCGCGGTTCGCGTCGAACGCCGAGCCGCAGCCGGCCGTGCACAGGGTCGCCGGGTCGGGGCCCTCGCCGGCCGCGAACTCGCGCTCCTCGGCGCGGGCGCCCGCGAGCAACGCCGGCATGCCGTAGTTGCCCTCGTGGCAGCGCGGTTCCTTGTAGATGCGGTTGGCTTCGTTGCTCTGCAGGCTCAACTCGAGTTGCACCGTCCAGGGCCGCGTCCACGTCGTCGGATCGTCCATCGTGACGACGTACTCCAGCGTTCCGCTGTCGAGGCGCGTCCAGCGCTCGACGAGGTGCAGGTTCTCGCGGGAACCCTGGTAGTCGGTCTTGGCGCTGAAGTTGGTGACGTCGACGACCAGCGTGTCGCCCTCCCACCGGCCGCGCGAGTCGCCCCACCACTGGCGGATGTGCGAGGGCAGATGCGGCCGGTCGGTGATCGGTATGACCCGCTGCCAACCCTGGCCCTGGCCGGTGTCGTAGAAGACCGACACCGTCTCCGGCGACTGCACGATCTGCAGGAAGTACCCTGCGATGCCCCCGAAGTCCGGCAGGCGGGCCGACATGCAGCGCTCCCCCAGGCCCCGGTCCTCCGGATTGTCGGAACGATTGAAGGAACCGGTCGGGTAGGACGGAGGTGGTTCGTTCCGGCGCGGCGACGGGGGCCCGTACTCCCCGCCCGCGCAGCCGGGCATCCCGTTGCGGCAGACGTCGGTCGGCTGCAGCAGCGCAAGCTGATACTCGCGGAAGTCTTGGCGCCGCGCCTGCACCTCCGCGGTGACGGGAGGAATCCGCCCGTCCGGCGGATCGACGATCAGCGACGTCCGGGTGCCGGTCTGCTTGTGCGTGAAGAATATCGCCCGGTTGTAGGCTCCCCCCACGTCCTGCTCGCTCCCCCGCTCGTCTCGTGGATCCTGGGCCAGCAGCGCCGACCGCTCCCGATCGAGCTCCGCCCGCTCCTCCTCCGTGAACTCGGTCTGGCCCGCGAACCGGGCCGGACGCTGGAGGGGAACGGCGGTCTCCGTGGTCCAGATGCCCTGCAGGTCAGGCTCTCCCCACGGCGTCCGGGCCTCCTGCCCCGCGGCCGCCGCAGGAACTCCGAGCACGGTCGCCGCCGCTACGATCACCGCCACACAGGTCGTCCCGACCAGTCGTCTGCTCATGTCGAACCTCGTGCATCCCTACGGCTGGCGCCGCAACGGGTTGATCTCGTCCCCCTGCTCCGCGAACCCCGCGGCGAAGCCGCCGCATCCCGCCGTGCACAGGGTCGCGGGGTCGGGCCCCTCGCCGGCCGCGAACTCCTGCTCCTCGACGCGAGCGCCCGCGAGCAGCGCCGGCAGCCCGTAGTTGCCCTCGTGGCAGCGCGGCTCCTTGTAGATCCGGTTGGCCTCGTTGTTCTGCAGGCTGAACTCCATCGCCACCGTCCACGGCCGCGTCCACGTCGTCGGATCGCTCATCGTGGCGACGTAGTCCAGCGTCCCGGCGTCGCGGCGCGTCCAGCGCTCGACCAGGTGCAGGTTCTCGCGCGAGCCCTGGTAGTCGGTCTTGGGGCTGAAGTTCGTCACGTCGACGACCAGCGTGTCGCCTTCCCACCGGCCGCGCGAGTCGCCCCACCACTGGCGGATGTGCGAAGGGAGGTGAGGCCGGTCGGTTACCGGGATGACCCGCTGCCAGCCCTGCCCCTGCCCCGTGTCGTAGAAGATCGACACCGTCTCCGGCGACTGCACGATCTGCAGGAAGTACCCCGCGACGCTCCCGAAGTTCGGCAGCAGGGCCTGCATGCACCGCTCTCCCAGACCCCGGTCCTCCGGATTGTCCGACCGATTGAAGGAGCTGGCGGGGTAGAACGGCGGCGGCTCGTCCCGGCGCGGGGACACCGGTCCGTACTGCCCGCCCGTGCAGCCGGCCAGACCGTTGCGGCAGACCTCGGTCGGTTGCAGCAGCGCGAGCTGATACTCCCGGAAGGCGGCGCGCCGCGCCTGCGCCTCCGCGGTGAGCGGAGGGATGCGCCCGTCCGGCGGATCCACGATGAGCGACGTCCGCCGGCCCAGGTGCTTGTGGGTCAGGAAGATGTCGGCCGCGTAGGCGCCCCCGACGTCCTGCTCGCTGCCGCGCGCGTCGTACCGTCGATCGAGCCCGATGATACGCGCCCGTTCCCGGTCCAGCTCGGCCCGTTCCTCGTCGGTGAGAAACTCCCGCCCCGCGAACCGCGCGGGACGCTGCAGGGGAATCTCGTAGTCGGCGGTCCAGATGCCCTGCAGGTCCGGCTCTCCCCACGCGGTCGGCTCCGCCGGGGCCGCCTCCGACGGCTCCGGGGCATCCTGCGCCTGGCCCGCGACGGGGACCGGCGCCAGTTGCAGGAGCAACGCCACGGCCAGGACCGCCGCCGCCACGCCGACCAGCTCGAGCATTCTTCGCGTCATGAACTCCCCCACTGGCTTGCGCAGACTCCTAGCTACACCCGCATCGGAGCGAAGTCAAGCGCGAAACGGCCCGGGCGGCCCGGGCACGGGCTCGCGCGCGTTCGCCGATGCCCGCGCTGGCCGGCGGATGCTGGTAGGCGGCGCCCTGCCGCCTGTCCGGTGCGGGCTACTTCCGCACCGGGAGGTACAGCTCCCGCCGCTCGCGGAACTCGGCCGATTTCTCCTCAAGGCCGACCTCGACGGCCTCGGCTTCGTCGACGCCGCGCTCGGCCGCGAAGTCCCGGATCTGCTGGGTGATCTCCATGCTGCAGAACTTCGGGCCGCACATCGAGCAGAAGTGCGCCACCTTCGCGCCGTCGGCGGGGAGCGTCTGGTCGTGGTAGGCGCGCGCCGTGACCGGGTCGAGAGCCAGGTTGAACTGGTCCTCCCAGCGGAACTCGAAGCGCGCCTTCGAGAGCGCGTCGTCCCGCTCCCGCGCGCGGGGGTGCCCCTTGGCGAGGTCCGCGGCGTGGGCGGCGATCTTGTAAGCGATGACCCCCTGCTTGACGTCCTCGCGGTCGGGGAGGCCGAGGTGCTCCTTCGGGGTGACGTAGCAGAGCATCGCCGTGCCGTACCAGCCGATCATCGCGGCCCCGATGCCCGAGGTCAGGTGGTCGTAGCCGGGCGCGATGTCCGTCGTCAGCGGTCCGAGCGTGTAGAACGGCGCCTCGCCGCACCATTCGAGCTGCTTGTCCATGTTCTCGCGAATGAGGTGCATCGGGACGTGCCCCGGCCCCTCGTTCATCACCTGGACGTCGTACTCCCAGGCGATGCGCGTCAGCTCGCCCTGCGTCCGGAGCTCCGCGAACTGAGCCTCGTCGTTGGCGTCGGCGATCGAGCCCGGCCGTAGCCCGTCGCCGAGTGAGAACGACACGTCGTACGCCCGCATGATCTCGCAGATCTCGCGGAAGTGGGTGTAGGCGAAGTTCTCCTGGTGGTGCGCCAGGCACCACTTGGCGTGGATCGACCCGCCGCGGGAGACGATGCCGGTCACCCGCCGCGCCGTCGCCGGCACGTAGCGCAGCAGGACGCCGGCGTGCACGGTGAAGTAGTCCACGCCCTGCTCCGCCTGCTCGATCAGCGTGTCGCGGTAGATCTCCCAGGTGAGCTCTTCCGGCCGTCCCCCCACCTTCTCGAGGGCCTGGTAGATCGGCACCGTCCCGACCGGGACCGGCGCGTTGCGGACGATCCACTCGCGCGTCTCGTGGATGTCGGGGCCGGTCGACAGATCCATGATGGTGTCGGCGCCCCACAGCGTCGCCCAGCGGAGCTTCTCCACCTCCTCGTCGATCGAGGAGCTGACGGCGGAGTTGCCGATGTTGGCGTTGATCTTCACCAGGAATCGCCGGCCGATCGCCATCGGCTCGAGCTCCGGGTGGTTGACGTTGGCGGGAATGATCGCCCGGCCCCGGGCGACCTCCGCGCGCACCATCTCCGCGTCGAGCCCCTCCCGCAGCGCCACGAACTCCATCTCCGGGGTGATCTCGCCCCGGCGCGCATAGTGCATCTGGGTGACCGGGCCGGCACCCCGCACGACCGGACGGCGGAGCGAGGCGGGGATCTCGACCGAGCCCGGCGTGCGCCCCGCCGGAGCCGCCTCGGCGACGTCCCCGCGGTCCGCGATCCACGGCCGGCGGAGCGCCGGGAGCCCTGCCCGCACGTCGCTGTCGTGGGGACCGCTCGTGTCGTAGACGCGCAGCGGCGGCTCGCCGCCCGAGAGAGCGATCTCCCGCATCGGGACACGCACCCGCCCGTCACCCGCGTAGACCCTGTGGGAGCCCGGATAGGCGGCGGCGAAGCTCGATGCGGCGGTGGACCGGGAATCTATGGAGGCGGCGGGACTTGCCATGAGTCCTCCTGGCGGAATCGGGGACGAATATAGCACGCTGCCCGTCCCGGCCCGCGCTACAGCTTCTGCAGGACGACGCACTTCAGGTACGACGTCTCCGGCACGGTGGCCAGCATCGGGTGGTCGCGCCCCTGCTGGCGCCGCTCCACCAC
Source organism: Acidobacteriota bacterium (assembly GCA_026708265.1). Taxonomy (GTDB): domain Bacteria; phylum Acidobacteriota; class Vicinamibacteria; order Vicinamibacterales; family UBA8438; genus JAGWAJ01. The sequence goes on from JAPOVI010000156.1 coordinate 101,884, forward strand.
GCGAACGTCGGCCCGCGCGTCGGCGGCCGCCTCGGCCAGGATGCGCGCGAACGCCGGCTCGTCCACGTGGTACGAGCAGCTCGAAGTCACGAGCGTGCCGCCCGGTGCGAGGATGCGCAGCGCGCGCAGGTTGATCTCCTTGTAGCCGGCGACGGCCCGCTCCGCCGCCTTGCGGTTCTTGGCGAACGCGGGCGGGTCGAGCACGACGGTGTCGAACCGCTCGCCGGCGCGGTCGTGGTCGCGCAGCACGTCGAAGACGTTGCCGGCGCGGGCTTCGACGTGCGGAGCGTCGTTGTGGGCGGCGTGCCGGGCGACGCCGGCCACGGCGCTCTCGGCCACGTCGACGGCCAGCACGGCGTCGCTGGCCGGAGCCACCTGCAGAGCGAAGGCCCCCGTGTAGCTGAAGCCGTCGAGCACCCGGCCGCGGGCGTAGCGGGCGGCCGCCAGGCGGTTCTCCCGCTGATCGAGGAAGAGGCCGGTCTTCTGTCCCTTCCACGGGTCCACGAACAGGCGCACCGCCCCCTCGCGCACCTCTACCTCCTCGGCCACGCGGCCGTACCGCAGCTCGACCTTCTGGTCCAGCCCCTCGAGGGTTCGCACCCGCGGATCGTTGCGCGCCAGGATGCCCACCGGCCCCACGGCGTCGACCAGCAGGTTGCAGAGCACCGACAGGAGGCGGTCGGTCGCCTGCGTCAGGGTCTGCACGACGAGCGACTCGCCGTAGCGGTCGACGATCAGTCCGGGCAGCCTGTCTCCCTCGCCGTGGACCAGGCGATACGCAGTCGCGTCGATGCCCAGGGTTTCCCGGTAGGCGACGGCCGCCTCAAGACGCGCGCGCCAGAACCCCGCATCGGGGCGGGCGTCCTCGTGCGTCAGCAGGCGCAGCGCGATGACCGAGCGGTCGCTGAACGTCGCGTACCCCAGGGGGCGGCGTCGCGGTCCGAGCA
>JAPOVI010000156.1:102848-135496 GCA_026708265.1 Acidobacteriota bacterium
CCGCCCGCCGGACGTCGGACCGGTAGACCCACGGGTGCCCGGTCCGGAGGCGGCGCTCGCCGCGGGAGGTGAGCTCGACGGTCGGTTCCTGGTCGGTGACCGGGCGAGTCGGCGGGTCGGCCACTGCAGAGGCCGCGGGCGAGTCGGGATGCGGAGGTCCGGGCGGGGCGGTCGCAGCGGCGGGGGCCGGCGGCAGCTCCTCGGGAGACGGGCCCGGCCGGCGCGGCTCGGGTCGCCGGCGCCGCGGAGGACGGGCGCCCCCGGCGGAGCTCGCGCGACCGGCCGCGGCGTTGCGCTTGCTCATCGCGGAACCTGCACGGCGCCGAAAACCGGGACTCCGGGCCACCGCCGTGTTCGGGACGGCATAGTACAATCGTCGCATGCGGGTCGCGGTTGGCGCCGATCACCGCGGAGTCGAATTGAAGCGCCGGATCCGGCACTCTCTCGTCGCGGCGGGCCACGACTGCACCGACCTCGGCGTCCACTCCGGGGAGCCGGCCGACTACCCGGACGTGGCCCGGCAGGCGGCGGAGGGGGTCGCGGCGGGGAAGTTCGATCGCGGCATTCTCGTCTGCGGCAGCGGCGTCGGCATGTCCATCGCGGCCAACAAGGTGCGGGGGGCGCGCGCCGCCCTCGTCCACACCGCCGAGGGCGCCCGACTCTGCCGCGAGCACAACGACGCCAACGTCCTGGCCCTCGCCGGGCTCACGCTCGCCCCGGACGACGCCGCCGCGGTCGTGGCCGCCTTTCTGGACACGGCGTTCGCCGGGGGACGGCACCGGCGGCGCGTGGACAAGATCATCGCGATGGAGCGGCAGGCCGCCCGCGGGGAACCGGCCGCCGCCCCGTTTCCGGCCTGACCCGCCGCGCGGGTGCGCCCGGTGCCCGGGCCGTCCGCTCCGGCCGCCCGGCGGCGGCGGCCGCTCGAGGATTGCTTCCCGTGAGCACAGCCACTCCCAATCCCGCCTCCGCCTTCGACGCCACCGACCACAATCAGCCCCTGGCCGCCCGCGATCCCGAGGTCGCAGCCGCCATCCGGGACGAGATCGACCGCCAGAACGACGGGCTCGAGCTGATCGCCTCCGAGAACTTCGCGAGCGCGGCCGTGCTCGAGGCGATGGGCTCGCCGCTGACCAACAAGTACGCCGAAGGGTATCCGGGACGCCGCTACTACGGCGGCTGCGAGCACGTCGACGTCGCCGAGACGCTGGCCCGCGAGCGCGCCAAGGCCCTGTTCGGAGCCGAGCACGCCAACGTGCAGCCGCACTCCGGAGCCCAGGCGAACATGGCCGCGTACTTCGCCCTGCTGCAGCCGGGCGCGACGGTGCTCGGGATGAACCTCGCCCACGGAGGGCACCTGACCCACGGGCACCCGCTCAACTTCTCCGGCCAGCTCTACGAGATCGTCCCCTACGGCGTCCGCCGCGATGACGAGCGGATCGACTACGACGAGCTCGAGCGCCTCGCCCGCGAGCATCGGCCGGGGCTCATCATGGCCGGGGCCAGCGCCTACCCGCGCGTCATCGACTTCGCCCGCATCGCCGCCGTGGCCGCGGAGGTGGGCGCGGCGCTGGTCACCGACATGGCGCATATCGCGGGGCTGGTCGCCGCGGGGCTGCATCCGAGCCCGGTTCCGCATTCCGAAATCGTCACGACCACCACCCACAAGACGCTCCGCGGGCCCCGCGGCGGCCTGATCCTCTGCCGGGAAGCACATCGCAAGGCGGTCGACCGGTCGCTCTTCCCGGGCGTGCAGGGCGGGCCGTTGATGCACGTCATCGCCGCGAAGGCGGTCTGCCTGCGGGAGGCGGCGCAGCCCGCCTTCGTCGACTACCAGCGGCAGGTCGTCCGCAACGCGGCCCGTCTGGCCGGGGCGCTCGCCTTGCAGGGCTTCCGCATCGTGAGCGGCGGCACCGACAACCACCTCCTGCTCGTGGACGTCTTCTCGCGCGGCTTGACGGGACGGGCGTCGGAAGAAGCCCTCGGACGGGCCGGCGTCACGGTGAACAAGAACGCCATCCCGTTCGACGAGCAGCCGCCGATGGTCGCGAGCGGCATTCGGCTCGGGACGCCCGCGCTGACGACGCGCGGCATGGCCGAGCCCGAGATGGACACCGTTGCCGAGCTCATCGGCCGCACCCTGAGCGCACCCGAGGACGAGCGGGTCACGGGCATCGTGCGGATCGAGGTCGAGAGGCTGTGCCGGAAGTTCCCGCTCTACCCGACGCCGACGGACCGCGGCCCGAGCGGTCGCTGGGAGTCCAAGCCGTAGAACGGCGCAGACTCCTGTAGGCATGGCTGGGCGGGAATCGGAGCCGCAGGCAACGGTTTCCGGGCTGACGCGCCCCGACGGGCGCGGGAGTTCCGCGCTGGAGCGAGAGGTCGGCGCCGCGCTCGCCGACGGCGGGGTGCTCGCGCGCGCCATGCCCGCCTTCGAGCCCCGGCCGGGCCAGCGGCGCATGGCTGCCGCGGCCGCGCGGGTCCTCGATGGGGGCGGCGTGCTCCTCGCCGAGGCGGGGACGGGGACCGGAAAGACCCTCGCCTACCTCGTCCCCGCGATCCTGAGCGGCCGGCGCGTCCTCGTCTCGACCGGCACCCGCAACCTGCAGGACCAGATCTTCTACAAGGACCTCCCGGCGCTCGGCGAGGCGCTCGGCGTCGAGGTGCGCGCCACCTATATGAAGGGACGCGGCAACTTCCTCTGCCGCCACCGGTTCGAGGCAGCCCGCTCGGAAGCGCAGGCTTCGCTGCTCCCATCCCCGGACCGCCGCTGGCTCGAACCGCTCGCGGAGTGGGCGGAGCAGACGGAGACCGGCGACCGCGCGGAGGTCGAGGACCTCCCCGACGACCTCCCCCTCTGGACCGACATCGCGGCCTCGTCGGAGAACTGCATCGGAACCGACTGCCCGGCGTACCAGGAGTGCTTCGTGACGACCATGCGGCAACGGGCCGCGGAGTCGGACGTCGTCATCGTCAACCACCATCTGCTCTGCGCCGACGCCGCGGTGCGGCAGGGCGCGTACGGCGAGGTCATCCCCGCGTGCGACGTGGCGATCATCGACGAGGCGCACCAGCTCGAGGATGTCGCCACGCAGTACTTCGGCGTCTCGGTGAGCGCCCGGCGCTTCGACGAGCTCGACCGCGATGTCCACCGGCTCGTCACCGGCGAGACGGCCACGCTCGAGATCGAGGAAAAGGCCGAGCGGGAGGTCTTCGCCCTCCTCGACCGGGCTCGCGACGGAGCCCGCCTGCTGTTCGGAGCGCTGGCCCCGGCCGCCGCGGCCTCCGGCGAGCGGAGGCGGATGACGAGCGAGACGCTCGCCCCGGCGGCGGAGATGGGGCGTCGTCTGGGGAGCTGCCTGGAAGAACTGGGCTCGGCGCTGGCGGGCCTCGCCAGGGGATCGCCCAACGCGGATCTCACCTCCCTCGCGCGGCGGGCGGGCGAGCTTCGGGCTCAACTCGCTTTCCTGCTGGCGGCTTCCGACACCGCCTTCGTCTATTTCCTGGAACGGCGCTCGCGGGCGCTGTTCCTGCGGGCGGCGCCGATCGACGTCTCGGACATCGTGCGGGAGCTGCTGCTGGACCGGATGCGGGCCGCCATCCTCACCTCCGCCACCCTCACCGTCGACGCGTCGTTCGCCTACGTGCGCGGGCGGCTCGGGATCGGAGAGGCAACCGAACTGCGCGTACCCTCCGAGTTCGACTACGCCGAGCAGGCCGTCCTCTACCTCCCCCGCGACATGCCGGCACCGGGCCGTCCGGGCTTCGGGGCGGCCGTCGCCCGCCAGGTCGCCGGGCTGCTGCGTGTCACGCGGGGCCGCGCGTTCGTCCTCTTCACGAGCTACGCTACGCTCCGCGAAGTGCAGGTCCGTCTGGAGCCGGACCTGCCCTACCCGATCCTCGTCCAGGGAAGCGCGCCCCGGACGGTGCTCCTGCGCGAGTTCCGGGCCACGCCGCACGCGGTGCTGCTCGCGACCTCCAGCTTCTGGCAGGGGGTCGACGTCGCGGGCGAGGCGCTGAGCTGCGTCGTCATCGACAAGATCCCGTTCGCACCGCCCGGCGACCCGCTGACCGCCGCGCGCCTCGAGCGCATCGCCGAGGACGGCGGGAACCCGTTCGCCGACTATCAGGTCCCGCTCGCCATCCTCACCCTCCTCCAGGGCCTGGGAAGGCTGCTGCGCCACCGCACGGACCGCGGCGTGCTCGCGCTGCTCGACCCGCGCCTCCACACCCGCGGGTACGGCTACCGCTTCCTGGAGGCGCTGCCGCCGGCCCCGGTCACGCAGGACCTGGCCGAGGTCGACCACTTCTTCAACGGGGCCGCCGCGAAGGGGAGGTCGGTCGAGCGCGACCCGGGCGGCCCGGCGTGACGGTCGATGCGGAGACGTCAGGCTCACGCCGGCCCGGCGTCGGACCGTCGCGACCCGGGCGACCCGGCCTGACGGTGACAGCGGCGCCGTGCACTGGGACAATAGCCGGTGAGACCATGACGCGGGAGTTCAACACCGCCGGACCGATGGTGGCGTCGGACCATTACCTGATCCCGCCGCTGTCGCGGGTGGATCTCGACGAGCTGCTCGATCTCGTTCGGCGCAAGCGGTACTTCGTGCTGCACGCGCCGCGCCAGACGGGGAAGACGTCCACCCTGCTGGCCCTGCGGGATCTGTTGAACGCGGGCAGCGAGTACGCCTGTGTGTACGCGAACTTCGAGGTCGGCCAGGCGGCGCGGGAGAACGTCGCGGACGCCCTGCGCGCCATGCTCGGCCAGCTCGCCGGACGGGCCTACCGCACGCTGGGCGACCGCACGCTGGACGAGATTTTCCCCGCCGCACTGGAGCGGGTCGGCCCGAACGGCGCGCTCACCGAAGCCCTCGCGCTGTGGGCCGCGGCCGCCCCGAAACCGCTCGTGCTGCTGATCGACGAGATCGACTCGCTGATCGGCGACACCCTGCTGGCCGTGCTGCGGCAGTTGCGCGCGGGGTACGACGAACGTCCGAACGGCTTCCCGCACAGCGTGATCCTGTGCGGCGTGCGGGACGTGCGGGACTACCGCGTCCACTCGGGTTCCGAGAAGCGCCTGGTTCTCGGCGGCAGCGCGTTCAACATCAAGTCCAAGTCCTTGCGGCTCGGCGACTTCTCCGCGGCGGAGACGCGGGCGCTGCTGGCGCAGCACACGGCGGAGACGGGGCAGACGTTCACCCCGGAGGCGCTGGAGGCGGTCCGGACCCGCACTGCGGGCCAACCCTGGCTGGTGAACGCGCTGTGCTACGACGCCTGCTTCGACAACCGCGCCGGCCGCGACCGGTCCCGAGCGATCACGGCGGACGACATCGCGGCATCCCAGGAACGGCTGATCCTGGCGCGTGTGACGCACCTCGACGACCTGGCGAAGAAGCTGCGCGAGGACCGGGTGCGGCGGGTGATCGAGCCGATCCTGGCCGGCGCGGGCGCGCACGGGTGGTCCGACGAGGACATCGCCTACGTCCGCGACCTGGGGCTGGTGAAGCTGGAAGCGGACGGCTCGCCGCGCATCGCCAATCCGATCTACCGCGAGGTGGTGCCGCGCGAGCTGACCTGGGCGGCGCAGATCGGGCTGCCGCAGAAGACGGCCTGGTACGTGGACGCGGAGGGCGGGCTGGACGTCGAGGGCCTCGTTGCGGCGTTCCAGTCGTTCTTCCGGGAGCACTCGGAGTCGTGGGTGCAACGCTTCGACCGCTACCACGAGGCCGGGCCGCAGCTCCTGCTGCAGGCACACCTGCAGCGGGTGGTGAACGGAGGCGGCCTCGTGGACCGCGAGTACGCCCTGGGGAGCGGGCGAACCGACCTCCTGCTGCGCTGGCCGCAGGGCGGCCGCGAGCGGCGCTTCGTGGTGGAGTGCAAGCTGTTGCACAAGGGGTTGGAGCCGACCATCGCGGAGGGCCTGGTGCAGACGCGCCGCTACATGGACCGTTGCGGAGCGGAGTCGGGTCACCTGATCGTCTTCGACCGCTCGCCGGAGCGCACCTGGCACGAGAAGATCTTCCGCCGCTACCCGGAGGGGGGCGGCGCGCCGGTCACCGTCTGGGGCATGTGAGGCGACGACCTGCGGGCGACGGCGCAACCGCACGGCGGTAGACTGAACGAGAATGCGGCCTGCGCCCGGTCGCGGCTTGCCTCCCTGGAGCCCTGAGCACTGAGCGTCCCACCGACACCTGCCGCGCTCGAGGCGAATCTCCGCGCCGTGCGCGGTCGCATCGCGCGCGCCGCCGCGCGCGCCGGTCGCAGCGCCGGCGGCATCCGGCTCGTCGCCGTGTCGAAGACGTTCCCGCTCGCGGCCGTGGAGGCCGCCGCGCGCGCCGGGCTCGCCGATTTCGGGGAGAACCGCGTCCAGGAAGCCGCCGGCAAGATCGACGAGTCGGCCGGGCTTCCGGTGCGCTGGCACCTGATCGGCCATCTGCAATCGAACAAGGCCCGGCAGGCCGCCGGCCGCTTCGACTGGATTCACTCGGTCGACAGCGCGAAGCTGCTCGCGCGCCTCGACCGGGCGGCGGACGACGCCGGCACGGCGCCGCGCCTCCTCGTGCAGGTCGACCTCGCCGGCGAGGCGGCCAAGCACGGCGCGCCGCTCGACTCGGTGCGCCGCATCCTGGACGCTGCGGCGGCGACCCGCGCCGCCCGCGTGCGAGGCCTGATGTTGATGCCCCCCTGGAACGAGGATCCCGAGGCGACCCGTCCGTACTTCCGGCGGCTTCGCGAGCTCCGCGATACGCTGCGGGCCGAGGGGGCGGACGACGAAGCGCTCGCCGAGCTCTCGATGGGCATGAGCCACGACTTCGAGGTCGCCATTCAGGAAGGCGCCACGATGGTGCGCGTCGGGACCGCGCTCTTCGGCCGCCGATCGCCGCCGGCCGCCATGTGACCTGTCCGAACGGTCGCCGAGCTCGCACACCGAGTCGAGCCTCGCACACCGAGTCGAGCGAAGAGACGACGCGCGCGGGTGCGAGCCGTACTCTCCTCCGAGAAGAACGGCACGCTCCGAAGCGCCGCCCCCGGCGATGCGTCCGCGTCCCCTGCACCCGGAAGTCCGGGGTCGCCGAAGTCGCCCCGCAGTGCGATAATGCGGCGACATGCTCGGGGGCACCCCTCGCTGGCGCGGATTCCGGACCCTCCGGTGCTGGGGCCGCGCCGCCCTCGTGGCGGCGTTGTCCACCGCGTCTCCCGGTCTCGCCTCCGCCGTCGCGGATGACGGCGAAGACGAGGCTCTCGGCCCTCCGCCGCTCTACGACGAGTTGCGCGACGCGCGCCCCGAGGGAGTCGGCCGCATCCGGGGCGGCCGGATCGAGATCGACCGCTTCGCCTTCGAGCTGACCGACGGCGACGTGTACGTCGTCCGGATCGGCGCGCACGTTCCGATCGCGATCTACCTGGGGCGCGGCACGCTCCGAGTCTGGCCGCCGAACGGTGTCGAGCACCAGCAGATGCGGAAGCTGCTGGACGAGGACTTCCTGGAGGAGGAGTTCGAGCGCCTCGTCTTCTGGACTACGGGCGATGTCGGCGCGCGGCTGGCGGCCCTGGCCTCGGGGCCGCCGGGGCGCCGGGCGGGCCGGGCCGCCGATCTGCTCGAGGACCGCCGCGAAGAGCTCCTCGAGCGCCAGCTCGCCAATCCGGACAGCCGGGTGCTGATGGCGCTCTGGCGTGCCGAGGCCGACCCGCGGCTGGAGCCTCCCCCGCGCCCCTACGTCTACGCCGACATCGACGGCCGCGAGCACGACTGGTTCGCGTTCGAGATCGAGCCGCGCGACCCTGAGGAGGTGCAGCTCGCCCGCCACCGCCGCCGGCACGAGCGGACCGAGGTCTGGATGAGCACGGACGTCCTGACCGACTTCGATCCCGCCCGCGCTGCCTCGCTAGCCGTGGGCGGTCCCCCGCGCGACCCGGAGGTGGAGGGTCCGGCGAGCCCCCGCCGCGACCGCGACGACGAATGGGACTTCCGGGACTTCGGGTTGCCGCTGCGTCCCGCACGGCCCGATGCCGAAGGCTGGGCGCCGCGGGTCACCGTCCCCCGCACGGACGTCGACCTGGCGCTCGAGGGCAACGGCGACGCCGCGGGCAGCGTGGCGCTCGTCGTGGAGCCGCTCGCGCCGCTCGCCGCGGTCCGGCTGCGCATCTCGACCACGCTCGAGGTGACCGACGCGCGGTGGCGGCCGGCCGTCCCGGAGGGCGTCGACGACGTGCGCGGGGTGCCACTCCTGCCGCCGCCGGAGGACCCCGAGGAGCCGCCGGAGCCGGACGAGCCGGTCGCGCTCGGCGGCGAACGGGTCCACTTCGTGCAGGAGAAGCACGACCGGCGGATGGAGGAGGACCGCTACGAGCCGTGGGTGACGGTGCTGCTGCCGCGACCGGTCGCCCCCGGCGAGCCCTTCGTGCTCGAGCTGGCGTACGAGGGCGAGCTCGTCGAGCGGCTGCGCGCCACCAACGAGTTCCTGCTCAAGGACACCATCTACTGGATTCCGCGCCACCCGCACAACCGGCGGCGGCAGCTGAGCGTGACGTTCCGCATGCCCGACCGCTACCGGGTCGCCAGCGGCGGCGTCCTCGCCGAGGAGCGCGTGGACGACGGCACCCGCATCATGCGCTGGGTCACCGATCGGGCGCTGCGGGGCACGACCTCCTTCCACTACGGCCGCTTTGAGGTGGACGAGGTCGCGCTCGACGGGCTGCCGCCGATCGCCGTCTACGCGAACCGCCACCACCTCGGCTTCGCTCCGGGGGCGCGCCAGAAGACCATGGACGACCTCGCGGGCGCCATCCGGACCTACACCGACTACTTCGGCCCCTACCCCTTCGACTCGCTGCTCGTGACCGAGACCCCGACCAGCGGCGGCCAGGCGTTCCCGGGCTTCCTGCTGCTGAGCTTCCGCTCGTTCGGCGAGTTGCACACCGGCGAGTCGGAGCTGTTCCGCTCGCACGAGGTGGCGCACCAGTGGTGGGGCGCGTCCGTCGACTGGGAGGGCTACCGCGACCAGTGGATGACGGAGGGGTTCGCGAACTACGCCGCCGCCCTCTACGCGCTCGTCGGCCTCGGCAACGCGGACCAGTTCGAGGACATGCTCGACGCCTGGCGGCTCGACGTGCTGGGCGAGATCCGCATCGGCCAGGGCCTGGGCCTCCAGCGCTACGGGCTGCGCCCGGCGATCATCCGCGAGAGCGACGCGCACGAGTCCGGCCCGGTCGTGGCCGGCGTCCGGCTGTCGACCGTCGACACGCCGTTCGACTACCGGCTGCTCGCCTACGAGAAGGGCGCGCTCATCCTGCACATGCTGCGCATGCTCCTCGTCGACCTCGAGACCGGCGACGACACGCGGTTCCGCGAGATGATGCGCGCCTTCGTCCGCGACCATACCGGCGGCGTCGCCAACACGCGGCGGTTCGAGGAGGCGGTGACGCGCGCGTTCGGAGAGCCGATGGACTGGTTCTTCGACCAGTGGGTCTACGGGATCGACGTGCCGACCTATCGGCCGGACCTGACCGTATCGCCCCTCGTCGACGCCGAACGGCCGTTCGCCCTGCACGGCACGATCCGCCAGGAGAACGTGCCCGACGGGTTCCGGATGCCGGTGCCGATCCGCCTCGAGTTCCGCGACCGCCCGCCAGAGACGCACCGCGTGTGGGTCGACGCCGAGGCCGTCGAGGTCGAGATCCCGATTCCGGAGCGTCCGACCGAGATCACGTTCAACCACCTCCACGCCGTCCTGGCGCGCATCGATTGACGCCGGCGCGCCCCCGGACGCCGGCGCGGGTCGACTGACGTCGGCGTGGGTCGACCGGGCCGGCGGCGCCCGGCGGGGAGGCTCCGCCCAGATTCGCGCCGCGCGGGGGCGGCCGCGGGAGGGACGGCCAACTTGACATCGACCGCCCGACCGCCCACAATCGAAGCCGGTTGCGTCAGGCCGCACGGCCCTGCCCCGGTCGGCAAGGCAGACGGCTCGGAGCGGCCCCCCTCCCAGATGCTCGACGTCACCGCGGTCCGGGCGTATATCGACAAGCGCCGCGGGCGGCGTCAGAGCAACAAGGTTCTTCACGGCCACCCATCGCCCATCTTCTGGCTCGACCGGGACGTTTCGATTCCCGACGTCATGGCGCGGCGGCGGGCGGACGCTTCGGTCCGCAAGCGCATCAACCTCTACGTCGGCACACCGTACTGCCTGCCCACGGAGCCGGATCGTTGCGGGTTCTGCCTGTTCCCGACCGAGGTGTACCGGGACCGGCGCCAGCTCGAGCGCTACCTCGACTACCTGCGCCGGGAGGGCGAGCTGTTCCGGCCGCACCTGGGCGGCTCCGAGCTGGCCAGCATCTACTTCGGCGGCGGCACGTCCAACCTGTACCGCGCGGACCAGTACGCCGTGCTGATGGACATCGTGCGCGGCCTGTTCGACGTGCCCGCGGCCATCGAGGTGACGCTGGAGGGGATTCCGCAGACGTTCTCGCACGAGAAGCTGGCCGCCATGAAGGCGTGCGGGATCAACCGCATCAGCATGGGCGTGCAGCAGCTCGACGACGACATGATCCGGGTGAGCGGCCGGCACCAGACCTCGGCCCAGGTCTATCGCACGATCGAGTCGTGCCGGGCCCTCGGCCTGCCGCTCAGCGTCGACCTGATCTTCGGGTGGCCGAACCAGACCACGGAGGGGATGCTGCGCGACCTGACGGCGCTCGTCGACGCGGGCGTCACGCACCTCACCCACTACGAGCTGAACGTCGCCGGGCGCACGGACTTCGCCCGGCACCGCCGCCACGAGCTGCCGTCGACCGAGCTGAACCTGGAGATGTATCGGACGGGCCGGGACTTCCTCCTCTCCCGGGGCTTCGCGCAGGCGACGCCCTACGACTTCGAGCACGCAGGAACGCTGCCGAGCACCTACCTCTACGAGGAGCTCTTCCGCCGTCCGTTCCAGGACGTCGGCGGGCAGCTCCTGGGGCATGACGCATGGGGGTGGGGCTTCGCCGGGGTCTCCTTCTTCTTCGGCAGCCCCCGGACGCCCGGCTGGGCCTACCTGAACCAGGTCCGCGTCGACGACTACTTCCGCGACCTCGACGCCGGACGCTTCCCGGTGATGCGCGGCTTCCACTACTCCGAGGCCGACCTGCGGCTGCACCTGCTCTTCCAGGAGCTGCAGGGCCTGTCCGTCGACCGGCGCCGCTACGCCTCGCTGTTCGGCCGGGACGTGCGGGAAGAGCACCGCGCCGTGTGGGACGCGCTCGCCGAGCTGGAATGGGCCGCGGTCGACGACGACCTGATCGCGATCCAGGGCGACGGCGCCTTCTACCTCCCGCTGATCCAGGACGCCCTGGCCCACGACCGGCTGGAGTCGATGCGCCGGAAACGCGCACCGGCTTCCTCCGCGCCCCCCTGGGCCGGCGCCCTAACCGGGGATACCACGACGCCCGTCGCGACGGCGGGTGTAGCCGCGGCTCGCGCGAGTTGAACTCGGGCCGACTCGCGACTCTCCCGCACCGAGCGCGCGTGAAGGGGGGATGACCCCATCCGACGGAGGCGTCCAGTGAAGTCCGAACTCCAGAAGCGCGCCGAGGCCGCCCGGGCTCGGTTCAACGGTGCGCGCAAGCCCGTCGTCCTGGAGTTCGCAGGCGTACCGAAGGCGGGAAAGACCACGACACTCAACCAGTTACAGACATTCCTGAAGCGGTGCGGTTTCCGCGTGGAGGTCGTCGTCGAACGGGCGTCCGTCTGCCCCATTCGCGACAAGAAACACGCCAACTTCAACGTGTGGACTGCCTGTACCACGCTGACGCAGATCCTGCAGAACACGCAGACACCGGCACAGCCGGACGACCCCGACATCCTGATTCTGGATCGCGGGCTCTTCGACGCCGTGTGCTGGTTCGCGGTGATGGAACGCCTCGCCCGAATCCGCCCCGCCGAACGCCATCAGATCGAGCAGTTCCTCCTCATGGAGGACTGGCGCAGGAGAATCACGGGGGTGATCGTCATGACCGCCGCCCCCCGCGTCTCGATGGAACGCGAGAAAGGTGACCTTCCGGTCGAGGGAACCGGTGGCTCCATCATGAACGAAGACGTACTGCGTCAGATGCTCGACACGACGAGGACGACCGCAAGGCGGCTCGCCGACCAGTTCCGCATCTTCGAGATCGACACGTCGAACGGGTCGCGCGGGCGACAGCAGACTGCGGAGCGCGTGGCCGGAATCGCACTGGAGTTGATTGAGGAGCAGCTCGACGAACACATCCTGCGTCTGCCGTCAGGCGAAGCCGAGGCTCTGTTCCGGCAGGCAACCTGCATCGACGGGACGGCGGCGCAGCACCTCATCGACCTGTTCTCAACCAAGGGTCGTTTCGAGAGCCGCGACGGTGTCGAGTCCGACGCGTCGGTGGTCCAGGCGCTTCCGGTGGTGGTCGTCCGGAATCGTAGCGGCAGCGTCCTGCGCCTCAGGCGCCGCGAGCGAAGGCAGGACAACCCGCTGCACGAGAAGGTAGTGATATGGGCGGGCGGTCATGTCCGACGCGAGGACGACGGCGATGGGAGCCCGATCCCACAGTGCGCGATCCGGGAACTTCAGGAAGAGCTTCGGCTCAGCGTCGAGGCACGCGACCTCACGCTCCGGGGCGCGGTCTGGATTCGGGCAGGAAGTCGATCAGGCGGCTCCGACCGGACTCGGCGTCACCTGGCGGTGGTCTTCGAGTGGCGAGCGGAAACCGACGATGTCGCAATCGCCCTGAGCGCCACCGAGTTCTTCGAACGGCGCGGCACCTCGTTGAGCGGCACGTTCGTCAGCGTGGCCGATCTCGCCGCCGATATCGACAAGGGCCTCGTCACCGAGCCTTGGAGCGTCGAGATCGCGCGCCACTTCCTGACCGATGTCGCCGAACGGCAGGTGAACCCGCGGCTCCTGTGAATACCGCGTGCGAGCGGCACTCGCGGACCCGACGTAATCACCCTCGATCGGTGGCTTCGGTCTCGGTCTCCGCCTCCGGCTCGACGGCGGCCGCCATAGCCAAGGTGCGCTGGGCCGAAGCGATGACCGGGCGCTCGATCAGCTTGCCGTCGACGAGCAGCACGCCCCCTTCGTTTCGCTCGTAGGCCTCGACGATTCGCCGCGCCCAGGCGACCTCCTCGGCCGGCGGGGACCACGCGGCCTGGATGACGGGGACCTGTGTCGGGTGGATGGCGGCCTTCCCGGTGAAGCCGAGGGCGCGCGTGCGGCGGCTCTCTTCGGCCAGGGCGTCGAGCGCCGGTACATCCATGTAGGGCGAGTCGAGCGCGCCCACCCTCGCGACGGCGGCGGCGACGATCACCCGCGAGCGCGCGTAGAGGGCAGCATCCCAGGCGACCTCGCAGCCCACGTCGGCCGCGAAGTCGATGGCCCCGAAGAAGACGGCGGAGACGGTCGGCGCGGCGGTCGCGATCGCCTCGGCCGCGGCGACCCCGCGGGCCGTCTCCAGCATCACGATGAGCGGCAGGTCCGGCAGCCCGCCGGAGAGCGCCGCCGCCACCTCGCGAATCTCGTCCGGTCCGTCGCACTTCGGCAGCATCAGCGCGTCGGGCCGGATGCCGGACTGCCGCACCGCGTCCAGGTCCCGCTGGCCCAGCTCGGTCTTCGGGTCGTTGATCCGCAGACTGACCTCGGCCCGGACCGGTGCGCGGCCCTCGAAGAGCGCCAGGGCGTTGTCGCGCGCCTCGTCCTTCGCGCCGAAGGAGACGCCGTCCTCCAGGTCGATGCAGACGGCGTCGGCGCCGGTGGCGAGCGCCTTCGGATAGCGGTCCGGGCGCACCGCGGGGACGAAGAGCAGGCTGCGCCGGACGCGGAACGGGGCGGCCATCCGCGGCGCCTCAGACGGGCTGCGGTGCCGCCGCCGCGCCCTGCGCGAGCCGCGGGGCGAGCCCGCGGACGGACGGGGCGGTCTCCAGGGTCCGCAGGAAGTCGAGCACTCCGGCGGCCGCCTCGGGGGCGACGATGCGCCGCGCGCACGCCAGGAACTTCCCGTCGAGCTCGGCCGGCGAGGCCGGGCGTTCCGGATAGCCGCGGGCGCCCCGCACGGAGCGCTCCAGCGTCCGGCCGTCCGCCAGGCGCACCGTCACGCGCGCCTCGGTCAGCGGCGGCACCTCGCGGCCGAGCCGGTCGTCCGCGCGCATCGTGATCCGCGGAACGAGACGCTGCACCGCGGGCGCGCGCATCGCGTCGGGCTCGAAGGTCTCGATCCCGACTCGACCGAAGGCCAGCGCCGCCGCCGCGCAGTAGTGCAGGCTGAACTTGCCTTCGAGCCCTGTCGCGGGGCGGTCGTAGATGAGGACGGTCGGCACCACCGGATCGACGTCGATCTCCACGGCATCGACCGCGGAGGGGTCGATTCCCGCCTCGCGCCGCAGGTCGAGCAGCGTGTCGATGGTCGGGTGGGTCGCCGCGCACGACGGGTAGAGCTTCACCGTGATGCCGCCCTCGACGATCTCCCACCGCTGCCCGAGCCGGTCGACGGCGGCGGAGAGGTCGCGGCCGGCGCTCTGCATCGCCACCAGGAATCCCTGCGGTCCGTCGATGGCGCGCGGCGACGCGGTGAACGCATCCCGCGCGAGCAGCGCCGCCAGCACGCCGTTGCGCGCCGCCAGGCCGCCCTGGAGCGGCTTGACCATCGTCCCGAAGTTCTCCTTGAGGCCGGACGCCTCCGACGCGGCGATCGAGAGCGCACGGGCGGTCGCTTCGGCATCGAGGCCCAGGACGCGCGACGCCGCCGCCGTCGCGCCGATGGTCCCCAGCGTCGCCGTGCCGTGCCAGCCGCGCTCGTAGTGCGTCGGGTTCATGACGGTGCCGAGCGCCGCCTCGACCTCGAAACCGACGACGTAGGCGTCCAGCACGGTGCGCCCGGATGCGTCGGCCGCCTCGCCGGCCGCGAGCGACGCCGCGACGAGCGGGGCGCTCGGATGGGCCAGCGTCACCCAGCACATGTCGTCGAAGTCGAGCGCGTGGGCGGCGGTACCGTTGGCGAGCGCCGCCGCGGACGGGCCGGCGGAGGCGGCGCCAAGAACAGTGCAGGGCCCGGGGCCGCCGTCGGCGGCCAGCACGCGCTGCACGATCCGCGCAGCCGGCTCGCCGGCGCCGGCGAGCGCGACGCCGATCATGTCCTGCACCGCCGCGCGGGCGGCGGCCCGGGCCGCGTCCGGCACGTCGGCGGTCGCCGCGAAGGCCCCCAGCCGGACGGCCGCAGGTGCCGCCGTCGTCATCGCTTCGGTCAGGGTTGCTGCAGAACTCATCGTGGCCGCCTTCCTGAATCGGGACCCCATCGGTCCGCGCCGGGCGCGCGAGCGCGGAGGCGCGTTCATCTTCCGGTCACCAGCCCGTGAGCGGGCACCTGTGGCGCCGGGAACCGCGGGCCGACCGGCCGGCGATCGCGCCGGCGCCGCTCCGCCGGCTCGTGGACTGTCCCGGAGCTGACTTTGCCGTCCCTGTCGCTGGGTCCCGCCCTCTCAAGGGACGGTCCGCTAGTCGTTACCGTAGAAGCGGGCGATCTCCGTGAGGCGGCCCTGGATCTCCGCCTCGGGCAACCATCGCCCGCCCACCACGACGCCGGCCCGCTGCCGCAGGTTGGCGATGTCGTCGAGCGGGTTCGCCGCCAGCAGGATCAGGTCGGCGCGCCGGTCCACCGCCACCGTCCCGAACTCGTCCGCCGCGTCGAAGTACTCGGCGGGCCGGCGCGTGCCGATCTCCAGCACCTCGTAGGGTGTCATGCCGACGTCGACGTAGAGCGCCATCTCGTGGTGCATCGCGAAGCCGGGCACGGAGAAGATCTGCGGCGAGTCGGTCCCGAGGGCAATCCGCGCACCGCCTTCCTGGAGCGCGGCCAGGATGCGCCGGCGGAGCGCGGCCAGCCGGCGGTTCGCCTCGGCGTCGCTGCCCTCGAGCCGCGAGTCGACGGCCTCGCTCCAGCGCTCGACCGTCTCCGGCGGCATGTAGCGTACTTCGGGCCGCTCCGCGCGGATGTCGGCGGAGGAGCGGTCGCCGAAGAATGCCGTCTCCCAGAGCACCATCGTCGGCACGACCCACGCGCCGGCATCCACGGTCGCCCGGACCAGCTCCGGAATCCGCCCCTCGTCGACCCGATCGACGAGGGCGCCGGCGGCCAGCAACCCCCCTCCGTCGTCGTCCCGGGCGTCCTCGGGGACCAGCGCCTCGACGTAGTTGTCGAGGTGATCGATCGAGATCTGGCCGGCGGCGAGCGCGTCCAGCAGCCCGACCGAGTCGGGAACGTGGCCGCCGAAGGGGATGCCGGCCTCGGAGGCGCTGGCCACCAGCGCCTCGTAGACATCCGCGGCGAGCCCCTCGTGGGTCTTGATGAGGTCGTAGCCCTCCACCTGGTAGCCGCGGGCGAGCCGGGACGCCTCCTCCGGCGTCGTCACGCTGCGCCCGCTCATCGACACGCTGGCCAGGAAGAGCTGCGGGCCGAGCAGGAGACCGCGCTCGATGGAGCTCCGCAGCCCGAACTGCGAGGGATCCCCCTGCATGCCGCGCACCGTCGTCACGCCGTTCGCGACGTAGAGGAACAGCAGGTTGCCGATGTCCTGGTCGCTCATGCGGGGATTCGGGAGGTGGCCGTGCATCTCGGTCAGCCCCGGCACCAGGTAGTGCCCGTCGGCCTCGACGATCTCTACGCCCTCGGCCGGCTCCACGTACTCCGCGTTGTCGATCGACCGGATGCGGCCCTCGTCGATGACGACCGTCTGGCCCTCGATCACCTGCTCGCTGTCCATCGGCACGACGTTGACGTTGACGAACGCCAGGTCGCCCTCGACCACGACGGGCGGCGGACCGCAGGCGCCGGCCGCCGCGGCGAGGCCGGCCACCAGCAGCGGGGCGGCCACGCATCGGACCCGCGGGCGCGAACGGCGAGCTTGCCGGCTGGTCATGCGCCTGCCTCCGGCCGGGGCCGGGCGCTCGCGTACTCCGGCACGTGGCCCCGCTTGTAGACCATGAACGTCCGCTTGTAAGTGATCACGACGGTGCCGTCCTGGTTGAAGCCGCGCGTCCGCACCGTGACGATGCCGACGTTCGGCCGCGACCTCGATTCGCGCGTCTCCAGCACCTCGCTCTCGGAGTAGATCGTGTCCCCCTCGAAGACCGGGGCCGGCAGCCGCACCTCGTCCCACCCGAGATTGGCCATGACGTTGACCGACAGATCCATCGTCGACTGGCCGGTCACGAGGGCCAGGGTGAACGTCGAGTCGACCAGCGGCTTCCCGAACTCCGTCTTCGCCGCGTACGCGGAGTCGAAGTGGATCTTGTTGACGTTCTGCGACAGCAGCGTGAACCAGACGTTGTCGGCGGCCAGCACCGTCCGCCCCAGCGGGTGCCGGTAGACGTCGCCGACCTCGAAGTCCTCGTACACCCGCCCGGTCCAGCCTTCCTTCACCGCCATGCGCTCTCCCTTGCGACTGGCGCCCGCGCGAGCCGCTCGCGGCGCCGGAACCGGGGAATTGTAGAACAGCCACAACCTCCCGGCACGGTCACCGGCTACCGGTTGCGATCTGTCGGTCCACCGTGGAAGGGGCGCGCGCGACGGCCCGGTCGCCTCGAAGCCAATGACGACGGGGAGGCCGCCCGATCGGCCGCCACGTGGATCTGGTGCTCAGGTCGCCCGCGGGCTGCTCGGGTGGATGCGGCAATCGGGCCACGGGCGCGGTGCGGTAATCAGGTCACCACCGATCGGAAGGTCAACCAGCACTGCGAACTAGTACCCGTACTGCTCTACGAGGTGGTTCAGCGTCGGTCCACTCCATGCCGTGTCTCCCGTATCCGTGGCGCGGCATCGTGCCGCCTCTGGGCCTGCTCTGGCGAGTCCTACCTCGCTCACCGCAACGAGAAGTTCACCGTCACCGTCATGATCACGGGAACCGGCACGCCGTTCAGCAGAGTCGGCGTGTACTGCCACTGGCGCACGGCGTCAACGGCGGCCTCGTCGAGCAACGGCACCGAGCGCAGCACGATGACGTCAGTCACCGCCCCGGTCGGTCCGATGGTCGCTTCGAGTATCACGACGCCCTCGACCCGCGCCGCGCGGGCACCTCGGGATACACGGGCGTTACGTCGCGCGTCTTGGTCGGCGGGCTGATGTTGCCGCCGACGCGGACCGGCTCGGGCGGCTTGAGTGGGGGTGGGGGTGGACTCGTCAGTCCACCCTCAATGCCGTCAACGATGCTGCCCGAGATGCCGCCATCTACGCCCCGGACCTTCGTCAAGTCGAAGCCGCGTTCCTTCGGGTCGGGCTCGGGTGGACATCGACGAAGTCCCGGTGACTCAACATATCGTCAGGCGACTGGTGGCTTGTGTAACCGAGGTCGGATTGTATTGTGACCGGACCCACGTAGATGCGACGATCGGCTGCTCGTACCAAGGTGGTACCCCACGTCTTGTCTTCACCGATGCAGATCTCCTCGGCCCCGACAGTCCGGGAGTCACCCGCTCTTGCGGGTGCACCCTGGAGCGGCATGGCGCAACGCCGGAACACCCCGACGAAGTCGTAGAAATCAAGGGCACGACCGCGGCCCGCCGAGAGATTCCGGAGTCTGAACGAAACCGTCGGCACGATCTTGCGTCGGCCGGATTCGTCACGACCGACGGCCGCCCACCCGGTAGCGACCTGGATAGCGGACAGTTGCTGTCCAAACAAATCTTCCGCGTCCGCGGCATCCTCGATCCGGTGTCCGCCCCGATCGACGGCGCCCCCTACGACTCCGGTAGCGCGGTCGTCTATCGCGGATTGATCGCCGAGATTGCTGCGTCCGGGGCGCCTCACCCCGGGCAGTCTTCGCCCGACAGGCTGCCCCGTAGCGTGGCGTTGGTCTCCAACTGTGAGCTCGACGCCGCGGAACGGATCCCCAGTGCGACCGGACCCCAGCCAATAGGCAAGAGCCACGAGACCGACGACTGCGATCATCGCACACGCCCGGACTGGGACGCGCCACCACCCGGTCGTATCGGGCGCGTCGCGTCGGGCCCGTTCACGCTCCCAACGTTCTCGCGCCTCATCCGTCTGTTCTTCCGCCCGTCGTTCGCCCGCTCGTCGCTCAGCCTCCTGCTCCCGACGAGCCCGCTCGGCCTGCTCTTGCTGGCCACGTTCCCAGCGGTCTCGCGCCGCCTGGGCTTGCTCCTGCTCCCAGCTTTCTCGCTCTCGTCGTTCAGCCTGCTCTTGCGCCCGGCGAACTCGCTCAGCCCGTTCTCGACGCTCACGCTCCGCCCGTTCCCGTGCAGCCTGCTCCCGCTCCCGGCGCTCGCGTTCATCTCGCTCCGCTTGCTCCTGCTCCCGGCGAGCCCGTTCAGCCCGCTCTCGACGCTCCCGCTCGCTGCGCTCTTCCTGTTCAGCCTGCTCCCGGCGCAGCGTCTCGTACGCCTTTCTGAACCGCCTTGAAGATCCACTCGGCAGTCTTGTCTCCGTGGTTCTTGTCGGGATGGTGCTTCTTCGCCAAGCGGCGGTGCGCCGCCTTGATCTCATCGTGCGTCGCTCCCGGCTCGAGGCCGAGGACTTCGTACGGATCGACGTCCGGCCGTTCCATTCCGCCCTACTTCAGCTTCAGCAGCGGATAGTCAGGGAACCGCGGGGTGAGCGTGCGGTTCGCGCAGTCGGCGATCAGATCGAGGGCTTCGAGCACGATCTGGCCGATCAGGGGTTCGCTCAGAGGAGGACCGACGACGCAATCCGTGCTCATGGATCGGTTGCCGATCTGAACGGTCACCGGGCCCGCGAGCGGTCGTTCCTCCCGCCGCTCGTCCGCGTACGTCACGACGACAGTGCGTTGCGTCTCCAGGCCCAGGCGCTCGACCACGTTCTGCGGCAGCACGAGCATGACCGCCCCCGTGTCGACGACGGCATCGACGGTCGAGCGGCGGACGTCGGACTCCTGGCCGTAGCCGCGCTCGACGACGGCGCGGTCGCCGGGGTTCTCCAACGCTACCTGGGCGACGATCTCCCCCATGGGGCCTGTCTCCCCGCTTGCCGACCGTCCAGGCACCATACCACGCACGTGCCCGCGCGAGGGACGCCAGGCGGGGGCCCACGGTGACGGTTCCGCGCTACGATGGAGGCGCCGTCATGAGAGCCGCCGGGTCGGATGTCGCCCTCCGCCACTACCGCCTGAGCCGGGTCGAGTACGACCGTGCCGTGGAGGCCGGCGCGTTCGAGCCCGACGCCAGGCTGGAGCTCGTCGACGGAGAGCTGAGCGCCATGACACCGGAGGGAGTCAGCCACACGGTCGGCGTGGACCTCGTCGCCGACTGCCTGCGGCGGGTCTTCGGCCCCGGGTTCTACGTGCGGATTCAGCACCCCCTTGCGGCCGACGACTACTCGGAACCCGAACCGGACGTGGCCGTCGTGACGGGCGCGATCCGCGACTACGACAGGGGCCATCCGACGTCGGCGGTGCTGGTCGTCGAGGTCTCGAACGAATCGCTGCGGTACGACCGGACGGTCAAGCAGCGCCTCTACGCGCGAACCGGGATTCCCGAGTACTGGATCCTCGCCCTCCCCGAGCACCGTCTCGAGGTCTACCGCGATCCGGCTGGAGACCTCTACCGGGGCGTTACCAACCATGCATCCGGGGACGAGGTCGCGCCGCCGGCTCGCCCCGACACACCGATCGCAGTCGACGATCTGCTTCCCTGACTCCGAGAGGCGGCACAGTTCGCGCCCCGACCCCGGTGCCGGCGTTGACGGCCCGGCGCAAGAACTCGTGCCGTCCCGCCCGATCATGGGCGATCGTGGGCAGACTTCGACGGGTCGACGGTGGTGTCGTGGCGCGGGACCGGTACGGCGCTCGCCTCAGGACGAGAAGATGTCGTCGAGCTGGAGCTCGAGGCCGGCGAGCAGCGGTGAGCGGAGCGTCTGATCGCGGCCGAAGGTGTGGGTGGCGGCCAGCCCGCCGGCGCGTTGGCGATGGAGCGAGACGGTCTCGACCATCGGATCGACCAGCCAGTACTCCGTCACGCCGTACCTGCCGTAGAGTTCCCGCTTGCCCCCCCGGTCCTTGTCCGCGGTCGTCGGAGACAGGATCTCGATCACGAGATCGGGCGCACCCCGCACGTTCTCGCCGCCGCTCAGCAGATGTCCGCGTTCGCGGGAGACGAACAGCAGGTCCGGCTGCACGACATCGGTGTCGGATAGAACCACGTCGCAGGGGGCGGACAACAGCTCCCCCAGTTCACGCTCGCTGATGAAGCGCCGGAGGTGGTAGTACAGGTTTCCTTGCACCCTCTGGTGCTTCAGATTCGGCGCGGGAACCATGAGCAGATCACCGTCCAGCAGCTCGTAGCGCACGTCCGCCGGTGTGGTGAGGTAGTCCTCGTAGGTGAACTTGACAGCGGGATGCGTGGTGGCCACGTCGGTGCCTCCCGTTGACCCGATGGTCGGAAGACCATCGTAGCGTGTCTCGACACCCCAGGAAGCTCGCGACCCTCCCGTTCCGCCCGGCACCCGACTCGCCTCGTGACGTCGGGGCCGAACGGCACCCGTTTCATGAGGGTCCGTCGGCCATCTCGATTATCGCCACCGTCGCGTTGTCCTGCGTCGGAACGGCGCGAGCGGCGACCGCGGCCAGGAGCGCCTTCGTCACCGCTTCCGGCCCATCGCCGCGGCGGTCCGAGATGATCGAAGCCGTTTCCTCGACAGTCAGCGTGTTCAGACCGTCGGTCGCGGCCACGACCAGGTCGCCCGGCAGCAGCAGCTCGGGCATCGGCGACGCGTCCACTTTCCTGATCGCGAATCCGACCAGCGCGGAGCGGAGCTCGTTCGGGTTCAGCCCGCTGGCCGCCGCCGGATCGCTCTCGCGCAGGGCTTCGATGATCGGCGCCATGGAGTGGTCTTCGTTGAGGCGCTTCAGCCGCCCGCCGCGATGGAGGTACAGCGGAGAGTCGCCGACGCTGATCCACTCGACTCCGTCCGTGGTCACCGCCGCCGCCACCAGCGTGGCGCCCATGCCGTCGAGCGAGAGGTTCTCGCTGACGGCGTCGTCGATAGCCCGGTTGGCGGCGTCGAGCGCGGCGCGCAGCCGACCGGCCGGGGCACCGTCGAGGCCGTACGCCTCGATGAACGCACGCACCGCCAGTCTGCTCGCCATCTCGCCGCCGACGTGGCCGCCCATCCCGTCCGCCACGATCACCACCGGGTGCCGGCCGGCAGGATCGAGCGTGGCCCCGTCGATGAAGCCGTGCCCGTCCTCCTGGACCTTTCGCGCGCCGAGGAGCTGCCCGCCGGCGCGGCGCAGAGGTCCCGATCCGGTCGTCACGGTTGCAGCCCCGCCGGGATCAGTGGGAAAGGGTCAGGCCGGCGCATCGTTTCGTCGTCCTCGGGCAGGAGGTAGCTGCTGACTTGTTCCGACTCGAGATTCGCGATCGCACGGTCAGCGCGGTGTCGAGGTCGAGCCGCCCGCCGCCCCCGGCCGGCGTCGCGGCACCAGCGTCTTCTCTCGCGAAGGCGGTCCTCATGAGTCGCGGCACGGACGCGTGGGGCCAGACGGTGCTTTTCGGAACGCGCCAACACCAGGCACAGGTCGACGTCGCTGCCCGGTGCCGGAATCCCGTTGACGCGGGAGCCGAACCAGATGGCACGGCGGCCCAGTCGTGCGCTGCGCCGTCGCGGGCCTGGCCAGCCATCCGCAGGTCGGCTTCCGCCTGTCGGAACCAGTCGGCATGCCTCGAACCCACGGATCGATTGTAGCGACACCCGCCCGCGTTGGCGGCCCACCGGAGCCGGTGCCAGCGAGAGCCCCCGCGTGGTGGCGGACGAACGCTGGCAAGAAACGTGACCTTCGACCGCGAGGGAGATCGCCGGACGCCACGACGTACCCGTCGAGCTCCAACACGGGCCGGTCAGACAATCCCCGCGCGACGCCACGCCGCGACGGTTCCCGGCGCATAGCCGAGCTCGGCGAGGATGGCATCGCTGTGCTCGCCGACCTGGGGGATGGCGTCCATGCGCGGCTCGGCACCGTCGAGGGTGGCGGGCGGCAGCGTGGCCCGGAGCGGCCCGGCGCTCGACGGCACTTCACACCAGCGGTCGCGGGCCCGAAGCTGCGGGTGGTCCGCGAGTTGCGCGACCGAGTTCATGCGGCCGTTGGCGATCTGCGCGGCGTCGAGCCGGGCCACGATCTCCTCCGCGCTCAGGTTGGCGAAGACGTCGCGGATCGCGGCCTCGAGCGCGTCGCGGTTGGCCACGCGCCGGGCGTTGGCGTCGAAGCGCGGGTCGGTCGCGAGCTCCGGACGCTCGAGAACCTCGGCACAGAAGCGGACCCACTCGCGCTCGTTCTGGAGGCCCAGGAAGACCGTTTCGCCGTCGGCACCCTCGAACGGGCCGTAGGGGGCGATGGCGGCATGCCGCGCGCCGCTCCGGGGCGGGGGCGAACCGCCGTACATCGTGTAGTAGAGCGGGAAGCCCATCCACTCGCCGAGCGCCTCGAGCATCGAGACCTCGATGGTGGCCCCCTCGCCGCTCCGCTCGCGGCGGAACAGCGCGGTCAGCACCCCCGAGTAGGCGTACATGCCGGCCGCAATGTCGGCGACCGAGATCGACGACTTCACGACCTGATCGGGCGTGCCCGTGATCGACACCAGGCCCGCCTCGGCCTGCACCAGCAGGTCGTAGGCCTTCTTGTCGCGGTACGGTCCCGTGGCGCCGTAGCCGGAGACGTTGCAGACGACGAGACGCGGCCGCCGACCGCGCAACGTGCCGGCGTCGAGCCCGAGCCGATCGGCGGCACCGGGGGCGAGGTTCTGCACGAAGACGTCCGCCCGGTCGATCAGCCGGCCCACCACCTCGCGCGCCTCGGGCCGCTTGAGGTCGAGGGTCAGCGACTCCTTCGAGCGGTTCAGCCAGACGAAATGGCTCGAGAGGCCCTTGACCGTGGCGTCGTATCCGCGCGCGAAGTCGCCGACGCCGGGGCGCTCCACCTTGACGACCCGCGCCCCGAGGTCGGCGAGCTGCCGCGTGGCGAACGGCGCCGCGACCGCCTGCTCGAGGGCGACGACGGTCACCCCGTCGAGGGGGGCGGCCATCAGGGCGGCCATCAGAACGAACGCGGCAGGCCGAGCACGTGCTCGGCGATGTAGGAGAGGATGAGGTTCGTCGAGATCGGGGCCACCTGGTAGAGGCGGGTCTCGCGGAACTTGCGCTCGACGTCGTAGTCTTCGGCGAATCCGAAGCCGCCGTGGGTCTGAAGCGCCACGTTCGCCGCCTCCCACGACGCGTCCGCCGCGAGCAGCTTCGCCATGTTCGCCTCGGCCCCGCATGGGCGGCCGGCATCGAACAGCTCCGCCGCGCGCATGCGCATCAGGTCCGCCGCCTCCACGTTGACGTGGGCGCGGGCAATGGGGAACTGCACGCCCTGGTTCTTGCCGATTGGGCGGTTGAAGACGATGCGCTCGTTGGCGTAGCCGACCGCGCGCTCCACGAACCAGCGGCCGTCGCCGACGCATTCGGCCGCGATCAGGATGCGCTCGGCGTTCAGCCCGTCGATGAGGTAGCGGAAGCCGCGCCCCTCCTCTCCCACGCGGTTCTCGGCCGGCACGGCCAGGTTGTCGAAGAAGACCTCGGTGGTCGCGTGGTTCATCATCGCGCGGAGCGGCCGGATCGTCACCCCGTTGCCCACCGCCGTCCGCAGGTCGACGAGGAACACCGACAAGCCCTCGGTCTTCTTCTTCACCTCCTCGAGGGGCGTCGTGCGCGCGATGAGCAGCATCAGGTCCGAGTACTCGGCGCGCGAGATCCAGACCTTCTGGCCGTTGACGATGTAGCGGTCGCCGTCGCGCACCGCCTTCGTCTTGAGCTGCGTGGTGTCGGTTCCGGTGGTCGGCTCGGTCACCCCGAACGCCTGCAGCCGCAGCTCGCCGCTCGCGATCTTCGGCAGGTACTCGCGCTTCTGGGCCTCGGAGCCGTGCCGCAGCAGCGTACCCATGATGTACATCTGCGCGTGGCAGGCGGCCGAGTTGCCCCCGGAGCGGTTGACCTCCTCCAGGATGATCGAGGCCTCCAGGATCCCGAGCCCGGAGCCGCCGTACTCTTCCGGAATGAGCGCGGCCAGGTAGCCCGCGTCGGTCAGGGTGCGGACGAACTCCTGCGGATAGGCCTCCTCCCGGTCGAGGTCGCGCCAGTAGCTGTCGGGAAAGCGCCGGCAGAGCTCCGCCACCGCGTTGCGGAGGTCCTGGTGCAGCTCGGTGTCGGGTGCGGCCGGGCGCGGTGCTTCGATCGTGGGCATCCGCAGATCGTAACCGCTTCGGCGCGCGGTGCGGGACGGCGATCGGCGGTCGCGCGCAGCGCGCGCGGGCGGGCGACCCGACGCGCGGCACACGATCACGGCGACGATCGCGGCCGGCGGAGGGCCGCGCCTCCGCGTGCTACGATCCCGCCGTTCGGACCCTCCCGGCACAACCCCGATGGCTGCCGCTCCGCAGCGAACCGGCGGTGCGAAACCTCGCTCCCGCTCCGCGCCGGCGCGCGGCGAGGCGCTGGACCGGGGCGCCGATGCACTGCGGCGACCGTTGCGCCCGTTTCTGAAGTGGGCGGGCGGCAAGCGGCAACTTCTCCCGGCATTGCGCCCCTACTATCCGGCCCACTTCGGGACCTATCACGAGCCGTTTCTCGGGAGCGGCGCCGTCTTCTTCGACCTCGCCTCGCTCGGCGCCCTGCGCCCTTGCCGCGTGCGGCTGACCGACGTCAACGGCGACCTGATTGGCTGCTGGCGGCAGCTTCGCGACCGTCCCGACGCTGTGATCGCCCAACTGCACAACCTGGCGGCCGAACGCCTCGCGTCGCCAGAGGAGCACTACTATCAGGTCCGGGACGACTGGTTCAATCCGAGACGAGCCCGCATCCTCGACGGGGGATCCTGGGCCGAGCGCTACACGACGGATCTGGCGGCGATGCTGATCTACCTCAACCGGACGGGCTTCAACGGCCTCTTTCGGGTGAACTCGCAGGGTCTGTTCAACGTCCCGCGCGGCAGGTACAAGAATCCCCGCATCTGCGACGAGCGCAACCTGCGGCGGACATCCGAAGCACTGTCCGCGCTCGAAGCGGTGGTCGACTACGCGCCGTACGAGACGGTGCTGGACGTCGCCCGGCCACGCGACTTCGTCTACCTCGATCCCCCCTACGCGCCGCTGAGCACCACGGCATCGTTCACGTCCTACACCCCCGACCGCTTCGATGCCGACGCCCAGCGCCGCCTGCAGGAGGTGGTGATTCGGTTGGCGAAACGGCGGTGCCACGTCGTGCTGAGCAACTCGACCGCACCCGAGATCGCCGCCCTGTATGACGGCAACGCGGAGGTGGAGCAGGCCGGCATACGAGCCTACAAGGTACCTGCCCGCCGGGCGATCAACTCCAACGCGACGCGCCGGGGACCGATCCAGGAGTACGTCATCACCAACGTGGCACGGGCGCCCGGGTGAGCATCCGTGCGTTCTCGACTTGCGGCGGAGGCCATGAGGCTTGACGAGCTGGCGAAGACGTCGCCGAGGGAGCGGGGTGGAAGCGGACGCACTCCCGCCGGTCAGACGACGATCGCGAGCGGCGCCGATCTGGAGCGGGCGGTGGCGACCCTCGCGCGTACACTCGGGCTGCGAGTACGGACCCAGGTCCGGGTGGCCCGCAGACTGTGGGGTGCGGCGCGGCGGACGCACCCCGTGCTGAACCCCGACGGCGCTGGACGGGGCCTCGGCACCTCGAGTGCAAGTTCCAGGGCACGGGCGGCTCGGCGGAAGAGAAGATCCCGGCGACCATCCAGGACATCGCCGCGTGGCCTATTCCCGGCCTCGTCGTCTTCGAGGGGTCGGGCTTCTCCGCCAACATGCGCGCCTACCTCCACTCGACCGGCAAGGCCGTGGCGTACGAGGACCTGCGCGGGTGGCTGACCCTGTTCTTCGGTCTCCCCGAAGCGGAAGCCGTGCCGAACCCGCCCCTGCCGATCGCGTTCGGCAGAGCAGACGGCGGCCGCAAGCCGCTCGGCGACTGACTGCCGCATGCCGGTGACCCTGGGCTCCGAACGGCTGCTCGCCTCCGGCGCGCTCGCGGGTGCGCGTGTCGGCCTGGTCGCCAATCCCGCGTCGGTGGACCACGGGTTCCGTCACATCGCCGACCGGATCGCGGAGCAGCCGGGCGTGACGCTGGCCGCGCTCTTCGGGCCGCAGCACGGCTTCCACGCCGACGTGCAGGACAACATGATCGAGACGGGGCACGCGCGGCACCCGCGGCTCGGAATCCCCGTCCACTCGCTCTACAGCGATACGCGGGAGCCGACGGCGGAAATGCTCGCCGGGCTCGATGCCCTCGTGATCGACCTGCAGGACGTCGGCACCCGCGTCTACACCTATGCCTACACCATGGCCAACTGCCTGCGGGCGGCGCGCCGGGTGGGGCTGCGCGTCGTGGTCTGCGACCGGCCGAATCCCATCGGCGGCGAGGCGGTCGAGGGGCCGGTCCTCGATCCGGCCTACGCCTCGTTCGTCGGGCAGTTCGCCATCCCGCTGCGGCACGGGCTCACCATCGGCGAGCTGGCGCGGCTCTTCAACGACCACTTCGGCATCGGCGCCGACCTGGAGGTGGTGCCGCTCGACGGCTGGACGCGCGCGATGTACCACGACGACGCGGAGGCCCCGTGGGTGATTCCGTCGCCCAACCTGCCGACCCTCGACAGCGCCGTCGTCTACCCGGGCATGGTCCTGCTCGAGGGCACGATGCTGTCCGAGGGCCGCGGCACGACCCGACCGTTCGAGATCGCCGGCGCGCCCGGCATCGATCCCGACCGCCTCGCGGCCGGGCTGAACGGGCTCGACCTGCCCGGCGTCCACTTCCGGCCCGCGACGTTCGAGCCGACCTTCCAGAAGCACGCGGGACGCACGTGCGGCGGCTGCCAGATCCATATCACCGACCGCCGCGCGTTCCGCCCCGTCCTGACCGGCGTCGCGTTTCTCGCGGCCTGCCGGCGGACCGCGCCCGAGCGGTTCGACTGGCGCCGGCCGCCCTACGAGTACGAGCACGAAAGGATGCCGATCGACATTCTCGCGGGCTCCGATGCCCTGCGCCGCGACCTGGACGCGGATCGTCCCGCCGTCGACATCGCGGCCGGCTGGGAGGCCGACCTCTCCCGATTCGAGACCGCCCGCGGCCCGGTCCTCCTCTACCCGGAGCCTGCGCCACGAGGCCGGTGACGGCAGGAGCCGCCCGGAGCGCAGGCTCCCAGCGCCCGACCACAGGACCGCGCCAGCTCGGCGCGCGAGGGACGTCCGAACCGGCGGGCCCTGCCCGCAGCCGCGCGGGGCACGCCGCGCAGCCGTTCCGGTGATACGATGGCTGCCTGCTCGTTCCGCAGCCGTAGCGATGGCCAAGAACCACGGCCGGCAGATCGAACACGACGTCGCCATCACCGCCGCGCCCTCGCAGGTGCTGGCCGCGTTCTTCGATCCCGAGGCGCTCGCCGTCTGGTGGCGGACGGTGCGCGCGGTGACCACCCCCCGGCCGCTGGGCATCTACGCCGTGGAGTGGCGCTCGTCGCCGTTCGCGGACGACGTGTTCGGCATGCTCGGCGGCGTCTTCTACGGGACGGTCATGGAGTTCCGGGACGGACGCCAGTTCTTCGTCGCGGATGCGTACTGGCTGCCCCCCGAGGACGACCCGGTCGGCCCGATGGGCCTGGAGGTCACCTGCCAGGTCGCGGGCCCGGGGACGAGGCTGCACGTGCGGCAGGGCGGGCCGCTCGACAACGCGCGCTGGGGCCGCTACTACGACCTGCTGTCAACCGGCTGGGCCGACTCCCTCGGCGCGCTGAAGCACTACCTGGAGCAGGGCGCGGACCCGCTGCTGCCGCCGCGCGGCGTGGCGCCGCCGGCCTGATCGCACCCGTCCCCGCCACCAGGACATGTCCGCGGACCGGGTCGTGATCGTCGGCGGCGGCGTCGTCGGGTCGAGCATCGCTTGGCACCTCCTCGACCGGGGCTTCCGCGGCGAGGTGGCGGTCGTCGAGCGCGACCCCAGCTATCGCCGGGCGTCCTCGTTCCTCGCCATGGGGGGCGTGCGGCAGCAGTTCAGCTCCGCCGCGAACATCCGGCTCGCCCAGCACAGCATCCGCTTCTACCAGCACTTCGACGCCCGCATGCGCACGCCGGAGCGTCGCCCGCGGGCCTGGTTCCGGCAGCGCGGGTACCTGTTCCTGGCCGACGCGGCCGGCGCGCACCGCTTCGAGCGGCGCTACGAGCGGCAGCGGTCGCTCGGGGCCCGCGTGGAGCGCCTCGACGTCGCCGCAATCCGCGCGCTCGTTCCCGACCTCCACCTGGACGACATCGAGTTCGGCCTCTTCGGTCCGGACGACGGGTACGCGAACCCGCGCGAGGTGCTGGCCGGCTTCCGCCACGCCGCCGCGACCGCTGGCGCCGCCTACGTAACGGGCGAAGTCACGCGGGTGGACGCGGTGCAGGGCCGGGTCACCGGCGTGACCCTCGACGACGGCCGGGCGATCGAAGCGCGGGCCGTCGTCAACGCCGCCGGCCCCTTCGCCGCCACGCTCGCGGCGCGCGCCGGCGTCGAGCTTCCGGTCACGCCGGTGCGGCAGCACCTCTTCCGATGCGCGCTCCCGCGCCGCTGGCCGCACCGCTTCCCGGTCGTCGTCGATCCGGGCGGCGTGCACTGGCGCCACGACGACCCATCGGCACCCGAGGATGCGGATCGCATCGTCGTGGCGTTCACCCATCTCGACGAGCCTCCCGGCGAGAACTTCGTCGCCGACCCCGATCGCTGGACGGACGTCGTTCGCCCCCCGCTCGTGGCCCGCCTGCCCGCGTTCGAAGCGGCAGAGCTGGTCGAGGCCTGGGCCGGCCTCTACGAGATGACACCCGATCACAATCCGCTACTGGGAGAGCACCCCGAGCTCGCCGGCTTCGTGCTCGCGAACGGCTTCAGCGGCCACGGCCTCATGATGGCGCCTGCCACGGGGGCCGCGACGGCGGAGCTGCTCACGACCGGCGCGTCGACGACGCTCGACATCGGGGCGTTCGATCCGGGTCGCTTCGCCCGCGGCGAGTCGCTCCACGACGACGCAATGATCTGATGCCCTGAGCGACGCCGCCACGAGCCCAACGCATGGATCTCGACGCCTGGTTCGACCACGCGCGGCGGGAAGCGGCCGCACAGACAAGCCCCGCGCTAGAGCCGCTGCTGGAGACGCTGCGGCGGGCGACGCTCGCGCTCCGGGCCGCCGACTGGTCGCAGGGACCGGACGACGGAGACGCCGCACCGGGCGCCTCGACGCCCGCCCCGGGAGCCGCCGGCGGCTTCCACCGCCCGGCGCAGCCCGCCGACGCCCCCGCAACCACCATCACCGGCCTCGCCGCGGCCCTCCGTCGCCGCGAGGTGAGCGCGAGCGCGCTCGTCGAAGGGTGCCTGGCCACGATCGCCGAGCGGGGCGGCGCCCTGAACGCGTTCGTCCTCGTCCGCGGGGACGACGCGCGCGCGGAGGCCGACGCGGCGGATCGGGCGCTGGCCCGCGGGGAGGACCGCGGGCCGCTGCACGGCATCCCGGTCTCGCTGAAGGACGTCATCGACCTCGCGGGAGCGCCCACCACCGCGGCGACGGCGGCCCGCATCGCGCACCGCGCGGCGGTCGATGCCGCGGTGACGGCTCGCCTGCGCGCCGCCGGTGCCGTCGTCATCGGCAAGTGCAACCTGCACGAGCTGGCGTTCGGCACGACCGGCGAGGCGTCGGCCTTCGGTCCCACCCGCAATCCCCACGACCCGCGGCGGGTCGCCGGAGGCTCGAGCGGCGGCTCGGCCATCTCCGTCGCCACCGGCATGGCTCTGGCGTCCATCGGGACCGACACCGGCGGCTCCATCCGCATCCCGGCGTCGGCCTGCGGAGTGGTCGGCCTGAAGCCGGCCTACGGCGAAGTGAGCAGGGACGGCGTCTTCCCCCTCGCCCCGTCGCTCGACCACGTCGGCCCCATCGCGCGGTCGGTGCGCGATGCGGAGGTGCTGTACCGGGCCCTGCGCGAGCCCGCGGGACATGACGGCGAGGCCGGGGGGCCGCCCGCCCCGATCCCCGCGCGCCCGTGCCTCGGCGTGCCGCGCCGCTACTTCCTCGACCTGCTCGAACCCTCGGTCGAGGAGGCGTTCCGGTCCGCGGTCGAGCGCCTCGCGGACGCCGGCTGCCGCATCGCGGACGCCGAGATCCCCCACGCCGCCGACGCCGGCCCGGTCTACCTGCACACGCAGCTCCCGGAGGCCGGCGCCTGTCATCGGACGCTGCTGGATCGCCACGGGGATTCGCTGAGCGAGGAAGTGCGCCTCCGGCTGCAACTCGGACGCTGCGTGCTGGCCGAGGACTACGTGCGGGCGCAACGCGGCCGGCAGGTCCTGACGCGGGAGGTCGATGCGGCGCTCGAGCGGTCGGACGCCCTGCTGCTCCCGGTCCTGCCGATCGTCCCGCCGCGCCTCGGCGTCGCACGGGTCGCCGTGGGCGAGACCACGGAGGACGTCCGCCCCCTGACGCTACGGCTGACGCAACTCTTCGACCTCACGGGGCACCCGGCGATCGCAGTCCCCTGCGGCCGCGCGGGAGGGTTGCCGGCGGGGCTGCAACTCGTCGGCCGCCGGAACGGCACGGACGAGCTCCTCGCCCTCGCCGCCGCCTACGAGGACGTAATCCGTAGCTGAGCCGCCGGCGGCGCACAATCATGGACCCGCTGGGTAGTTCAAGGGCCGGCCTTTGCCCGGAGCTCCTCGTAGCTGGCGGCGGGCCCCGCCGCGGTCTCCACCGGCAGGCCCGCGCCGGACCACCCGGGGTGCACGACCTGCCCGGTGGCGCGGTCGTACGCGCCGCCGAAGCCGCCCGTCACGTTGCAGACGTCCGTGTAGCCGGCCGATGCCAGGATCTGGGCCGCGCGGGCCGAGCGGCCACCCATCTGGCACCCGATCAACAGTCGGGCGCCCGGATCGTAGTTGGCCTGCATCACGGCCAGGAACTCGGGGTTCGGCATCATCTGGCCGGTCGCCGGGTCGCGGTGCAGGAGCGGCACGTTGCATGCGCCGGCGGGGTGACCGCCGTCGAACTCGGGCACCGACCGGACGTCGACGTAGGTGTAGCCCTCGTTCTCCTGCAACGCGCGCGCCTGCCGGACGTCGATGTCCTTCACACCCATCGCCGCTGCATCCTCCTCGTACGCGTGGCCATAGTAGCATTCCCGGCCGTGCCGCCGAGACCGCGATGATCGCGCGCCTGTTCCACGCCTGGGAGCGCCGGCTCGTGGCGGCGACGACGGACCGCGTGGTCCGCCCCTTCGACTGGGGGCTCGAGTGGCTGCCCGATGCCCCGCGAGCGGGGTCGCCCGCCGAGGCGCTACGGGCCTGGGCGAGGGCCGCCACCACCGAGAGCGAGCGCTTCTTTGCGGCCCCTCCAGCCGAGGGATTCCGCTTCGATGGTCACCTGCTCGAGTATCCGAGCGCGGTCGAGACGCCGCACCCCGAGAACAACGTCGCGCGGGCACGCTACTACCCCGCCGCGCGGTCGCGCAGCGCCGGACGGGAATCGGCCCGGCGCGCCGTCGTCGTGCTCCCCCAGCCCAAGTTTAACAACGGTTCAGGCGAAGCCTTTGAAATCAATCACTTACGCCGAC
>JAPOVI010000136.1 GCA_026708265.1 Acidobacteriota bacterium
ATCCTCAAGCCACTTGACCTGGCAGCTCAGCGAAACACACTTCCGCCACGGGCTGCTAGGCCGGCCGGAGTCGCGGACGACGATGCGCTGCCGGTTGCGGGAGACGACCTCGGTGATCGTGGCCGTCCAGCAGTCGCCCCGGCTGTCGGTGATGCTGATCGGAATGCCGCGCGGGTCGTCCGCGAGCGCGGCGACACCGGGTCCGTCGAGCACGGCGCCCCAGCCGTCCCCGAGCTTGCAGGGTTTCCAGCCGGCGAGGGGTTGTTTCTTCGGCGGCTCGAGGTCGGCCGGCAGTTCCCGGTCGAGTGCTGCCGCGATGACGTCACGCGCCCAAGCGCTGACGTTGACGTGCTGTTCCTCCCGAAGCCGCGCGAGGCGGTCGCGGAGTTCGGGCTCGATGCGGATCTGGAAGACGTCTGTACGTCGCATGACATGACACGATAGCACGCGCGGATCGTGCCGGCGACGAGAGGCCGGCCGCGGGGGCGCCGCGCTACGCGTTGAGCCTTCCTGCAAGGAAGAATGGACCCTGAGCGACCCCGGCCGGCTCGGGAGTGAGACGCGCGGCGCCCAGTGCACTGGGGGCCGGGAGTCTTACGACCCGGGCGGGGGTCGCTCAGGGTAACTCAGACCCTTCTCGGGGTTGGCCCCCGAGATTTTCGAGATCAGCGGGAAGTGCTTATTCGAGTGGCAGTTACGGCTCGTGGCTCCCGAGGGTCTCGAGGTCCGAGATCCGGCGGGTCTCGGTTTTCGGGGTGTTCCTGTCCCGGGGTTGGCCCCCGGGGTTGGCCCCCAGGTCGTCGGGCACCGAGGATCCCGGTCGTTTCGCGCATCGCCGCGACGCCGAGTTCGTGCAAGGAGCGCTCGGGCGATGGCGCCGTCACGGGGGCGCTGGGCACGGCCCGCAGCAGGTCTGCGGGGACCGCCGGCTGGAGGCCGGCAGCGTGGTTTGTCCGGCCGCCTGGCGCGGAGCACCGTCTCGGCGTCTGGAGAAGGACGGGCGTGTGGCCCGCGGCGACGTTTGAGCTCGCGACCGGTGATGGCGGCGACATTCGCCCGGCGCGGCTCTCGTGATCCTCGAGCAACGCCCCAGCGCGCCCAGCGCCGGCCACGCGCCACCAGCGTCCGTCGTCGTGGTCGTTGTGTGTGCCCTTGCCCGCCTGGGCTCCTCGAATCCGTTGCCGCGCACAGCGCGGCAACGTCCTGGCGCGCACAGCGCGCGCGATTTCTCCCGCCGCCCCGCAGCACAGGAGGGGCCACCACATCCCCCCTGTGCTGGCCCGGCCGTTCTCCGGAGGTCGTTCAGCGTGGACGACGGGTCGTGGCGAGATAGGCGGCCCACTCGTCCATCAGCGTCCGCCGCCGCTCGAACAGGTCCGACCGCGCATAGGCTGCCTCAACCTGGTTGCGGACCACGTGCGCCAGCGCCGCCTCGACGACCTCCCGCGGGTGGTCCGTCTCCTCCGCCGCC
Source organism: Acidobacteriota bacterium (assembly GCA_026708265.1). GTDB lineage: Bacteria > Acidobacteriota > Vicinamibacteria > Vicinamibacterales > UBA8438 > JAGWAJ01. Next base: position 1,472 of record JAPOVI010000136.1, read on the forward strand.
CAGTCCCGGAACGACGAGCGGAAGCCGTGCGGCACGGCCGCGATGCCCAGGTCCTTGAGCAGCTGCGAGAGGAACGTGTCCTTGATGGCGTTGCCCCAGCGGTTCGGGAACACGAGCGGATTGCCGTCGGCGAGCGATCGCGCCGCGTCGAGGACCTCCAGAGCCCGCAAGCTGAGCGGGACCCGGTGCTCGCGGTTCATCTTCATGCGCTCGGCCGGGATGGTCCACACACGGCCCGCCACGTTCATCTCGTCCCACGTCGCCAGCCGCACCTCCCCCGACCGCGCGGCGGTCACGACCAGGAACTCGAACGCGAGCTTGACCGCCGATGTCGCCCTCGACGCCCGGACCGTCTCGAGCGCCGCCGCCACGTCCTGGTGGGGCAAGGCCCGCATGTGGCGCACGATGTCGCGTTGCGGGCCGAGCACCGGCCCGATGCGGTCACAGGGGTTGTCGGTCCGGTGCTCCATGGCGATGCTCCATTCCAACACCGCGCCGATGCGCTGGCGCAGGCGCCGGGCCGTGTCCGACTTCACGTGCCAGATCGGCGTGAGGACCGCCAGCAGGTCGGCGCTCGACACGTCGGAGACGGGCCGGCTTCCGATGCGCGGGAAGACGTAGCGCTCGAGGCTGTGGAGCCAGTCGACCGCCGCTCTGGGGCTGCGCCAGCCGGCCCGCTTCTGCTCGACCACGGTGGCGGCGGCCTCGGCGAAGGTGGGCACGGCCTCCAGGCGGCGCTTGTCGACCAGGGGGTCGCCGCCGGCGCGGGCGAGCTTGCGGTTGGCGCGAGCCTGCTCACGGGCTTCGGCGAGCGACACGAGGTGGACGCTGCCGAGTCCGAGTTCGCGTTTGCGGCCGCGAATGACGAGGCGTTGGACCCAGCTGCGGGTGCCCGTGCGCTGGACGTAGAGGTAGAGTCCGTTGCCGTCCGCGTGGCGGCCGACGGGGGCGGAGCGGACGAAGGCGGCGGCGAGCCGGTTGTGGGGGTGTCGGCCGGTGGGCTTGGTTCGACGTGGTTTCGGGGGCTGCGTACTCACATGATCCATTCCCTAATCATATACGCGATGCAGGCGGACTTGATGCGACGCGATGATTCACCCGATCCGACGAGACGAGCATCAATACCCTTGAAATGCAGTCACTTAGGGACACCTACGGACGTGGCGGGACGTGGGTGGATCCAGGGATGGTGTTGCTCTGCCGCCGCCACCACCGCGCCGTGCACGAGGAGGGTTTCCGCGTCACGCTAGACGGCGACGGGAACGCGCGGTTCCTGCGGCCCGACGGGCGCCTGCTGGTGGCGGCGCCGCCGCCCCCCGCCTGGACGGGACCGGCGCTCGAGCCCACAAATCGGCGTCTGGCCGCGTCGGGCAACGCGATCGACCCGCGGACGGCGATGCCGGCCTGGCAGGGTGAGCGGCTGGACCTCGACTGGGCCGTCAGCGTCCTGTGGCAGCCGCGACGCAAGCGCCGCGAGGAATAGACGCGACGACCTCGAACGGTGCTCCGGGGGAACGATCACCGGGACGAGGCGGTGCGATACGTGCACGACGGCATCCTGTCGGCCGTCAACGCTTCGGAGGTTTGTGGGGAAGCTGGTCGATCTCCGAGTCGCCGATGATGAAGCGCTCCGGGCGCTTTCTCGCCTTCGGCCTGACCGTCCGCCCGTTCGACGAGAGGGCGCAGTAGCTGCCGGCCTCTTGCGCTCTGCGACACGGAAACAAGGTCCTTCCCTGGGCGACCGTGCGTGCCTGGCGCTGCCGATCCGTGAGCGTGCTCGCGTCATCACCGCCGACCGAGCCCGGGCGGGGCTCGACCTGGGCATCGACGTTCAGGTGATCCGGTAGATCGCCCCCGCGGAGGGTTCGGCCCGCGAGCACGGCAGCTCAGGCCGTCACACGAGGGCCCGGGTATCCACGGTCACGGTGAGCACGTCGAGGTCGTAGAACTGCTCGTGCTTCACCTCCTTCGCCACGTGGCGGAGGATGCGCGGGCCGACGTCCCTGACGATCTCGTGATCCTCCTCGTCCAGCTTGCCGAGGCGGTCCTCCAGGTTGACGTCGTCGGGGCCGGCGACGAGCTCGATCTGGAGGAGGTCGTCGACCGGCCGCACCGAGACGCGGACGGGTTGCGGCTTCGATTCTTCCTGGCGCTCGAGCAGATACAGGAACGCCTCCTCGCCGGCGAGCTGCAGGCGGTTGACGGCCAGCTCGTCCCAGCCGGCGCGTTCCGCCGCCCGGTCGAGCGCGGCGCGCAGCTTCGGGAGCGACCGCACGGTCGGCTCGAGCACGTCGCGCTGGGCGGACTGCTTGAGAGACACCAGCAGGGTCAGGACCATGGCCACGATGCCCCCGGCCGCCATGCCGTTGTCGAGGATGCCCCGGGACCACTCGGGCAGGTGGTCGGGGAAGATGGCGCCGTACTGGAAGCCGAGGCCGACCCAGAACGAGACGCAGACGATGAGGCCGCGCTCGTAGCCGAACCCGCCGGTGGTGACCAGCCGCACGCCCTGGCGGAACAGCAGCACCACGAAGATGAAGATGTAGGCCCCGGCGACGGGGTCGGGCACGACCTGCAGCAGGGCCGGCAGCTTGGGCATGAAAGCGGTGAGGACGATGAGGATGCCGCCCCAGAGGGCCACGCGCCGCGCCGCGACGCCCGTCAGGTCCGCGATGGAGATGCTGCTCGAGTAGGTGGTGTTGGGCACCGTGCCGGCGAGGCCGGAGAGCAGATTGCCCACGCCGTCCGCGTTGAGCGCCCGCTGGACGACCTTGAAGTCGACCGGCACCGCGGTGCGGTGCGAGACCCGCTGTATGGCGATGGCGTCGCCGTAGGTCTCGATGGCGCCGATGACGGTGACGATGACGAACGGCACGAGCAGGCCGAAGAACCGCCCGTCGAACGAGAGGTCCAGGCCGGGCCAGCCGCTCCGGGGCAGTCCGAACCAGGCCGCGTCGACGAGCGGCGTCCAGTCCAGCATCCCGGTCGGGACGGCGACCGCGGTCCCCACGACGATGCCGAACAGCGGCGCCCACAAGCGGGCCGCGCCGCGCGCGTAGAGCGACACCAGGATGATGGTGACGAAGGCCGCGAAGGCGACCAGCGGCCCGCCGAGCGAGGCCGGGTCGACGCCGGGGGGGACCTCCCCCAGCATGTCCGTCGTGATGGGAAACACGTTGACGGCGAGCAGCATGATCACCGTGCCGCCGACCGTCGGCGTGATCAGCCGGCGGAAGAACGACAGCCGTGCGGAGAAGAAGAACTGCACCAGCGACGAGGCGACCACGAGGGTCCCGAGCAGCGACAGGCCCCCCACCGCCACGGCCGCCGCCGAGACGCCGATGAAGGCGCCCGACGTGCCCATGTAGAGGGGGTAGCCGGCGCCGATCGGACCCGCCGGCCGGGCCTGCAGGATGGTGGCGAGGCCGCTGACCACGAGCGCCGCGAACACCGCCCACTCCAGGCCCTCGGGATAGTCCGCCGCGTTGAGGACGATGATGGGAATGAGGATGATGCCGGTCAGGACGAGGGTCACCACCTGCAGGCTGAGCCCGAGGGTGAGCCCGTCCGATGGCGTCTCGTCGACGGCGTAGCGCAGGCGGGAATCCGACGTCGGCCCTCGTCGAGGGTCGCTCATGCAACTACTCCTCTCAGCGGGTGAACACGGCAGGCGGTCCGCACGGGGTCGGCAGGCGCACGAGCCGCGGCGGACAGGGCCGGCGCGTACCTTACAACGGGTGCGGTCCCGGTGGTCCGAACCCCGCGGAGCGACCGCCCGGCCGGTCTCGCCTTCCCTCGTCGTCCTTCCAGAGCAGTCGCTCGGCGCGCGCCAGCAGCCCTTCCAGGCCGACGCGGCGAAGCGCAGATACGGCGACTCCGCCATGCTGGCGCGCGAGAGCCTCGCCCTCGCCGTCCGGCATGCGGTCGATCTGGTTGAAGACGAGGAGCTCCGGCGCCTCGATGCCGATGTCCCGCAGCACGCGGCGGACGGCCTCGATGCGGCGCTCGCAGTCGGCCGTCGCCGCGTCGACGACGTGCAGGAGCAGCGAGGCGTCGGCCAGCTCCTCGAGGGTGGCGCGGAAGGCGGCAACGAGGTCCGACGGCAGGTCGCGGATGAAGCCCACCGTGTCGGTGATGATCACCTCGCGCTCGCGCGGGAAGCGCAGGCGGCGCGACGTGGGGTCGAGGGTGGCGAACATCTGGTCGGCCACGTGGACCTCGGTGCGCGTCAGGGCCCGCAGCAGGGTGCTCTTGCCGGCGTTCGTGTAGCCCACGATGGACAGGACCGGGACGTCGCGGCGCCCTCGCCGCCGCCGGCGGTTCTCGCGCTGCCCGGCAAGCGCCCGGAGCTCGCGCTCGAGCCGGGTCAGGCGGTCCCGCGTGCGCCGGCGGTCGACCTCCAGCTTCGTCTCGCCGGGTCCCCGCCCCCCGATGCCCCCGGCGAGCCGCGACAGCGAGACCTCCGCGCGCTGCGCGAGCCGCGGCAGCAGGTAGCGGAGCTGGGCCAGCTCCACCTGCAGCTTGCCGTCCCGGGTGGTCGCATGCTGCGCGAAGATGTCGAGGATGAGCTGCGTGCGGTCGATCACCCGCAGCTCCATGCGTTCACCCAGGTTGCGCGCCTGTGTCGGGGTCAGGTCCTGGTCGACGATCACGAGATCGACATCGCTCTGGAAGGCGCGGATGACGAGGTCGTCCAGCTTGCCGGAGCCGACCACGGTCTTGGCGTCGACGCGGGGCCGGTTCTGCGTCACCACGTCGACGATGTCGACTCCGGCGGAGTGCGCCAGCTCGCGCAGCTCGGCGACATGGATCTGCAGGTCGCGGGCGCTGCGGCCGGCGGTGACCGAGACCAGGATCGCGCGGTCGCGGTCGCCGATGCGCTGCCCGCCGGTGTCGCGCGCCAGAGCCGCCTCGCGCTCGCGGATCCACTCCTGGAAGTCGAGGGCGATCTGCGCGGGGGGTTGCGGATCGAGAAGCTCTATGCCGGCGTCGCGGTCGCCGGGGTCACGGTCGCCGGTCGGCGCCAGCGCGGCGGTGTGGGCCAACCCGGGCAGGCCGTCGCCGTCCACGCCCACCGTGACCATCGCGTCGAGGCGCAGCAGCAGCAGGTCGGTCCGGTCGTCCCGCGTCAGCCCCTCGTTCCGCAGGTGCGTATGCAGGCACCGCAGGCCCCGCAGACGCCCGCGGCCCGCCCGCAGGCGGCCCCAGTCGGGCAGCGCGATGGAGTGGGCGTCGCCCACCATCACGTGCTGGACGAGCCCGCGGCGGTCGAGCAGCACCCCGACCTGACGTCGAATCTCCTGGCTGATCTCGGTCAGGTGCCGGGCAAGCTCCTGGGTGATCAGCCGATCGGCGGGAACGCGGCGCCGAAAGAGGCGCTCGAGCTGGCGAGTCTGGCTCGCCTTGAGACCGCGCCGGTCACCAAATACCTCGATGGGACGTACCTCCCGTCACGAGCCCGCGGTGGCGGGGCCGGACTCTCGCGCGGAGCGCCGGCAGACCTCGCGGGCCTCGTCGAACTGCGAGAACACGTGCGCCCGCTCCCGTTCCGACCGCCAGCCGGGCCACGCGTCCGCCATGTCCTGCAGCTTGTCTATCCAGCGTAGCGCATATTCGGCGGCGGTCGCGTCGCGGATCGGTGGATCGCGCGCGAGAAGCCAGACCGCCCGGTGGCACGCGGCGCTGGGCCGCGGCCGGAACGGCGGTCAGGAAACGGGCTCCGACCTCCCCTCACTCGTAGGGATTCCACGCGGGTGCGCCGGCCCGGAGTGCCGCCCCCAGCCGGCGGCGGATGTCCTCGGGCGTCAGGGTCGACGCGCTGCCCTCCCGGTACATTCGCGGGGTGATGTGCTCGACGCCCTCGAAACACCATCGGCCGTCGCCCCCGTCCTCGCGGGTCAGCTCGCCGGCCAGCGCGGTCAAGTCGACGCGCAGCGCCGGCCGTCGCGAGGCCATCTGGACCCAGCTCTCGTACCGGTAGCGGAACTCGACGTGCGCACCCCGGACGAGGAGCAGCCGCGTGGCCGTCGTGCGCGAGTGCACCGCCATCGGATGCCACTCCCCGCCCTCCGGCCCCCGCACGACGGCCAGGTCCAGCTCCGGCTGCTCTTCGAGCGTGATACGGCCGTCGTCGAAGAGCTGCTCCGTGCGCGTGAGCGCCGCATCCTCCGGGGCCCAGAGGGACCGGTACTCGTCGACGTCGGCGAGCAGCCGAGGCAGGACGTCGAGCAACGCCCGATACAGCCCCTCTTCGACCTGCGGCGCGGGGCGGTCGAACAGTGCCTGCGGGAGCGGCGACGTCGCCGGATCCACGTGCGCCGACAGGACGAACGCGATCCGCGCCGCGCGCCGGCTCCCGTACACGCCGAAGTCCCCGGCCTGGGCGACGTCGATCAGGAGGTCGCGCCGCGACGCCGATGCTTCGGGCTCCAGCAGCGCGTAGATGCCGACGAGCCCATCCTCGTCGAAGTGGTTGTTGGAGACGACGTCGGCCGGAACGTGCAGGTCGGGGCGGTCGAGATAGTTGAACACGATGGCCGTCGACGTGTCCGCCATCAACTCGGCCGGGGTGCCGCTCCGCCGCCAGTGGGACAGCGTGATGAGCGTGCGGCCGTTCCCGGTGCCGTCGACGATGACGTTGGGCTCGGACGAGGCGTAGGCGTACGGCAGGTATCGCATCAGAGTCTGCTCCCCGGACGTCCGCGGAACTCCGCCGCGCGCGGGCGGAACGCTCCCGTACCGCCCACGGGACCTCGCAAGGATACCGATAGGTCGAACGGGGAGCCTTGCACTTCGAGTACGCTTGCCACGAGGGCCAGTGAGCGATGGCCGGTACGCGTTGGTCGGCGCGTTTGCGACGACCGGAAAGAGCTCAACATGACGGACTACGCTCATCCTGAAGCAATCGTCGACCCGCGCTGGGTGGCCGAGCACCTGAGTCACCCGGGGGTGCGGATCGTCGACGCCCACTACGACCCTGCAGCGTACAATGCGGGGCACATTCCGGGGGCAGTCTCCTGGAGTACTGTCGGGACGCTGCTATCTCCGGATTGGCAGGTGAACTTCGCTCGTGAATCCGTGGAGGGTCTGTGCGGACGGTCGGGCATCGACAATGACACGACGGTGGTCGTCTACAGCGAGCACAATGCGATCGCGCCGTGGGTGTTCTGGTTCCTCAAGTCCGTCGGTCACGCCGACGTCCGCGTCCTCGATGGTGGACGCGGGAAGTGGGTTGCCGACGGTCACGCACTGACGACCGATGTGCCTGCGGTCGCGGAAACGAACTACACCGCACGGGAGCCCGATCCGGCGGCGCGGGCGCTCCTGGACCATGTCCGCGCCGCCATCGGACGGGAGGACTGCGTCCTGCTGGACGTCCGCTCCGCCGAGGAGTATCGGGGAGAGGTGTTCCTGCAGGCGCCGCCTCAGGACGGCGAACGGGCCGGGCACGTTCCGGGGGCCGTTCACCTCGACTATGCCGCCGTTCTCAACGCAGACGATACGTTCAAGTCGGCCGAAGAGTTGGCCGCCCTCTTCGCGAGCCGCGGCGTGACCGGCGACAAGGAGACCATCACCTACTGCGCGGTCGGCGTACGGTCCGCCCACACCTGGTTCGTCCTCACCCAGCTCCTCGGCCATCCGCAGGTCCGCAGCTTCGATGGTTCGTGGAATCTGTGGAGCCGGCTACCGGACACTCCGGTCGAGAAGTAGCGGCATCCCTGGCAACCGGCGGGACGTGACCGTGGCGAAGACCCGCACCTCGGACCGGCGGCGGCGCAGTTTTCCGTCAGCGCGTTCGCTCGTCGCCCGTGGGGACGCTCGCCGGCGGCACGACACCGTTCATGCGCGCGTACACCACCATCTGGCCGTAGTGGTTGAAGCTGTGGTAGGTGATGCCGGCGGCGACGGACGCGCGGGGCATGGGGCCGAACGCGGAGGGCACGAGGTCCAGGTGATTCGCCGTCGTCAGCGATCCGACGGCCCGGCGAGCGTAGGCAAGGGCCTCGTCCAGGTAGGCCAGGACCTCCGTCTTCGATCGGACGTCGTCGGGCCCGTCGTTGTGCCGGCCCGGTCCGTAGGGAGAGGGCTCCTCGAGCACCCGGGCGGCCGTCATGAAGATCATGGTGGCGAGGTGTCGCACCTGCTCGCCGAACGTGCGGGCGCCGTCGAAAGCGCCCTCCCGGGGAGCGAAGTCGTATGCCTCCGCCGGCATCGCCTCGGCAAGTGACCGCACCTCGTGCTCCACCAGCGTGAGCTGGTCCTCATGCATCGTCGCTACCGGATCCTGGGCCGACACGACTCCCGTGGCAATCGCCATCCACGCCAACGTCCACCGCATCCTCACGTTCACTCCCGGGAGGGGAGGGCCTTTCGGAGGGTCTGGCCGAGCACGCGCCACGAGAGCACGAGCGAGGTCACGCACAGCGCGGTTCCGCCCAGCATGAAGGTGATGACCACGATGTCCCAGAGGGGACGGTTGTTGTAGAGCCACGGAAAGTTGAGCGAGTGCAGGCCGCTGTAGAGCCAGCGGCTGACCCAGCGGCGGTTGCTGTACTGCCCGACCACACGGGCGGTCGCGGGATCGATGTAGTAGCGGGTCGCCGCGTCGTCGTGCAACTGCGCCAGGATCACCGGCAAGGGCCGGGCGCGCCGGCGATCGAGGTAGTAGCGGTCGTAGCGGTCGAGAATGCGGGTCTCGACGACGCCGGCGTCGGGCGCCACACGCCGTACGATCCGGGCGATCGCGTCGTGGTCGAACCGGTCGACCCGGCGGCCATCAATCCCGAACATCACCGTGGCGCCGTCACCGAGACGGGCGGCGTACAGCGGCCGGCCGTCGAACGCGGTCAGCTCGACCGCCTTGACCTCCAGATCGCGGTGCCGCGCAAGCAGATCCCCCGGGCTCAGGGCAGCGAAATCGTCCAGCGCGACATCGCCCCGCAGCGCCTCTGCCAGGTCCGGCCCGCCGCCTGCCGGTCCGCGCGGCGTCGCGGACGGGAACGGGTCGAGCGACAGCATGCCGCTGAACGCCCAGGTCACGGTCGCGACCCCGAAGATCAACCCCAGGATCGCGTGCCACCGCTGCTGGCCTCGGTAGGGCAGCCGGGCCGGGCGTCCGTCCTGCCGATACCGCCGCCCCGGCGAGTATCGCGACACGGCAACCACGAGCCCGACGATCGCCAGCACCGTGCCGATGCCGGACGTCCAGATCACGAACCGGATCCAGACCGTCTGGTGCTGCCGGATGGCAGTGAAGTAGATCCAGTGGGGAATCGCGCTGACCCAGGCCCCCAACCGCGAGGCGGTCGTGGTGTACTGCAGCACGTCGCCCGTCTCGCCGACGTAGAGCTGCTCGCCATTGGGCCAGGAGTACTTCCAGAGCGGCCGTACGTTGCGCAACGCGCCCTGGACCGTCCACTGGTCCACCTCGACCACCGATTCCACGACGCCGTCTCGTACGCGCTGCCCCGTCCAGGCCTCGGCCGCCCGGTCGCGCATGCTGGCCGACACGGCGCCCCGCTCCTTCCCCGAGTCGGCGTAGACCACCCGACCGCCGCCCCTCCCGCCGCGGTAGGCGGGCCGTCCGTCCACCGTCGTCAGACGAATCCGATCGGGCCGCCGGGGGTCGAGCCGGAGGGTCCGGGCAGCGACCTGGGGGGTCAGCGTCACCTGCCCGGCGTCGAGCACCGGCGCCCGGGCCAGGCGATCGGCCTCGGTCACGCCGGGGAAGCCCCAGTACATCATCCCGATGCCGGACGGGAACCACAGCAGGAAGAGGAGGCAGAGCGCCACCCCCACCCACCGGTGCAGGACGATCAGGACGCGCAGCATCGCAGGATCCCGCTCAGACCCGGAGCAGCTCGACCGGCTCGAAACGCCCGAACAGGACCGGGTCGGGGTCGACGCCGAACCATTGCCGGAGCACGCTCGCATACACGGCGCGGAAGTCGACCTGGTGACGGACGTCGCCGTCGTCGAGGTCGCCGAGGTCGGGAATGCCGCCGTGGAGCCCCGGCACGACCGAGCCGCCCGCCAGCAACATCGCGCTCGCCGAGCCGTGATCGGTGCCCAGGGTGCCGTTCTCGGCCACGCGGCGACCGAACTCGGAGACCGTCATCACCAGGGTGCGGTCCCACTGTCCGGCCGCCCGCATGTCGCGCGCGAACGCGCCGACCCCTTGGCTCAGCTCCTGCAGGATGCCACGATGACCGCGGAGCTGCTCGACGTGGGTGTCGAACCCGGTGATGGACACGTAGAAGACCCGGGTCGGGAGCCCGGCGACGATCATCTGGCCGATCAGCCGGAGCGACTGCGAGAGACGGAACGGCGGGTAGTCCGCGCGCGACGCGATTCGCTGGGCCGCGTGGATGCGGTCGGCCAGCGATACCGTCTGCCGGCCGAGCTGCCGGATGCGCTCCAGCGGGTCGTTGCGGTTCGCCGCGGACGCGGAGCCGCCTTGCAGGCCGCGCAGCTCGGCTTCGTAGCCGGGCCATTCCATGATGGCGGGATTCTCGATGGTGACGCTGCGGGGCGAGGCGCTCGCGAAGGCCAGGGTGGCGCGGCGCCCGATCCGCAGCCCGAGCATCGGCGAGACCACGTTGTCGCAATACCGCTCGAAGTAGCGGCCCACCCATCCATCGAGGACCTCGGCCGGCTCGGTGGGGTCGAACCACGCCGCCTTGCTCCAGATGTCGCTCGACGTGAAGTGCGAGCGATTCTGATCGGGATATCCGACGTTCTGAACGACGGCCAGTTGACCGGCGTCGTAGAGCCGCCCGAGCTCGACCAGCTCCGGATGCAGCCCCGTGTGCTCGTCGAGCTTGTGGACGGCTCCGGCCGGGATCGCGATGTGGGGTCGCCGCTGATAGTAGATGTCGTCCCCGTAGGGCACGACGGTGTTCAGCCCGTCGTTGCCGCCGTCGAGCTGGATGATGACGAGCACGTGGTTGTCCGCGAGCCCGGGTATCGCCGGAACGACACCCTGCTGGGCGGAGAGCGTCATCCGGCCGAGCCAGGGTGCACCGAGAAAGGCGGTGACGCCGGCGGCGGCCTCACGCAGGAACCGACGGCGAGGGATGCGCTGGGTCATGATGTCCTCACGCGACTTGATACTCGGGCGATGCCAGAATCAGGCGGACGACGGCCGACACGCGCCCTTCGGGCGGTGCGTGGCGCGCCACGGCGACCATCGTCCGGCGCGCCGAGTCGGGCGGGGACCGGAGCACGAGGCGATCCAGGAGCGTCTCGACCAGCCCCTCCGGCGTCGCGGGGACGCCGGCCGGCAACAGGGCCTCCGCGTCGAAGCGAGTGGGGATTCCGAGCGCGTCCCGGTTGGCCTGGCGGGCGGCGGCCCGCGCCTTGTTGATCTCCCGCACGGCCCGCGCGCGGTCCGAGTTGCGCGCCCGGGCGTAGCTGCGCGGGACCGCCAGCGGCTCGAGCCCGGCGGGCAACTGCCCGTCCAGCAGCACGTCGCCCAGGTGGAACCGCACGGACATCGAGCCCGCGTTGAGCCAGGTCTCACCCCCCGGCCATCCCCGGACGTTGGGCGGGTCGAAGAGTCTCTGCCCCATCGCCTCCACGTAGCGGGCGAGATTGGGAGTGGGGTCGATGTCGAGGGCGAGCTGCCGGGCGGCGCCGACCAGCAACCGGACCGGGCCCTTGACCTGGTTCCCGCGGGCCGCGGCGCCGTCGAACTCCGCCGATGCCAGGAGCGCCTCGACCACCCTGGCCATCTGCACCTCGCTCTCGGCGTGGGCCGTGAAGGTGTCGGCCAGATGCTCCTGGAGTGTGCCGTGGGGATCGCTCGCCCCGAAGAACGCGATGAGCTTGCCCGCCAGGAACCGGCCGGTAGCGGGGTGGGCCACGAGGATGTCGGCGACGTCGTGCAGCCCGAACTGACCGGTGCGCCCCAGGATCGTCTTGGTCCCGCCGTCGTGGCGCTCCGGGACGAAGCGGGCCACCAGGCCGTCGCGTCGGAGCGCCCGGTGCAAGCGGGGGGCATCCGGCCGGTTGGGTTTGACCACGCCGGCCGGCACGTCGAGCGTCCAGCCGGTCAGGGCGCGCGCGATCTCCCGGACGTCGGTCTCGCCGTAGTTGCCCACTCCGAGGGTGAAGAGCTCGCAGAGCTCCCGGGCGAGGTTCTCGTTGTGGCGCTCGCCGGTCATCTCCTCCATGTCGAGATAGAGCATCAGGGCGGAGTCGCTCAGCACGGCGTTCAGGAGCTGCCGGAAGTTGCCCAGCGCGTGGCGTCGGAACACCGCGTTCTGCTCGTACATCGACTGCGAGATCAGCACCTTCCTGTACGAGGAGGTGAAGTGCCCGTGCCAGAACAGGGTCATGACCTCCCGGAGCGGTCCGGACGTGCGCACCATCTCGCGCAGCCACCACGCGCGCAGATCGTCCATCTCGTTGGCATACCGTGCGGTCGTGCGCCCGTGGTTGTCGGCCAGCACGTCCGGCGGCGTGTCGGCCCAGCCACGCTGCGTGTTGAGCCAGGGGTGTCGCACCCAGTCGGGCGGCGCCGGCAGCCGTGCCCAGGTGGCGTCCACGATCAACGTCTCCACCGCCTCCTGTCGCGTCATCGCGGTCAGGCGGACCACGGCCTCCGGAGTCGGGCCAAACGCGGCGCGACTCAGCAGGTGCGCGGCGGCAGCGGCGTCCCAGGGCTCGGCCGAATGCTGTCGAGTGGCCATCGCTCCTCCAGGTCCCGGGTACGGGATCGAACGAGAGCACGAGGGCCGCCGCTCCGGACCGGCGGTCGCCACCCGCGTGCGGGCAAACCGGGCCGGGCCGACCGACCGCCGGCCCCATGCGGCAACTGTGGAGAGACCCTAACCGCCTCGAGCTCGGGGCGAACCTTAAGATTCCGTGAAGATTGCGTGCGTGCCCGCGGGCCGCGACGGACGGTCGTCGCAACACGTCAACGCTTCCGGGGCAGCCGTCGAGTCGACGAACGATGAGTGACACTCCACCCAGCTTGACGGACCCCAGCCGTCTCCGGGACACTGTGACCATTCGCCCCTTGGCACTACGTCGTGTTCCCGGCTGATTCGCGGTCGGTGATCATGAATGCGGCCGAGCCCTCGGGGCCCTTTCTTCTGGATGTCCAAGGCAGCCATTCTTGTCGATGGCGGCTACTTTCTGCAGCGCCTGCCCTCCGTCCGCCCGGACGTCGAGCGGACCAGCGCGACCGCGGTCGCCGATGCCGTGGGGTAGCTCGTTCAAAGTCACCTTCGACAGTTGAATGACGTCCATCGCGTTGCGAACCCTCGATCCCTGCTCTATCGCAGCGCGCCCGCGCTCCGCCAGAAGGGCGTCGACATGCGGATCGGCCTCGACATCGCTACGGTTACGCTGAAGCGCCAAGCCGCCATCGTCATTCTCGTCTCCGGAGACGCCGATTTCGTGCCGGCCGCGAAACTCGCGCGGCGCGAAGGCGTTCAGTTCATCCTCGATCCGCTTTGGCAGGACGTCTCCCCCGACCTGTTCGAGCACATCGACGGCTTGAGAAGCGGCTTCCCGAGACCGCGGCGTCGAGCAGCGGCTCGCTGACTCGACACGGCGCCGGCGCCGCTATTGGTGGGCTGCCGGCGTCCTGGTCGAGTTGGTGACCTCTGCCCAGGGCTCGGCCGGCCGGGAATGCGGCGCCGGGTCGTCCGCCCCGTCCGCTCCGGGAAGACCCCCTACGTCCGATTCGACCGCAATCTCTACTCGATCCCCCACACCCACGTCCGGAAGCCGCTCACCTCGTGGCCGGCGCCACCCGCGTCCGCATCCTCGACGGGCAGATCGAACTCGCCCGCCATCCGCGCAGCTACGACACCGGCCAGACCATCGAGGACCCCGAGCACCTCGAAGGGCTCCTCGCCGCCACCCGCCAAGCCAACGCCCACACCACACGCGACCGCCTCCGCGTCGCCGTTCCCGCCTCCGCCACGCTCTTCGACCGCCTCGCCGAGCGCGGCGAGCCGCTACGCCCACACGCCACCCGGCTGCTCGCTCTGCGCGACGACTACGGCCCGCAGGAGCTCGCCGCCGCCATCGCCGTCGCCCTCGAACGCGATGCCCTCGGCGCCGGCTCCATCACCCACATCCTCGAAACCCGACGCCGACAGCGCGGACTCCAGCCGCCCCTCCGGCTCACCCTGCCCGACCGGCCCGGTCTGCGAGACCTCGACGTCCGCTCCCATGACCTGGAGTCCTACGATGCCCTCCGACGACACCCCGACGACGAGTCTCGCGACTGACCTCCGACGCCTCGGACTCCTCCGCACCGCCGACGACCTCAACGACCGCATCGCCGAGGCCACCCGCAAGCGCTGGAGCCCCACCGTCCTCCTCGAGCATCTCGTCGCCGACGAGCTCGAAGACCGACAGCGCCGCAGCGTCGAACGCCGACTCACCCGCGCTCGCCTCGGCCGCTTCAAGCCCCTCGCCGACTGGGACTGGGTCTGGCCCACCGCCCTCGACCGCTCCGTCCTCGAACGCATCCTCACGCTCGAATTCCTCGCCCGCGGCGAGAACGTCATCCTGGTCGGGGCCCAAGGCCTCGGTAAGACAATGCTCGCCAAGAACATCGCCCTCCAGGCCATCCTCGCCGGTCACTCCGCGCTCTTCACCACCGCCGCCGACCTGCTCCTCGACCTCAACGGCCAGGAGTCCGCTCGCGCCCTCGAGCGCCGTTTCCGTCACTACACGCGGCCCGCACTGCTCGTCATCGACTAATGTTGAGTGATCGGTAATGTGGAGACGCGGCGGAGAACGGCGCTCCCCCAAGCACGAGAGGGTCGCCGGACTCCACATTACCGATGGGCCTCAGAGCGCCTCGAGCCATTCCAGCACGGACGTGTCGGTGCGCCACAGGACCGGCCCGGTAGCGGCGCGGGCGGTGGGGCGGGCCTTCGCGAGGGCTTGGCGCTTCATGTCGAGGTCGACGGTGGCGTACCGGTGCGTGGTCGTGACGCTGGCGTGTCCGAGCCACTGGCTGATTGTGACGATGTCGACGCCGGCACGGAGCAGGTGGACCGCCGTGCTGTGTCGCATGCTGTGGGGATGGAGGCGCTTGGTGCGGAGGGTCGGCACGCTGGCCTGGGCGCGGGTGCAGTACTTCTGCAACAGGTAGCGGACGCCGAATCGGGTCAGCCGCATTCCGCGGTGGTTGCGGAAGACCGGCTCGTCGGACTGCAGCTCGTGTCCCCGTTCGGCCAGCAGGGCGCGCAGCAGGTCGGCGGTCTGGGACCACAAGGGGCAGACTCGTTCCTTCCGTCCCTTGCCGTGCAGGTGGACCTGCGCCGGTGCGTCGAGCCGCAGGTCGGCGACGCACAGGGCGACGATTTCCTGGACCCGCGCGCCGGTGTTGAACATCGTGGCGAGGAGCGCGTAGTCGCGGCGGCCGTCGACGGAGCGGCGATCGACGACGCCCAGAATGGCCTCGATCTCCTCGTGTTCGAGGTACTCCACCGTGCGGCTGCCTGTCCGCTTGAACGGGACGGCGAGGACGCGTTGACAGTGCGCGAGCCGTGCGGGGTACT
>JAPOVI010000238.1 GCA_026708265.1 Acidobacteriota bacterium
GACTTCGCTGCGGCCCGTGGTTACGGCGATCTGAAGGGGACCGTTGCGGAGACCCTGGTCGAGATCGTCACGCCGATCCGGCAGCGGTACGAGGAGCTGATGTCCGCGCCGGACGAACTCGACCGGTTGCTGGCCATCGGCGCGGAGCGGGCTCGGGCGGTCGCCGAACCGAAGGCGGCCGAGATCCGGCGCCTCGTCGGCTTCGCCTGAGCTCAGGAGCGGGCGCGGATCAGCTTCTCGACCCCGTGTCGAGCCCTACGGCTCCAGGCACGCGAATAAACTGACCGGGCGATGCCCGCGCCAGTCTGGTTGGTCAAGGGAGCCCCGTACATCCTCGCGGGACTGAACCTGCTCGCGAGCAGGCGCCGGAAACGGCCGGTTGCGGCCGCGAAGCCGCCGCCGCGGCCGATCGAGTTCAAGCCCGGCAAGCCCGGGCCCCGGCGCTGGCACCTGGGACACGTCGGGAAGCTCGAGCCCGGCGCCTATTTGATGTGGCAGGTGAGGCCGTACACCGTCGACGCGCCCGGGCAGCGAACCCACGGACTCGCGGGCGCTCGCCTGCACGTCATCATCTACATCGGCGAGGGCCGCCACCGCGAGCTCAGCGGCTGCTGGATCGGCGACCGCAAGAACCCGCTGCGGTTCTGTCCGCCGACCGAAGCCGGCTGGAGCGCCACGGACTCGGGCGACGGCGGCCGCGTCGCTCAGCTCGCGCGGACACCGGGCCCCGTTCGCGTCTGGGAATACTTCAGGGCTCCGACCCTGGCCGACTACGCGGCCGGCGTGCCCGTTTCCGGGCTCAGGCCCCGGCGCGTGTCCGCGACCTGGACCACCCAGCAGTGGACCACGAACCACAAGGGAACGGGCATCGCCTGGATCTACCTGGAGATCGACTCGCCGCCGTATGGCCCGGGCATCGCCTCGAAGCTGTGGGGCGACTCCTGGCCCGAGATCTATCCCGAGGTCGACGGCCGGATCATCGGGATTCCGGGGCCCGGCGCCCCCGACACCTGGAACCGCCAGTTCACTCGTGACGCGGGCTCGGCGCGCTGGTTTCTCGAGTCCAAGGCCCTGCGGTTGCGCGCGAGCCAGTACGACCTGGTCTCCGTCCGTCAGGCGCGCTCGCGGTCGGCCGCGATCGTCCGGACCAACATCGCCGGCATCCGCTGGCAGTTCATCCGCGCCGACGAGAAGCCGGCGACGCCGCCAAACGACGGGAACTATCCGTCCCTCGGCGGCTGGGTGAAGACGCAACTGCGCGGCGACGATGTCTGGGTCACGGCCCAGACCTGGAAGCAGCTGCTCGGCCGGTGGCTGCCCTGGTCCGAGCCCGTGCAGTCGAGTTCTGTCGGCGGCGACCTCGTTCTCGAGAGCGCGCATCCGGTGGGCGCGGACGGGCCCGACATCGAGATCCCGGACCTCGATCTCGACATCGATATCGACGACAAGGAGCTGCCGCCGGTTCCGGATCCGCGCGATCCCTACGACCCGAACTGGGAGGGCCGCGAGCGCCTGATCGGCGACAGCACCGACCCCCGCTATCCGTTCGACTCCACCGTGCTCAGCACCGACCTCGTGCGCGACGTCTTCCAGGAGCTCGACTTCGCCTGGAACGGCGCCGTGCTCAACATCGACGGCGTCCGGCGGTTCGCGCCAGGCGAGGACCGGCCCGCGCACCCGACGCTGATGTTCACGCCGGACACCGCCGAGCTAGTGCAGTCCGCGATCTCGCCGCCGCTCTCGCAGCGCGCGAACCGGATCAAGGCACGGCTCGTGCGCTCGCGCACCCAGGCTTGGGAGCCCGAAACCGTCGCCATCGACGACGCCGACCTCCAGGCCGATGACGGCATGGTCCTCGAGCTGGACCTCGGCGATAGCCCGGGCACGATCTCGCCGACGACGCTCAAGCGGCTCGGCTACCAGTGGCTCCGCGGCAATCGCGAGCTCGGACGGTTCCGGGTGCGGACGCTCCCGGGCGCCCGCGCCGAGTGGCTGGATGTGCGCAAGGGCGATGTGGTCATGGCCTACTACGCCGACGACCTCGGCCACACGGTTCCGGTGCGCTGGCTCATCACCGACGACCGGTTCCTGGCCGACTGGACGCTCGAGTTCGACTGCCAGGAGCAGCCGGCCGGCGTGTTCGGCGACGGACTGGACCTGCCCCACCTCGTGCCCGACATCTCGATACCGGGGCAGTTCCCGGGCGATCTCACGGGCCTGAGCGCGGTCCCCGAGGGCTACCGCGGCCGCGACGGCAGCCGCCGGGCACGACTGCTGGCGAGCTGGGACGCGTCGCCGGCGCCGCGCTCGCGCATCCGCTGGCGGCTCTTCGTCCCCGCGGGCGAGAGCCTGGAATACGACACGTTCGATGACGACGGGAACCCGGTCAAGGTCACGCGGACAGGGCCCTGGGAAGACGCCTGGGCCTACGTGGTTTCCGAGGGCGACTCCGTCGTGATCCCGGACGTGCGCCCGGGCGCCCGCTACGAGCTCTCGGGCCAAAACGTGACCGCGGCCGACGTCGAGGGCCGCTGGTCGGCCTCGGTCACGGTGCTCGTGCCCGAGAACGTGGGCAAGCCCGCGGCCCTGGCCGGAGCCAAGCTCGAGGCGCGCCAGGGAGGCTATGTCGCGTCCTGGGACGATCCGCCTCCAGATACCGCCCGGATCGCGCTCTACGACGCCGTGGCCTCCGGATCGCGTCCGAAGGCTCCGTTCGCGCGCGTGGGCCGGGGCACGACCTCGTTCACGCGCTCGGGGCTTCCGGCGGAAGCCCGCGACGTCTGGCTCGTGCCCGAGGACACCGAGGGCGTCGAGGGTCCGGCCACCAAGCTGACGGTGACGCCGAACGCGCCTCCGGCCGACGGCCAGGACGGGCTCTCGTTCGAGTACGTCTTCGCCGCCTACGCGGGGAGCTCCGTGCCGGCGGATCTGCGGCCCGATGACGACTGGGGCTACGACCGCCCCGGAACCCGGACCTCGGGCCAGAACTCGCTGACGTGGACGGACGGCGCGCCCTCGCTGACGGCATCGGCCCCGAACCTGTTCCGGTCCGAGCGCCGGATCGCGGGACAGCCGGCCGCCGGCGACGCCGTGGCCGACGACTGGAGCGAACCGGTCATCGTCGGCCGGTTCGGCGAGGAAGGGGTTCCGGGCGCCGATGGCGAGGACGGGCGGGGCTACGAGTACATCTTCGCGATTCACTCGGGTCAGACAGTCGCCGTCAATCAGCTCCCGGAGAACGACTGGGGCTTCGACGAACCCGAAATCCGAAACGGCGTGGAGTGGACCGACGGCGCCGAGAACGACGTGACCGCGGCGAAGCCGTTCCTGCTGCGCTGCGAGCGCCAGATTGAGGGGACGCCGGTCAAGGGCGCGGCCGTATCCGACGACTGGAGCGCGCCCACCGTCGTCGGCCGCTACGGCGAGCAGGGAGTTCCCGGCGCCGACGGCGAGGACGGGCTCGGCTACGAGTGGATCTTCGCGCGCACGGCCACGGCCACGCTGAAGGACGCGCAGAAACCGGACAACGCTTGGGGGTTCGATATGCCGGGCACGGCCGGGACCGGCGCCGACGCCCTGGTCTGGACGGATGGCGCGCCCTCGCTCCAGGCGGCGTTTCCGGTGCTGTGGCGGGCGAGCCGCCGCGTCGAGGGAACTCCGGCGACCGGGGCCGCGATCGCGGACGCTTGGAGCGAACCCACCGTCGTCGGCCGGTTCGTCGCCGGCGCCGATGGCGAGGACGGCCAGGGCTTCGAGTACATCTTCGCCGCGCACACCGGGATCTCGGTGGCCGCGAACCAGTTGCCGCTGAACAGCTGGGGTTTCGACGAGCCCGGAACCCGCAACGGCGTCACCTGGAGCGACGGGGCCCCGACGCTGACGGAAGCGGCTCCGTTCCTGCTCCGGTGCGAGCGCGAGATCTCGGGCACTCCGTCCACGGGCGATGCCGTGGCCGACGATTGGGATACGCCCGTGGTCGTCGGACACTTCGGCAAAGACGGGATCCCGGGAGCCGACGGCGAGGACGCGCACGGCCGCGAGTACATCTTCTGCGTTCATTCGGGCGACTCGCTGCCCACGAACCAGCGACCGCTCGACACCTGGGGTTTCGACGAGCCAGGAACCCGCAACCGCAAGACCTGGCACGACGGCGCGCCCTCGGTCACGCTCGCGAACCCGGTCCTGTTCCGGTGCGAGCGCGACATCACCGGGTCTCCGGCCAAGGGCGATGCCGTGTCCGACGCATGGGACGAGCCCACCATCGTCGGCCGCTATGGTCCGAAGGGCGACAAGGGCGACCAAGGCGTACCGGGCGCGCGCGGCGACGACGGTGCTCCTGGCGCGGACGGGGTCGGCCGCGAGTATGTCTTCGCGACCTCGGCCGCGGCCTCGATCCCGAACAACCAGCTGCCCTCGAACGCCTGGGGCTTCGAGAGCCCGGGAACCGTGGGCGGCCTCACCTGGCACGACGGCAGCCCCGGCATCACCGAGGCCGCGCCCAACCTGTTCCGGGCCGGCCGTCGCATTGTCGGGGATCCGGCTGCCGGCGACGCGATCTCCGACAACTGGGACACTCCGACCATCGTCGGCCGCTACGGCAAGGACGGCGTCCCCGGAGCCAAGGGCGAGGACGGGGAAGCCGCCCAGGGCCGCGAGTACGTCTTCGCGCGCGTGGCCTCGACCGTGGCCTCGAACCAGGTCCCGGAGGACGATTGGGCGTTCGACGAACCCGAGACCCGCAACGGGCTCGCGTGGACGGACGGGGCCCCGAACCTGACGCCGGCTCTGCCCGTGCTGGTGCGCTGCGAGCGGCGGGTGCCCGGGACCCCGAACAAGGGCGACACACCGCCGCCGACGTTGCCCGCGAACGGTTGGACCGGTTGGGGAGCCCCCGTCATCGTCGGCCGCTACGGCAAGGACGCCCAGTCGATTCCGCCGCCGCGAATCGCCGGTCTCCGAGCCTGGAGCGACCGAAGCGGTCCGGACGAAATCCGCCGTCTAGTGGTGATGCTAGACGAGGTTCCTGGTGCGTCTGGCTACCGGTTGTTGGTGACCCTGGATGATGGAGAAACAAACCTGCGGCAGCTAAGTGTCGACCTCCCGACTTCAGCAGCTGGAAAGTGGACTCGGGTACTAAGCACCACGAGCAAGTTTGTGATTGCATTCACTGTGCGGGCTCACTCGATAACCTCCGAGGGAGGCGTAAGTGGCCCGTCGCCCATTTTCCGGGCGGTACTGGAATACTTGCCACCACCTGCAACTCCGATTCTGCCGCAGATGCCTCGCCCCGCCATTCGGCGGTGGAAAGCAACCGTCCGGATTACGTGGTCTGAAATCCCGTTCGCGTCGACCTACATCGTCCAGCGTCGAGAGTCCGGTGGTCAGTGGGCAACCTGGAGGCGATGGCCGGGTCTGACTATCATCGACATCCGGCCTCCAGGCACGTGGGAGTATCGAGTCGCGTACGTGGTCGAGAGCGTAGCGTCACCCTATTCTGATGTCGCCTCGATTACGATACCGAGCGAGTCTGGTGCCGGCGACCCGGAGCCGACGCCGCCGATTGCTCGACGCGTGCGACCAACCGGGTATTCGCATCTTCTTCGCCGGTTAGGGCGCGCTGTAAACTCGAACTCTCTCCGCGGAGGGCAATGGACACTGAGCGGCGCACGAGGCACGTGGGACGGCAACCGCGTGCTGACGCTCACCACGACGGACGATCAGGACGCGTCGCTGAGCCGGATGGCGGTTGGGTCGACGATCACGCTCTATCGCGACGGCGGAGATCAGTGGGCCGACTACACCGTGCGCGCGACGCCTACCTTCCGTGCCACAAGCGGCCTCAGCAACCTTCAAAATGCCCAGATTCAGATCGCCTACCTCAGGTCTTATGGCGCGCAACCGTCAAGCGGACATCTGACGCTGTACTTCAATTCAGCGGCACAAACTACCTTACGGGCTTCAGATGCCGTTCCCGCACCCGTTGGCAACGAACTGATCGCCGAGATCACGGGGCCGACGCTCAGCGCGAGCGGTACACAGATCACGCTTCGTTCGGTGCTGTCCGGTTCTCTCGCGGGTGGATCCGTGTCCCGTAACTGGTATTCGCAGGAGTCGGGCGGATCCTCGATAGGAACCGGACAGGAGCTTCAGGTCTCACCGACAGCGACGACCGTTTACCGATTCGAGGCCGAGGTGTCCGCGGTCACCGCCGTTGCTCGGACCACGGTCGTCGTCGCCGAAGCGCCCCAAGCGGCAGGTGCGATTTCCGGCTCGGCGCAGATTGTGGGCACAGGCATTCAGTTGGTCGTGTCGTGGGATGGTGCGGGCGGAGGAGGCCAACCGACTTCCTGGCTCGTTGAATACAACGTTGGCGACGGCTGGGTGGGTCGTCGTATCGCCGGCGAGAACTTCGACTTTCTAACCACGATCGATGGTGTCGGCGCCAACTTCCAGGACATCGAACTGCGTGTCCCCAACATCGAAGAACCGTCCCTTGGCATCGGCTGGAGCGGCAATTGGGACCTGGCTACATCGCTGATTGACGCGGGAGTGGCGACGGCCGAACTCCGGTCGCTGGTGTTCGGCAACAGCAGCAACACCGGATTGGCGCAGAACACGATCCAGATGAGGATTACGTCCGCGACTGCTCCTGATGTCAGTACAGCGGGTCCAGATCTCACCGCAGCGGTGGAGCAGTTTGCCCGCGCATTCCGGCTGTCGCGCGATTCGGATTCCCAGACACGAGTCTGGCGAGGCCCTAATGCTGCCGGCAACCGCCTCACAGATGCGGCGGAGCCCTATCGCTGGCAGCCGCCCACGGACCCGGAATCGCCAGCCGGTACAGCCGCCTATATCCGCGCAGCCCGCAGGGCAAACTACACACTCCGAATCGCCGATGGCGACCCTCCTTCATCGGTTCAGGTGCGGGTCACGCCGAGTAACATGGTTGGTTCTGGGTCGCCGCTAACCAGCGTGATTCCGGTCCGGGGAGCGGGTCCACCTAGTCCGTTGACGATCACAGCGATGACTGTGCGCGGCGTGATTGCGTCATACGATGAAGGCAACTCCTACTGGGCATGGCTGGCGCGGATTCACTACACGGGTGGCGAGGGCTCGTCTGGGTTCGACCTTGAGTGGTGGTTGCCGAATTACCAGTCTTGGGGCAGCGGAGGTGGCGTAACGCCGGTTGGGATCGGGCAGCTTGCCTCCGCTAACACCGACATCGGCGGTCCAACGGTTCGCTATGCCGGGCCGGACACCCCTTCGTCGGAGCTGTACCAAGAGGTCACAATCCGATTGCGGGCGAAAAACCAGTACGGGGCGAGCGAATGGTCCTCCATGACTCGGCAGGTTCAGTACTAGCGGGCCGCCCCCGGCCCTGGGTTCGCGAAGATACGGTCCGCGACTTCTTCGACGCTGTTCGCTGGCAGCCGGATCACGTTCTGGGTGGGTCGCCCCTAAACAGCGTTATAATCCCCCGGCCCGTTCCCGTGTGCTAGCGTCGCTCTCGCATGGCAAAGCAACTGCTGCTGGCGGCCGCGACCGTCTCCAAGGCGCACGTCGACGAGAACGGCGCCGTAGTCATCGAGGTCACGCCGCTCCGCACTCAGGTCCGCGTCCGGGGACTCAAGCTGTCCCACGAGGTCCTGGCGGCTTCCGTCGCCGACTGGGTCGGAGACCCGGTGAGGCTGCACAGCCACCGGAAGGACCAGCACTTCCTGGTCCCGGCCGAGGACTTCGGAAAGAAGAGCCGGCATCCGTTCGTCGGCCGCGTCACCCGGTCCCGCATCAGCGATGACGGCGACCTGGTTCTGAGGCTCGCCCTCGAGCGCGACAAGCTCCAGGAGCACCGCTACCAGGCCGCGGTCGGCAACCAGGTTTCGGCCGAGCTCGTCGTCAACCACAAGGGCGAGAACATCACCGCGATCAAACTCACGAACGGCGTGGCCCTGCTCACGAAGACGCGCGGCGAGGTCTCGCCCGAGGACGGCGGCGGGGTCACCGCAGTCATCGCCGCGTCCAAAGATGTATGCTCAAGCTGCGGCAAACAGCACACGGGAGGAACCGTGACCGAGAAGAACAAGGGCAAGGGCGGAGAGCCCGCGGTCGAACCGCTCCAGAAGCAACTCGAGGGAATCTCGGCGACGGCGCTGCTGACGCTGGCGAAGGGCGCCGGGATCGAGGGCCTCCAGCTCAAGCCGGAGGATCCGCCCGAGGACACCGACGAGGTCAAGGCCGCGAAGGAGAAGGCCGCGGCCTACGACAAGCTCATCGCGGCCCAGGGCCAGAAGCTCGCGGAGAAGCTGGCCGAGATCGGCGTCATCGCCAAGGAGAAGATCGAGGAGTTCGCCAAGCGGCCGATCGAGATTCTCGAGGAGCTCGTGTCCGCCCATGCCAAGGGCCTCGAGGCCGGAGGCGGGAAGAAAGGCGGCAAGCCCGCGACCGCGGGCCTCCAGGCGTCGGAAGCCGGGAAGGCTCCCCGCAACACCTCGATTTCTCCGGAGGGCGACGGTGACGGCAAGGACAACGGGCACCGCGGCGCCGCCCTGACCCTCGCCCAGATCAAGAAGCGCCGCCAGGAGCTGAACGCATGACCGACCAGCGGAACCTGGGAGCGGGCCCCCGCTTCATCGACGAAGGGCGCACGGCCGGGGCCGCGACCAAGACCGGTCGCTCCGTCGTCATCAGCGGCGCCACCTATGTGCATACCGGGGCCGACCAGTCCGAGGGCCTGGTCCTGCTGATTCCGGACGTCTCTCGCGGGCAGACGGAAGACGCGGACATCGCGTCCGGCGACCAGGTGCGCGCCGCCTACGTGCTTCCGGGCCAGACGTGCGAGGCGCGCGTCACCAACACCGGGGCCGTGGCCGTGGGCGATCCCCTGGCGAAGATCGCGGGCGGGATCCTGGCGAAGGCCGGTTCCGGCAAGAACATCGTCGCCCGGGCCGAGGAAGCGCTCGAAGCGAACTCTTCCGATTCCCTGTGCCTGGTCCGCGCGGTCGGCGGCCAGGACACCGCCTAGGAGGGCACATGACCCGCAAGTTCAACATCGACGACGAACAGCTCATCTGGTCGGAGGGCGTCTCGGCTTCGGCCGACTCCGTCTTCGGGCAGGACGGGCTCCTGGCGATCATGGCCGCGGCCGAACTCGGCCTCCCCGACGTGCTCGACCGCCCGGCCGCGCTCCAGAACACCGAGGACGAGACGCAGGTGCTGCGCCTGGCCTCGATGCCGAACGAGCGCTGGCAGGAGGTAAGCGACCGACTGATCGAGGAGAACGCCTACCGGCTCACGCTGGTGTCGCTGTTCGGAACCGAGAAAGTCGCCAACCCCGCGACCACGACCGAGAAGAAGCTGATTCGCATCAGCCGCGGAGAGGACGTGGAAATGGGGACGGACCCGACCACGGATGCGACCCCCAACCAGTCGCTCGACTACACCGATCAGGTGGTGACGCTGCCCTGGTTCTGGCGGCGCTACCAGTTCCCGATCGGCCACATGGAAGGCGACTTCGGCTATGTCGAGTCGGTCATGTCCGACGGCGTCGGCGCCTTGACCTACAAGCTCGAAAACGTGGCTGCGGGCGGTGCCGGCAAGTTCCTCGGGCGCTCGATCCAGGGCCTGAAGCAGCTGCCGGCGACGAACAGGAAGGCGACGTCGAACGACTGGAACGGCGCCTCGACCACGGGACCGCAGCGGCTTGCGAACATCAAGACGGCGCGGAAGAAGCTGACGGCGGACGGGTTCTCGGCCCAGGGCCTGACGCTGGTTCTCAACCCGGAAGACAACACCGAGCTCATCGAGGACTACAGCGACAACTACCAGGGCTCCCAGGCCGAGCGTCTGGGTCGGGTGGTCCCGGGCGGCATCCAGGAGTCGGACGCGCTCAAGGGCGGGGACGCCGCCTACCTGCTTCCGGGCGGCTCGATGGTGTGGTGCGACGCTTACATGCCCAGGGCGATCACCTGGACGCACCCGAGCGGACTGAGCCAGGTCGTGCTCTGCGTTGCCAAGGGAGCTCCCGGAATCCGGTCGACCTACTCGGGCAAGGTCGGGGCCTACCTCCAGACGGCCTCCTAACCGAACTCACAAGCGCACTCGGAGCGCACGTGATTCGCGGCCGCAGCACGTTTCGGCGACTGCTAGGCTGCGCCCGTGGCCGAGCAACTGGAACTCCGACTCGACTACGCGCCGCCCTCCGCCCTCAAGAAGCTCCACAAGGAGCTGAAGTATCCGGACCGCATTTCCCCGGGCGACCTCCGCCGCGTCTACGACCGGAACGGCCTGGCCGCGGCCCTGGTCAACGCCCGCGTCGAGGCCTCATGGGGCGACGCCGACGCCATCACCGTCGACGGCGAGGAAGACGACCGGCTGACGACGATCGCGACCGAGAACAATCTGTTCGACGCGATGCTCCGGGCCGACCTCCGGTCCGAGATCACGACCTGGGGCCTGTTCATCCCCGGCGAGACCGGCGAGCCCGCGGTGTGGGGCGCCGACGAGGTCGAGATTGACGACACGGACGACGACGGGCTCCCGAGCCGCTACCGGGTGGGGAAAGACGAGCGCCGGGTCTCGGCCGAGGAATGCGTCCACGTGGTCGACCCGCGGTTCTCGGCTTCTGTCGTCGCCGGCAACCCGCGGCTCCTGGGCGCCTACAACCGGCTCCTGGACCTCGAGCGCGTCCTCGGCGGCGGCAGCTACGCAACGTTCCAGCGGGCGTTCCCCCGGCTGCTGTTCGCGCTGCCGGACGGCGACTTCACCGACGCCGAGAAGAAGAAGCTCAAGGAGCAGATCGAGGAGTTCGGCGAGGCCGTGCGCAAGGCCCTGACCCTCGACGGCGGCGCCACCATGCAGTCCGTCGACGTCGCCGTGCCCCAGCTCTCGGGCACCGCCCGCGAGCTCCTGGTCAACGTCGTCGCCGGCTTCAACGTGCCGCTGACGGAGGTGACGGGCGAGGCCCTGGTTGCGCACTCGGCGTCCATCAACCTGACGAGCTGGCACGCGCGCATGAACCGGCGCCGTACGCGAGTCCTGCTCCCTCGGGTCCTGCGGCCGTGCCTGTTCAAGCTCCTGGAGGTCCGGAACCTGCTCGACGGCATGAGCGAATCCGACATGGTCCGCGTCGACGCCGACTGGACCAAGTACGGCGATGCGCCGACGACAGTCGACCTCACCGCGCAGTGCCAGGCTCTGTTCGGGGCCGTCGACCGCGGGATCCTCGATGCCGGGTTCGTGGCGACGCTGCTACCCGAGCAGTGGTTCGGGCCCGAGGACGCGCGGGTCGTGGCCGATGACGGCGACGAAGGCGACCTGCCTCCGCGCGGGCAGTTTGAGCCGCCCGGGGACGGAGACGAGGACGGGAACGACGGTGACGGCGACGAACCTGGGCTTCCGAACTAGATGCCGGCCATCGCCAGTCCGGAGCTCGTGCGCAGGGCCGAGCGCCTGATCCGGCGAACACCGGGAGCGCTATGGGTGCAGCGTCGCCCGCAACCCGATCTTGCGCCGGGTCACGGGGTTGTTCAGCCACGCCTCGAAGCTGACCCGGTTCTCGGTCACCATCTCCTCGAGTAGCTCGCGCGCCAACTGGCGCTCGGCCGTGGTGGCGTAACCCCCGAACAGCGTGTCAGCCATGTAGCGCTCTTGGTGCGAGAGCGCGGCCTCGAGTCGGGCCCCGGCGAGATACCGCCTGGCGAACATCCGCTCGAAGACGATCGCCGAGAGCTCGCGGCGCCGAGTGCCGTAGGCGCCGGCCGCCAGCAGGTCGTCTGCTATGTCGCGGTTGCGAAAAGACCGTCGAGTGATGCGGATGGGCGAGGCCCCCGCGAAGTCGAGAGCATGGCCGACCTCGTGCGAAAGCGTCTCGATCCCCTGGCCGCGGGCGGCGCGCCGGTTGACCCAGATGAAGGCGGTTCCCGGCCGCCGAGCATAGACGCCGTGAAAACGTTCCCGGAACGAGTCGACGTCTTCACCGAGTCTCGCCAGCTGCGCGTCATCGACAATTCGAACAGGGGACACGTCGTCGAGCCAGTCGACCAGCTCGCGCTCGTCGGCAGCGTTCGCGATCGTGCGCGCGGCCGGGGCCGGAGGCGCCTGTCTGAGCGGCCTTGACGTGCCCCCTAGCTGCACGATCTGCGCGTTCGGATGCGCCCGCTTGAGTCGCGTGACCTTCTTGCGCGGTCGCCGGCGCGCCGGCGCGGCCCGCGCGGCCACCTGTGCATTCGATCTCGTCAGGAACCGACTCAGACTGTCGATGCGCTCGCGGAACACGGTTTCGTCCATAAGCCCGGATCCGAACCGCTGAATCACGTTCTGGATCGCCCCGTCCTCGCGGATCTCGTCGGGAAGGGCCCGGAGCACGTCGCTGATCAGTCGGTCGCGCGGCGTCAACGATCCCGGCGTCCGCTCAAGCTCGCCGAGCACCCCACGGACCCGGCCGAGAAACGTCTGCGGGTCGAGGCGGTTCGCCCTGGCAACGTCGCGGATCCGGTCGTCAAAGAGCTCGTCGCCGACCGCCCGACGATTCCGGATATGCAAGGTCACAACCCGCTGCCAGTAGTCGTCGACGTCCGGCAGCGTCGACTCGACCAGGTTTAGAACCCGCGACTCGGCATTCAGGATCGGGTCGAAGTCGATGTGCTGGTCGAGAGGCGCCGTCCGCCGCGCATCGAGCACGGGAGCGGCCCCGCACCGGCAGCCGATCGGCTGGCCCGGGATGTACGGATACGGGCCCTGCCACGAGTAGATGCGGCCGTTGACCCGGGCGTGGGAAGGCCGTACCCGGTCGTCGCCCGCGGTCACGATCTGGAACTCCGTGATCTCGACCTCGGCCTGGCGCCGCAGCGACAGCTCGCCGTTGAAGGTCTCGACCTGGTCGAACCCGATCAGGCGGGCCCGGTTGCGGGCGACGCCCTGGGACTGCGCGATCGCTCTCCGGAGACGGTCCGGGGTAAAGCCGAGGCCCTGGGACTCGAGCTGCGCGAGCCGGTTCCGGAGGTTCGACTGGTAGAGCGCCGGCAGCCGTTCGGCGTATCCCGTGGCCCGGAGACTGGCTCGGGTCCGGTCGAACGGGTTCAGGCGGCCGACGTCGTTCAGCAGGTTCGCGTTCACGGCTCCAGAGGGCCCGGCGAACCGGCGCAGGCTCTCCCGGAACCGCAGGAGCTGCTGACGCTCGACACGACCCCACAGCTCGTTCAGGTCGGGACCGACCGCGCCCGTGACCGTGTCCGGCGTCCAGGAGCCGAGGCGCTCCAGGGCCTCGCCCCAGGACACGGACCCGGCCAGGCGCTCGGCGCCCGTGCGCAGGACCGGGCGCAAGCCGCCGTTGATGATTCGGGCCGCCCGCAGTCCGTCAGCTACCCGCGGCCGCGTTGGCCGGGCGACCGCCACCTACTCGACCGGGAGCCCGACGCGCTCGAGGCGTCGCCGCTCCTCGCGCATGACGGCCTCGACCGTTTCCTCGACCCGAGCCTGGCTCCAGGTCGGGTTCCGGTAGCTGATGTCCTCCTGCACCTGGTTCCGGTCGAGCGCGCGCGGGATCGGGTCTACGATCACCTGTTCGCGCTGTTGGCGGCGACGGCGACGACGGCGTGGGGGCATGGCCCCGATACTAGCTGTTTCCCGTTACGGTGACGACGATCCCGGCTCGTGGCGCCCTCGGTCTCTGGACCCCGGACGCGGCCACGGCCTCGAAATTGCGGGCTACGGCCCCCGTATCTTCGCTGTAAGCCCCTTTCAGGGCCCCGGAGGTACTAGGCGACCTTCCTCGAGATATCGGGCCGCTGTGCGGCTGCTACGCTCGGTTCGTGGCCAAGCTCACGCGCGAAGAGCTGCTGACTGAGATCGCCCGGAGACTACCGGACAACACCAGCGGCGAGGTCTCGCCCGAGGACGTTCGGTCGACGTT
Organism: Acidobacteriota bacterium; assembly: GCA_026708265.1. Taxonomy (GTDB): domain Bacteria; phylum Acidobacteriota; class Vicinamibacteria; order Vicinamibacterales; family UBA8438; genus JAGWAJ01. The sequence continues at coordinate 13,910 of JAPOVI010000238.1, forward strand.
CGTCGACGTCGCCGACACGTTTCTGACCGAGGCCGATCCGGGCGCGAAGGGCCCGACCGGAGACAAGGGGCCACAGGGCGACAAGGGGCCGACCGGAGATCCGGGGAACCGGGGACCCGATGGCGATCCCGGGCCTCGCGGTGACAAGGGCGTGACCGGCGACAAAGGCGACAAAGGCGACAAGGGGGACAAGGGCGACAAGGGGGACATGGGCGATCAGGGCGTGCGCGGACCCACCGGGGACAAGGGTGCGCGAGGCGAGCCGGGCGTCGGCGGGACGGGGCCGCAGGGTCAGCAGGGGCCGCCGGGCGACAAAGGCGAGGCCGGCGATCGTGGCCCGAAAGGGGACAAGGGCGATAAGGGCGATGACGGCGACAAGGGGCCGACGGGCGACCAGGGACCCGACGGCGACCCCGGTCCCCAGGGCGAGAAAGGCCCGACCGGGGACCGAGGCGCCCAGGGCGTGCGCGGCGACAAGGGGCCGGACGGCGACCCCGGTACGCAGGGCCCGACTGGCGACAAGGGGCCGACCGGGGATAAGGGGCCGACCGGGGATCCCGGCTCCGGCACGGCTTCCGCCGGACCGCTCCAGCTCACGCCGATCGGCTCGGCCGTAGAGGTTGCCGACATCGACACGCTGACGCCGGCGCTGTCCGCGCTGCCGGAGGTCTTCGCGGTCGAGATCGATGGCGTGGGCGATACGTCGCCGTCCGACAACGAGCGCTATGAGATCGCGCTCGTGCGCAAGGCCGAGCTCTCCGAGACCGGAGGCGCCGTCGTCTCCTATGGCGCGGTTTCGAACGCGTATGTACGCCTCCAGGCCTCGGGCGCGAACCTGGCGATCACGTCCTCGGGAATCCCGACGACGGCGACCGTGGGTCTGTATCGCGTCACCGGCGGCGTCGGCGAGAAAGGCCCGACCGGAGACAAGGGGCCACAGGGCGACAAGGGCGCGGACGGAGACCCCGGAGCCAAGGGTTCGACCGGCGACAAGGGCCCGGCGGGCGACCAGGGCGACAAGGGGCCGACCGGAGATCCCGGCGCCCCCGGCGACAAGGGGCCCCAGGGCGACAAGGGCGACCGCGGCGACAAGGGCGACAAGGGTGATCCCGGGGACAAGGGGCCGGACGGAGATCCGGGCTCCGACGCCGACATCCGGGCGGCCCTGCGCGACTACCAGATCACGCAGCTGGCGGTGCGCGTACCGTCCGGCCCCGGCCGCGCCGCGGCTCGGGCGCTGGCCGCCGGCGGCTTTGTCTTCGTGCGCGTCTCGAACGTCGATTTGGCGCGGCCGCTCCTCGTCGCGACCTACGACGAGGACGACGAACGTCTGAGCATCGCCTTCTATCCGGTCATGCCCCTGCTCGCGGGACAGGGCGTGCTCGGCAGCGATCTCGATTTCGCACTGTACGCCGCCACGGCTCAGCGAACGCGATCGACCCTGATCGGCTCCTATCGCTACGCGAATCGACAGGCGACCGAGGCGGCGGTCAACACCGCCGGCGAGTGGTGGATGGAGAACCGGCCCGCCGCCGGCACGTGGGCATTCGACTGGTTCTTCGACAACGAGGGCCGACGCTACGAGGATCACGTCGAGCAGATCGCATTCCGGGCGATCGCGTCGGCGGCCACCGACGTGGAAGCCGTCCCGCGGGCCTCGACTCCGATCTCGGCGGTGATCGGTGGCGACGAGCGGGTCATCTTCGGCCCCACGGTCCAGGGAAACGACTTCACGCTGCGGCGCGGCGTCTGGCTGCTCAAGGCGCTGGGTCAGGCGACGACGACGCAGAATCGACAGTCGTTCACGTTCCATCTGCGCGCGGCGGCCGACAATTCGGTGGTCACGCCGTTCACCTCGCCGGGGTTCCGCGATACCGGTGCGCATCGGTTCGCCGCGCTCGCGGTGGTGACGCTCGAAGAGGACACGACCTGCAACCTGCTCGTCGTCCGCGGCGCCGGCGGCATCGCGCTCGCCAACAACTGGGCGATGCGCGCGGTCCACTTCGGCGGCGGCATCCTGAACGCCCCCGACGGGGGCCAGTCGGCTCCCGTCCAGAACTTGCCGCCGGTTGACGGCCATCTCGGCGAGGTCTTGACCGCGGGCGAGACCGAAGGCTACTGGGCGCCGACGTTCGACGGCGCGGCTCATGCGCGGATCGACGATCTCTCCCGCGAGCAGAACGATCTGAGCGAGGAGCAGGCCAATCTCGACCAGCGTCAGGACACGTTCGCGGGCTACCTGCGGACCGCTGACGCGGACGTCGACACCCTCCAGCACCAGATGCGGGACGTCATGGCGAAGCTGGCCGCCGTGGAGACCGAGGTCGACAACCTTCCCTCCGCCGGCGACATCGCCTACGCGAACACGCTCGAGAACCAGCAGTTCACGCTGCCGGGGTCCACCTGGAAGGGCCTGCTCGATCTGTCGGATACGCCGACCGTGCGCGAGGGCGACTGGCGGATCGGCACCACCGGCCTCGTCGTTCCTCGGGACGGGATCTACATGCTGAACTCGAGCCTGGTGGTCCAGCCGAGTTCGCACGTGACCCTGCACATGCGCTTCGCCGCGGCCCGCGGCGGCGTGGACGTGCCGATGCCCGAGCGCGGCGGCAACTACCTGCGCAACGGCGCCGGCTGGCAGGTGGCGGAGCACTCGGAGCTTGTGCGTTTGTTCGCCGGCGATCAGGTGTACGTCCAGGTGGAGGCCGGCAGTCAACAGAACATCCAGGTGCGCGGCGGCGAGTCCGGCTTCTCGATCCACAGGGTTTCCGACGCGGCGGCGCCGCTGCCCGGCGCGACCGTCCATCAGGGATGGGCGGCGCGCGGCACGGCGCCCGCGGACATCGACGTGCTCGCCGGCGACACCTCGCACGGCCACATCGCCGGGATCTGGACGCTCGGCGGCATTCCGGCAGCCGGCGAATGGCTGCTCTGGTTCGCGGTGCCGGTCGCCGACGACCAGCCCGGCGGCTTCGACA
>JAPOVI010000375.1 GCA_026708265.1 Acidobacteriota bacterium
AGCCGCATGATCGTGTAGTACGGCTCCATCTGCTCGTTGTCGATGACCGGCACCTCCCACTCGTCCTCGCGGTTGTAGAAGACGCTCGGGTTGGTCATGTGGAAGGTGGAGTACATCGCCGTCTGCAGGGAGAAGATGCCCTCCGGGTAGCGGATGTGCTGCTGCAGCGTCTCCGGCATCTCTTCGAGGGGCTTCAGCAGGTCGGGGAAGATCTTGCCGAGCGTGACGCCCAGCGGATCGTCCGGCTCCGCGAGGTAGAACGTCGTGGTCCCGTTGTAGGCGTCGATGACGATCTTGACCGAGTTGCGGATGTAGTTGATGCCGCGCGTGACGGGGGTGGAGTAGGGATAGCGGTCGCTGACCGTGTAGGCGTCCCGCATCCAGTAGAGCCGGCCGTCGGCAATCACCAGGTAGGGGTCGGCGTCGTAGCGCAGGAACGGCGCGATGGTCGCCACCCGGTCCGAGATGTTGCGGTGGTAGATGAGCCGGCTGTCGGAGTCGAGCTGGCCGCTGACGAGGATCTCGTAGGAGCGGAAGCGCAGGCTGAACAGCAGGCGGCGGAACAGGCTGCCGATCTCGACGCCCCCCGTGCCGTCGTAGCGGGTCGAGACGTTGTTTTCGCCCTCCGGGTAGTGGAACTCGTCGGTGCCGGTGTTGACCAGCACGTAGTCGTTCGACAGCTCGCCGAAGTAGATGCTCGGCTGGTCGACGGCCAGATCGGTCTCCGAGCGCGGCGGCAGGTCCTGGATGAACAGCACCGGGAGGCCTTCCTGCGTCACCTGGTTGACCGGGCCGAGCGCCACGCCGAACCCGTGCGTGTACTGCAGCCGCTCGTTGACCCACGACCGGTTCGGCAGGCTGTCCGAGTTGAGCTCGCGGCTCGAGAGCATCGTCTGGCGGTACTCGCCGTCGACCACGTAGCGGTCGTTGTCGACCGACGCGAACTCGTAGTAGGTGCGGATCTCCTGGATCTGCCCGAACGTGTCGAGCAGCGGCTGGTGGTCCCACAGCCGCACGTTGTTGATGGTCTCGGCGTTGTCCTCGATGTCCTGGAGCGTCAGCAGGGCGTCGCCCGAGACCGCCCGTTCCTCGACCGCGTCGAGGTCGAAGGCCTGCCGCGTGGCCGCGATGTTGTGGACCAGGTAGGGCGCCTCGCGCTGCTGCTCGTCGGGCGTGACGACGAGCTGCTGGAGGCCCGTCGCCGCTCCGCCGCCGCCGATCCAGACCAGGAGGTAGGCGCCGACGCCGGCCGCCACCGGCCAGTTGGCCCGGGTGAACGCCGCGTACGCCGCCGCGGCCGCGCCGAGCCCCGCGACGACCAGCATCCCCTGCAGGACGTAGAGCCGCAGGTTGACGTCGACGAACGAGGCGCCGAAGACGATGCCGGACGGCGTCGTCAGCAATCGCGGGATGTCGAGGTAGGCGCCCCAGGCTAGGAGGATGAACGCGCCCGCGGCCAGGAGCAGCAGGTGCTGCCGGGCCTTGAGGTCGATGGAGAAGCCCTCCGGCCCCACGGAGAGCCGGCTGCCGCCGACGTAGGCGGCGACGGAGCCGATCGCGGCCAGCACCACCAGCGCGAAGCAGATGTAGCGGGCGATGTCGAGGAACGGCAGCGTGAAGACGTAGAACGCGACGTCGTAGCCGAACAGGGGATCCGCCTGCCCGAACGGCGTCGGGTCCAGGAAGCGGAGTATCGTCAGCCACTGGCTGGAGGCGACGACGCTCAGGAAGAACGCCAGGATCGCCGAGACGAGGATGGCCACGAGCCCGAAGTGGCGCGGCTCGAGCACGATCGGCTGCAGGTCGCCGCCGCCGGGGAAGACGACGTAGGGGCTCGTGAACCCGCGCAGCGCGAGCCGCAGGTTGCCGAGCAGGAAGAGGAACGCGGGCACGAACACCGCGGCGCCGATCAGTCCCTTGGCCGCGAGCGACTTCAGGAAGACGCTCTGGTAGCCGGTCTCGCCGAACCAGAGCCACTCCGTGTAGAGCTCGGCCAGCGACGGGAGCGCCACGACGAGCAACAACGCGATCAACGCGTAGACGAGTCTGATGGGCATCGTGTCGCCTCGATTCCGAGGGGTGCCGCCCTGCACGCGGCGGCGTACTCGAACATTATGTGAGCCCGTCTGCCAGTGCAACCCGAGAATCGACGCCGTGTAGACTCTCGGACGCCGGGCGCGCCCGAGTTGCGCCCGGCGCCGCCCCCGCAGCCGGCCGGAGCGGGGCCGCGCGATCCGGGCCGGCGGAGGTCACATGCCGCTCACCATCGGGGCTGCCGCTCCCGACTTCGAGCTCGACAGCCATCTCGGCCGCAAGGTGCGGCTGTCGAGCTTCCGCGGGCGCAAGAACGTCGTCATCGCGTTCCACCCCCTGGCCTGGACGCCGGTCTGCGCCCGCCAGATGACGGGCTACGAGGCGGAGCGCGACTGGTTCGCGGACCGCGACACGGTCCTCGTCGGGGTCAGCGTCGACGCCGTGCCGTCGAAGGTCGAGTGGGCGAAGAGCCTCGGCGGCATCTCCTACGACCTCGTCAGCGACTTCCATCCGCACGGCGCGGTGGCGGAAGCGTACGGCGTGGCGCGGGACGGCGGCATCTCGGAGCGGGCGGTCTTCGTCGTCGACAAGGCCGGCGCCATCGCGTTCGCGAAGGTCTACGACATCCCGACCCTGCCCGACAACGCGGAGGTGCGCCAGGCGATCGAGCGGCTGGCGTAGGAGCGCCGACGGGTCGGAGGGCTTGTGATGACACGGGCGAGGCTGCTGCGCGTGGCCCTGTCGCTGGCCGTCGGCGCGGCCGGCGCAATAGCGGTCTTCTGGCTGCTGCTGCCGGCGTCGGACGAGAGCGAGGTCCTCGCGCCTGTGCGGGAGCTCGCGCGGGCCGCGGCCGTCGATGCGGGAACGCCGGGGCCCCTGGGCGCAGCGCGCGGGGCCCGCCTCGCGGCGTTCTTCACCGCCGAGGCTTCCGTCGACCTCAGCCCTCCATTCGCGCCCGCCGTTGGCCGCGACGCGCTGGCCGCTGCCGCCGGTGGTCTTTCCGTTCCGGCCGGCGGGCTGCGAATCACGCTCCTGGAGGCCGACGAGAGCGTCGACCGCCGGCTGCTGCTCGCGAACGCCACCGTGACGTTGCGGGCGACCTCGGCCGACGGCCGCGAGGTGTGGGGCGAGCGGACGTACGACGTGGCGCTCCGCCAGCGCGACGGCGTGTGGCTCATCAACGACGTCCGTCCCGCGGTCCGGGCCCGCTGATCGTCGCTCGGCGGCCAAGCTCGGCGCCGGGTCGAGCCTGCGGCCGTCCGCGCCGCTCTACGGCGCAGCCGCCGGGCCGAGCAGGCGCAGGATCGCGACCGTCAACGTGGCGGTCGCGATCACGGTCCCGACCGTCCAGCGGATGAGCCTGGTCTCGAGGCTGGCGATCTCGGTCCGCACCTCGGCGATCTCGGTCCGCACCTCGGCTGTCTGCGTCCGCTGCTCGGCGCGTGCCTCGGCGATCTGCGTGGAGAGGCGGGTGTCGAGGCTGGCGATCTCCGTGCGCACCTCGGCGATCTCGGAACGCACCTCGGCGATCTCGGAACGCACCTCGGCGAGGCCGGCCTTGAACTGGTCGGAAGTGACGTTGTCGCCCTGCTCGGCGGCCAGACTTCTACAGCTCCCGCAGCGCGGTGACGATCGGCAGGCGGGCGGCGCGGACGGCCGGGAAGAGGCCTCCGAGGATCCCCATCGCCAGCGCGTACAGGCCGCCCTGCACCAGCAGGGCCGGCGTGACGTTGAAGGCGAACGACACCTGCGAGAAGGTCTGCCAGTTGAGCGTGGCGGTCTGGTAGCCGTGGAACGCCGCGTAGGCGATCGTGCCTCCCAGCACGCCGCCCAACGCGCTGAGCAGGGCCGACTCGAGCAGCACGGAGACGACGACGGAGGAGCCGCTGAAGCCTATCGCGCGCAGCGTCGCGATCTCGCGCGTGCGGGCGGCGACCGCGTTGTACATCGTGTTGACGGCGCCGAAGACGGCCCCGATGCCCATCAGGACCGCGATGACGGTGCCGAGTCCGGTGATGAGCGCGTGAACCAGCTCGGACTGCCCCTGGTAGTAGGTGTCCTCGCGCTCGACCATGACGTCCAGCCGCGGGTCGGTGGTCAGCGTGGACCGGAAGCGGTCGAAGACGTCGGGCGACTCGAGGCGCGCGAGCACGGACTGGAACGAGTCGCCGCGGCGGTAGGCGGGCTGCAGCACGCGCGCGTCGCACCAGATCTCCGATTCGGAGAGCGTGCCGTCGGCCTCGAAGATGCCGACCACCTCCCACGTGCTCTCGCCCCAGCGCTGGACGGAGCCGAGGTCGAGCCCCGTGAACTGCGTGGTCGCCATGCGGCCGACGATGATCTCGTTGGTGCCGGGCCGGAACATGCGGCCCTCGACGAGGCGCACCTCCTCCCGGACCCCGAACGCGGCGAGCTCGACGCCGCGCAGCGGCACGTTGGCGATGGTGCCCGTGGTCCGCTTCGGGACGTCGACGACGACGAAGAGCTCGGCCGAGGCCACCGGGCCGCTGTCGGCCCGCCGCACGCCGGCCGCGTCCTTGATGATGCGGGTGTCGGCCAGGGCCAGGGCACTGCTGAGCTCGCTGTCGCTGCCGCCCCGCATGACGATCGCGGTGTCGGGAGAGCCCGCGCCGGCCAGCGCGGCCTGGAAGCCCTCGGCGATCGAGAGCACGGCGACGAAGACCAGCACCACGCCGGCCACGCCGACGACCGCCACCGCGGAGGCGCCGGCGCGCTGCGGCAGCGTGCGGAGCGAGAGCGCGGTGACCGCGATCAGCCGTCTGAGGCTCCCCATCAACCCCTCCGCAGCCCGTCGACGATGCGCAGCCGCGTCGCCTGCAGCCCCGGCCAGGTGGCCGAGATCGCGCCCAGCGCGATGACGAGGCCGGCGCCGATGGCCAGGTCGCGGGGCGGCATGAAGAACGCGGGCAGGAAGCCGCCCGTCGGGTCGCCCCCGCTGATGGCCAGCGAGACCAGGCCGAGGCCCGTCGCGCCTCCGACGACGGCCAGCAGGCCCGCCTCGAACAGCACCAGGGCGAGGACGCGGCCGTTCGTGAAGCCGAGCGTCTTCAGCACCGCCAGCTCGCTCGTCCGCTCGCGGATGGCCTGGGCCATCGTGTTGGTCGTGATGAGCAGCAGCGTGAAGAACACCGCGGCCAGGATGGCGGTGAGCATCGCCCCGATGTTCCCGAGCTGGTCGGCCATGCTCTGCGCGAAGGCCTGCTCGGTCGTCGTGCGGGTCTCGGCCGGCGAGTTGGCGAAACGGCCGTCGATGGCGGCCGCGATCTCGGCCGAGCGCGCGGGGTCGTCCACCTGGATGATGTACTGACCGACGAAGCCGCGGCCGTTGATGTTGGCCTCGGCCAGGTACTCGTAGTGGAACAGGAACTGCGCGGCGCCGCCGGTCGTCTCCTCGATGATCCCGTCGAGGGTGAACTCCCACGTCGGGCCGCTGCGCGTGCGCCAGATGGTCCCCTGCAGCGGGATGCGGTCGCCCACCGACCAGCCGAAGCGGTCCGCGGTGGCCCGATCGACGACGGCCCCGGTCCGGTTCGCCAGCCAGCGCCGCTTCTCCTCGTCGGTCAGCCCCAGCTCCGGGTAGATCCGGAGGTAGCTCTCCGCGTCGACCGCGAACTGGGCGAAGAAGTTGCGCGGGTCCTGGTAGATGCCGCCGAACCAGGTCATGTGGCTCACGTCCTCCACGCCGCCCGTGGCCGCGATGCGCCCGAGGTAGCTCTCCGGCAGCGGCTGGATGAGCGACACCTTGTGGATGACCAGCATGCGGTCGGCGCCCGCCACGTCCACGCCCATGCCAAACGCGACACGGACGGCCGACAGGTAGCCGAAGAGCACGAAGGCGACCACGATCGACAGCAGCGTGAACGTGGTGCGGACCTTGCGCCGGAGCAGGTTGCGCCAGACGAGGGGCAGGAACTTCACGCCGTGGCCTCCGTGGTGAGCGTTCCCTGGGAGAGGTGCAGCGTGCGCCGGGCCCGCGCCGCGGCCCGGGCGTCGTGGGTGACCATGACGATCGTCTTGCCGTGCTGGGCGTTGAGGGCCTGCAGCAGGTCGAGGATCTCGTCGCCCGACCGCCGGTCGAGGTCGCCGGTCGGCTCGTCGCACAGCAGCAGCGTCGGGTCCGTGACGATGGCGCGCGCGATCCCCACCCGCTGCTCCTGCCCGCCCGAGAGCTGCCGCGGGTAGTGCTTCGCGCGGTCCTGGAGCCCGACCACGGCGAGCGCCGTCGCCACGTGGTGCCGCCGGTCGGCGCGCCCCAGCGGCGTCAGCAGCAGCGGCAGCTCGACGTTCTTCTCCGCCGTCAGCACCGGCAGCAGGTGGTAGAGCTGGAAGACGAAGCCGATGTGGCGGGAGCGCCAGCGCGCCAGGCGGCTGCCCGAGAGCCGGTCGATGCGGTCCCCGGCGACGGCGATGGAGCCCTCCGTCGGCGTGTCGAGGCCGCCCATCAGGTTCAGCAGGGTCGTCTTCCCCGACCCCGACGGCCCCATCAGGGCCAGGAAGTCGCCCTGCGGGATCTGCAGGTCGACGCCGCGCAGGACGTCGATCTGCTCCGCCCCGCGCCGGAAGACCTTGTGGACGTTGCGGACGTCTACGAGCGCCCCGTTCGTCGTCATCCCCGAATCCTCACTGTGGCGCAACCCTACGGTCCCGCGGCGGGCGCCACCCGCGCGCCGGCGGTCAGGTCGGCCGGTCCGGCGACCACCACGCGCGCTCCGGGCGCCACGCCCGCCAGCACCTCCACGTCGGCGCCGTTCTCGACCCCCAGGCTGACGGGGCGCCGCTCGACCGTATCGCCCTGCATCACGAAGACCATCGCCTGCTCCGCCTCCCGGCGGACCGCGGAGGCCGGCATCCAGACGCGCGGCGCGGCCGCGAACGCCGGGGCCGCCCGCCCCGGCTCGAGGAACGCGACGTTCACTCCCATGTCGGGCAGGATGCGCGGGTCGCCGAGCTCGTCGAACGCGATCCGCACCAGCACCGTCGCCCGCTGCCGGTCCGCGGCGGGGATGGTCGTGATGACGCTGCCCGGGATGTCCCAGTCCGGATAGGCGTCGAGGTTGGCGACCACCCGCTGCCCGTCCGAGACGCGGTTGATGTAGCTCTCGTTGACGTCGACCTCGATCTCGAGCGACGCCATGTCGACGATGGTGCAGATGCCGGTGCGCGTGAAGCCGCCGCCGGCGCTGATCGGCGAGACCATCTCGCCCGGCTGGGCGTCCTTCGAGATCGCCACGCCGTCGAACGGGGCGCGGATGACGGTGTCCTCGAGCGCGGTGCGCCGCACGTCGATCTCGCGGGCGGACACGACCACTTGCTCGCGCTGGAGCGCGATCCGCGCGGCCAGGGAATCGACCTCCGCCTGCGCCGTGTCGAGCTCCGCCCGCCCGACGACGCCCTCGTCGACGAGCACGCTCATCCGCCCCAGGTGGAGCTGCGCCTCCGCCAGCCGTACCCGCATCTCGTCGACGGCGCCGCGCGCCGCCTGGAGCTGCGCCTCCGCCAGCGCCAGGTAGGCGCGCTCGGACGAGTCGTCGAGCCGGGCCAGCACCTGGCCTTCGGCCACCGCCATCCCTTCCTCGACGAGCACCTCGGCGATCTTCCCCGTCACCTTGGCCGACACCGTCGCCTGGCGTCGCGCCGTCACGTAGCCGGAGGCGTTCAGCACGGTGGGCTGGCTGTCGCCCGCCGTCGTCTGGTAGACGACGGCCGTCGTCACGACCGGCGTCTGCGCGTCCTGCCACCAGACCCAGCCGGCGGCGCCGCCCCCGGCCAGGACGAGGAGGACGACGAGCCACGCCACCCAGGCGAACGAGGTGCGGCGCTCGCGGGAGCGGTCGATCTTCAGGTCGTCGAGGGAGGCCGCCATGGTACGCTGCTCGGGCTCACTCCTGCGTCAACGTCAACGAACCGCCGTCCGGCTCGCGAAAGGCTGGACAAACGGCGTCCGGTAGGGTACACCAGACCAGGGAATGGCCCACCGGCCGTTCCGGAGCCCCATGACAAGGAAATACCGGCAGCGCGGCTATCAGGACGACGACCGGCCCGCCCCGAGTCGCTTGCGCGAGTTGCGCGAGCCTCGCGGGGACGGGCGTCCCCGCCGGGGATACGGGCCGCGCGAGCCCCGCAAGGTCAACATGCCGGGCTTTCACGAGGTCACCAAGTGCTCGCGCTGCGGGGCGTCGCTGTCGGGGGCGATCGAGTTCGACTCGCAGTGCTCGCGCTGCTCCACGGATCTCCATACGTGCGCGCAGTGCAGCTGGTTCGACACCGGCAGCCAGTTCGAGTGCGTGCAGCCCATCAAGTCGCGCGTGTCGCCGAAGGACGGGCGCAACACGTGCACGCACTTCGCGCCGTGCGTCACCGTCGAGCGCGAGACGCGCACGCCGGCCCCGGCCGTCGCCGCGTCCCCGTCCGCGTCGTCGAGCCCGTCGACGGCGTCCGGCAGCGCGCGGCAGGCGTTCGACGATCTGTTCAAGTAGGACGAACGGCCAGCCGCCCATGCCCGCGCCGGGAGATCCGCGCGACCTCGCCGCCCGCCTCGAGGCCCTCACCTCCCCGGTGCGCCTCGTCCTCTTCACGCAGACGTTCGACTGCGAGACGTGCTTCGAGGCCCGCCGCACCGCCGACGAGATCGCCCGGCTGTCGGACCGGATTCGCGTCGAGGAGCACAACCTCGTGCTCGACGCCGAGCGGGTGGCGGAGTACGGCGCCGAGCGCGCCCCGGCCCTCGCCATCGTCGGCGAGAAGGACCTCGGGCTGCGCTACTACGGCGCGCCGGCGGGCTACGAGATCGAATCGGTGGTGAGCGCCATCGAGATCGCGGGCGGCGCCGGTCCCCCGCTCGGCGAGGAGAGCGTCGCCGCGCTCGAGGCGCTCGATCGACCGCTCCGCATCCAGGTGTTCGTCACGCCGACCTGACGCTTCTGCCCCCAGGCGGTCAGCCTGGCCTGGCGCCTCGCCGCGGCGAGCCCCCACGTCACCGCGGCCGCCATCGAGGCGACCGAGTTTCCCGACCTCGCGGCGCAGTACCAGGTGACCGGGGTGCCCAAGACGGTCGTCGATGACCGCATCGAGATCCTCGGCGCGCAGCCCGAGGCCGACTTCGTGCGGCTCGCGCTCCAGGCGGCCGAATGAACGCCTCCGGCCGGCGACGCCCGCCCTCTGCGCGACCGTCCACCCCGCCCCGCGGTTCAGGCGGCCGAACGAACGCCTCCGGGGGCGGAAGCCGCCTCGGGATCGGGCACCCGGCGGCGGGACGGCTCCCTGCGCCGTTGGCCACGGCCGGCCTGCTCGTTGCCGGCCTGCTCGTTGCCGGCCTGCTCGCCACCGGCCCGGGCGGCGGTGAATCGCTCGTCCGCGAACTTCTCGGTGTCCTCGGCGGCGGTCCGCCGGCGTCAGCCCTCGCGCAGGCGTCGCCGCCCCCGGTCGACTACCGCCTGTCGTTCCCGGCCCCCGCGCAGCGCTGGCTGGCCGCCGAGGTCCGCTTCGACGACGTCGGCCCCGGGCCGCTCCACGTCCGGATGAGCAGCGCCTCCCCCGGCCGCTACGCCCGCCACGAGTTCGCGAAGAACCTGATCGAGATCGCGTTCACGACCGCGGGCGGCGATCCGGTCGCGGTGGAGCGGCGCGGCCCGGCCCTCTGGGTGGTCTCCGGCCACGGCGGCGGCGTCCACGTCCGCTACCGGCTCTTCGGCGACCGGGTCGACGGCACGTACCTCGGCATCGACGCGACGCACGCGCACATGAACATGCCGGCGACGCTCGTCTGGGCGGAGGGGCTCGAGGACCGGCCCGCGCGCATCACGCTCGAGCCGCCGGCGGGCGCGGCGTGGCGGGCGGCGACGCAGCTCTACCCGACCGCCGATCCGCTGGTCTTCACGGCGCCGAACCTCGCCTACCTCCTCGACAGCCCGATCGAGCTCAGCGATTTCGCCCTGCGGACGTTCACCGTGGCCGACCCGTCCGACCCGGCCCACCGCCCGACCTTCCGGGTGGCCGTGCACCACGCGGGCGGGGCGTCCGCGGTGGACGGCTACGCGGAGGCGGTCGAGCGGATCGTGCGCGAGACGGTCCCCGTTTTCGGTGAGTTCCCCCGCTTCGAGACCGGCGCCTACACGTTCATCGCCGACTACCTGCCCGCGGCGAGCGGCGACGCGATGGAGCACCGCAACAGCACCGTCCTGACCGCCAACGCCAGACTCGACCGGGATCGGGCGCGGCTCCTCGGGTCGGTCTCGCACGAGTTCTTCCACGCCTGGAACGTCGAGCGCATCCGGCCGCGGTCGCTCGAGCCGTTCGACTTCACGCGGGCCAACGTGTCGGGGGCCCTGTGGCTCGGGGAGGGCTTCACGAACTACTACGGGGCCCTGGTGCTGCAGCGGGCCGGCCTCGCCCCGCTGGGGGCGACGCTGGATCGCTTCACGCGCGTGATCGACACGGTCGCGCGCGGGCCGGGCCGGCAGCTCCGCTCCGTGGTCGAGATGAGCCGCATGGCGCCGTTCACGGACGCCGCCACCGCCATCGACCCGACGAACTTCGGCAACACGTTCATCTCCTACTACACCTGGGGGGAGGCGGTCGGGCTCGGCCTCGACCTCACGCTCCGTTCGCGCAGCGGCGGCCGGGTCACCCTGGACGACTACATGCGCGCCCTCTGGGAGCGCTTCGGCGCTCCGGACGGCGAGCCGGGGGCGGGCGTGCCGCCGGGCATCGTCACGCGGCCCTACACGCCGGCCGACGCCGAGGCGGTGCTCGGGGAGGTCGCCGGCGACCCCGCGTTCGCGCGCGAGTTCTTCGCCCGCTACATCGACGGCCGGGAGGTGGTCGACTACGCGGCGCTCCTCGCCGAGGCCGGCATCCTCGCCCGGCCCGTCGCGCCCGGCCGCGCCTCGCTGGGCGACCTGCCGCTGGGCGGCGGGATGAGGGTCGCCCGGTCCACGGCGTACGGGTCGCCGCTCCACGAGGCGGGCATCGCCCAGGACGACGTCATCGTCTCCGTGGACGGGAGCCGCGTCGCGTCGGCTTCGGCCGTCGGGCGGCTGCTCCGCGACAAGCGCCCCGGCGACCGGGTGGCGATCGTCTTCCGCCGCCAGGGCCGCGAGAGGGAGACGACGGCGACGCTGGCCGCCGACACGCGCGTCGTGCTCGTGCCCGCCGAGGCGGCGGGCGGCGAGATCACCGCGGCCCAGCGGGCGTTCCGGGAAGCGTGGCTCGGCAGCCGGCAGTAGGGGTACGAGGCCAGTCGAGCGGATCGCAGGTGCCACCCACACATCCGGCACCGCGCTCGTGGAGACCCAAGCGCGCGTGCGGGAGACCCGAGCGTCCAGCCTCGTGCCCGCGGAGAACGTGCTAGGCGGTGCGCCGGCCCCGCGGTGATTCCGCAACGCCTGGCTCGGGAGCCGGCAGTAATCTATCGGCGCCCGGGCGCCGATAGAGGACACCAGAGCAGGCAGTCGGGAGAGGTCAGCCTGTAGGCCGTCCCTTCTCCGGGTCTCGACGGGCCGGAGGGATGCGTGCAGATGCTCCAGGAAGTGCGCGATCCGGTGTGCGGCATGACGGTGGACCCGAACCGTGCGCGCTTCACGCACGAGCACGGCGGCACCGTCTACTACTTCTGCTGCGGCGGATGCCAGGCCGCATTCCGCAGCCGGCCGGAGGCGTTCCTCGAGGCCGCGGGCGCCGCCGCCGCTGACACCGGCGACCACGAGGCGGGTGCCGGAACCGCGTCCACGAACGCTGTGGACCACGGCGCGCCCCATGCCCACGCGGCACACGGGCCCGCGCACGCCGCCTCGGCCGAGGACCGGCACGCCCGCCACGGCCACGGCCACGAATCGCGCGGGGCTCCCGCCGCCGCGCCGCCCGCGGCCGGCGGAGCCGTCACCTACGTCTGCCCCATGTGCCCCGAGGTGCGGGAGACCGAGCCCGTCCCCTGCCCGAAGTGCGGGATGGCCCTCGAGCCGGATATCGCCGTGGTCCCGGTGTCGGCGACCGCCGAGGAGCCGCCGAACCCGGAGCTGGCGGACATGACCCGCCGGGCCTGGGTCGGCGCCGTCGTCGGGTTCCCGGTGTTCGCGCTGGCGATGGCCGAGATGATCGGCGGTGCGGCGGTCGTGCCGCTGAGCCGCGCCGCGTCGAACTGGATCCAGCTCGCCTGCTCGGCGCCCGTCGTCCTCTGGGCCGGGCTCCCGTTCTTCGCCCGGGCATGGGCGTCGGTGATCAACCGCAGCCCAAACATGTTCACGCTGATCGGCCTCGGGGTCGGGGCGGCGTTCCTCTACAGCGCGGCGGCGACGATCGGGCCGGGCGCCTTCCCGGCCGGCTTCCGGATGGGGGACGGCGTCGAGCCGTACTTCGACACCGCGGTGGTCATCGTCGTGCTGGTGCTGGTGGGTCAGGTCCTCGAGCTGCGCGCCCGGCACCGCACCGGGGCCGCGCTCCGGGCGCTGCTGGGCCTCGCCCCGCCGGTGGCGCACCGGATCGGCGGTGCGGACGCCGGCGACGCCGCGGCGGAGTCCGCCCCGGACGAGGACGTCCCGCTGGCCGAGGTGCGGGTCGGCGACTTGCTCCGCGTGCGCCCCGGCGACCGCATTCCGGTCGACGGCGTCGTCGTGGCGGGCGCGAGCGCCGTCGACGAGTCGGCGGTGACCGGCGAGCCGATCCCGGTCGCCAAGGGCGCGGGCGATCGGTTGATCGGCGCCACCGTCAACGGCACGGGCAGCCTCGCCATGCGCGCCGAGCACGTGGGCCAGGAGACGATGCTCGCGCAGATCGTCCGCATGGTGTCCGATGCGCAGCGGAGCCGGGCGCCGATCCAGCGGGCCGCCGACCGGGCGGCGCGCTACTTCGTCCCGGCGGTCGTCGCCGTGGCCGTGGGCGCCTTCGCCGCCTGGGCGTTCTGGGGCCCGGAGCCGCGCCTGGCGCTGGCCCTCGTCAGCGCCGTCGCCGTGCTGATCATCGCCTGCCCGTGCGCGCTGGGCCTGGCGACCCCGATGGCGATCATGGTCGGCGCGGGCCGGGGCGCGACGGCGGGGGTGCTCTTTCGCGAGGCGGCGGCCCTCGAGGCGCTCGAGCGGGTCGACACCCTCGTCGTCGACAAGACCGGAACGCTGACCGAGGGGAAGCCGCGCGTGCGGACCTTCGTCAGCGCGCCCGGAGCGGCCATCCACAACGGTGCCCTGCTGCGCCTGGCGGCCGGTCTGGAGCGGGCGAGCGAGCATCCGCTGGCCGCCGCCGTCGTCGCGGAGGCAACGGCGCGGGGGGAGCGGCCGGCGACGGTGAGCGGATTCGCGTCGGAGACGGGCCGGGGGGTGGCCGGAACCGTCGACGGGCGCGCGGTGGCCATCGGGACGGCGGCGTTCCTCGCCGCGCGCGGCGTCACCCTCGCGCCCGTGGCGGCCATCGCGGCGGAGGCCCGGGCGCGCGGCGAGACGGTGGTCCTCGTCGCGGTCGACGGCCGGCCCGCCGGCGTCATCGGCGTCGTCGACCCGATCAAGGCATCGACGCACGAAGCCCTGCGCCTGCTGCGCGGGGACGGCGTGCGCATCGTGATGGCGACCGGCGACAACCGGGTGACGGCCGAGGCGGTCGCGGCGGAGGTCGGCATCGACGCCTCCGACGTCCTCGCCGAAGCGTTGCCCGCCGACAAGCGCCGCCTAGTCGCCGAGGAGCAGGCGGCGGGCCGGACGGTCGCCATGGCGGGGGACGGCATCAACGACGCGCCGGCCCTGGCGGAGGCGGCGGTCGGGATCGCCATGGGGACGGGCACCGACGTCGCCATGGAGAGCGCCGGCGTCACCCTGGTCCGCGGCGATCTGCGGGCCATCGCCCGGGCCCGGCGGCTCAGCCGGGCGACGATGCGCAACATCCGCCAGAACCTCTTCCTGGCGTTCGCCTACAACGCGCTCGGCATCCCGGTCGCGGCCGGCCTGCTCTATCCGGTCGTCGGCCTGCTGATCAGCCCCATCTGGGCCAGCGTCGCCATGACCCTGAGCTCCCTGTCGGTCATCGGCAACGCGTTGCGGCTGCGCCGGGCCGAGCTGTAGATCCGGCGAACGGCTGGGCGCGGCGCATCCCCCATGATGCTGTCCCGCTCAGCGTCGGTGGGTGTCCGCCAGCAACGCCAGGCCGGCCCGCTTCCCGCGTCGCGGCAGTTGGCGGCGCCGACCGGAGCTCCCGCCCGCGGTCAGGGTTGCGCGTCGGCTACGGCTTCGCGCAGGCCGGCGGCGACGTCCGCCACGATGTCGGACGCCCCGGGCACGTCGCCCTGCGACGCCGCCCACACCGCGCGGTCGATGCGGGTCTGGCAGGGGCCGATCGGAAGCGAGTGGCGGGCGGCGTCGATCATCAGCCGGAGGGTCTCGACGCGGAGCTGCTCGTAGCGCTGCTGCTCCGCGGGCGTCGCCTCGACCGCCTCCGGAGGCGGCACGGCGGGCCCGTCCACGTCGAGACACCCCGCGATGGGTCGGGCGGAGGCGGCCTCCGCCTCGCGAGAAGCTGGCGGTTCGCCCGGTTCCGAGCCGCCGCCGGGGGCTTCGCTTCCGGCGCAGGCGACGGCCCCGAGCAGGCCCGCAAGGACGACGCTGCGGGTGAGCCCCTGGGCTGTCGCCATCGAGAAACGCCGCGCACCAGCGCGCCCTGACCGGTGCGTCGGGAGCCTGCGCGGGTGCAATCTCATGCAGCGCACGTTTTCTGCGGCGCAGACACCCTACCGAGCCGCGGCCGCGAGCTCCTCGCGGATGATCTCCACGAACGTCTCGTAGGGCGCCGCGCCCAGCACGGCCCGGCCGTTCAGGAAGAGCGTCGGCGTCGACGAGACCCCGTAGCTCATCCCGATGCGCACGTCCCGGTTGACGGCCGCCGCGTGCCGGCCGCTGTCGAGGCACGCGTCGAAGGCCTCGGTGTCGAGCCCCAGGTCGGCCGCGTAGCCCTTCAGCTCCTCGATGCCGAGCGAGCCCTGGCTGGCGAACATCGTGTCGTGGAGCTCCCAGAAGCGGCCCTGCTCGTGGGCGCAGTTGCCCGCCTCGGCCGCCTTGAACGCGTCGGGGTGGGTCGGCAGGGGGTAGTCCTTGTAGACGAAACGGATCTGGCCGGCGAACTGCTCCATCAGGCGCTCGATGGTCTCCGTGGCGCGCCGGCAGTAGGGGCAGTCGAAGTCGGAGAACTCGACGAGCTCGATCGGGGCGTCGTCCCGTCCCCGCACCGGGTCCTCGGCCAGCGTCTCGATGTCGTGCCGGGGCGGCTCGAGCGTCATCTCGACGTCCGGGGCCAGCGTTCGCAGCTCGTTCATGTACGCCTGAAGCGCCTGGAGCGGAGCCTGCCGCTCGACGATGGCGCGGATCTCGGGGCGCATCTCCTCGAGGGAGCGGCCTTCGAAGCGGTCGCGGTTGCGGGCGTAGATCAGATCGATCTCGGCGTCGGTGACGCTCGGCGTGCGGCGCGGCAACTCCGCCGCCAGCAGCTCGTCGCGCGTCATCCCTCGCTCCGCCGCCTCGCGCTCCACGAGCCGTTCGCCGACGACGATCTCCAGCGCCCGCCGGCGCGTATCGTAGAGCTCCTGCAGCATCCGGAGCCGGGACGCGGCGTCGTTGCGGCGCCAGGCGTCCTCGAGTTCCGCGGCCGTGACCACCTGATCTCCGATGCGGGCGACCACGGCGTCGCCCTCTTGTGCCCTCGCGACGCCGGACAGCGCGGCGAACGCGGTGGCCAGGGCCAACCCGGCGACGACGAAGCGCTGCTTGAGCATGTCTCCCACCTTGCCCCAGGGAGCGGGGCGTTGCCGCGCACTGTATCACCCTTTGGACGACCGCGCGGGCGGGCGTCGACGGCCGGGATCGGGGACACTTGCGCCATGGCGTCGCACCGCGTCCGGACCCGGCCGCCCGACCGCGTCGCCGCTCCGCCCGTGGCCCGGGGTGCCGATGCCCTCGCCGCCGTGCGGTGCGATGCGGCGCACTTTCCGGGCGGTCACGCCGCCGGCGTCGCGCACCCGCGCTCGGAGGCCGAGGTGGCGGCCGTCGTCCGGGCGGCGCCGCGCGTGCTGCCCATCGGCGCCCAGTCCTCGCTGACCGGCGGCGCGACGCCGGCCGGCGACGTCGTCGTCGCGACGGACCGGATGGACCGCATCCTGGAGCTCGGCCCCGGCGAGGTGACGGTCGAGCCCGGCGTGCCGCTCGCCGTCCTGCAGGCGGCACTCGGCGGGGCCGGCGCCTGGTATCCACCCGTGCCGACCTTCGACGGAGCCTGCGCGGGCGGGGTGGTGGCCACCAACGCAGCCGGGGCGGCCACCTTCAAGTACGGCACGACGCGCGACTGGGTCCGCCGCCTCACCGTCGTTCTGGCGAGCGGCGACGCGCTCGACCTGACGCGCGGCGAGACGCGCGCCCACCCGGACGGCTACTTCGAGGTGTCGACGTCGGGCGGTGCGCTGCGCGTGCCCGTGCCGTCCTACCGCATGCCGGACGTCCCCAAGTGCTCGGCCGGCTACTTCGCGGCCCCCGGCATGGACCTCATCGACCTGTTCATCGGCTCGGAGGGCACGCTCGGCGTGGTCACCTCCGTCACCTTCGCCGTCATGGCGCCGGCGCCGAGCACGGCGCTGGTCTGGGTTCCGGTCGAGTCGGAGCGAACCGCGATCTCCCTGGCCGGCCGTCTGCGCGATGCCGCCCGCCAAGCGTGGCTCGGCGGATCGCGGCGCGGCGGCCCGGGCGGCGCCGGTGCCGCACGCGGCGGCCGGGGGAGCGACGGCGCGGGGAGCGCTC
>JAPOVI010000140.1 GCA_026708265.1 Acidobacteriota bacterium
CACCTCCGCGTTGACGCGATTCTCGAGCTCGAGCATCACCGCGAGCGTGCGCTCGGGTCGGCGCCGGCCCGGAACTGTGGGAGGTGGTCGGGGTCGTGGCCGATGTCCGCTACGACGGTCTGGCGGTCACCGAATCGCAGTCCGAGGCTTACATGCCGTTGCACCAGATCGACCAGGCCGGGGTGCTGGGCGGAACGTACTTCGGATCGGTGATCGCTGTACGAACAGCTGGCGATCCGGTAGCCGCGGTTCCCTTTCTTCGCGAGGCGGTGGCGGCGGCGAGCCCGAATGCACGCATCGACGACGTGATGACGATGGGCGCGAGACTGTCGGCCGCGGTCGCGCAGCCCCGCTTCTATGCCGTCTTCGTCGGTTTCTTCGCCGCGCTGGCGCTGTTTCTGGCCGCCTTCGGCATCTACGCCCTGCTCAGCTACACGGTCTCGCAACGCCGCCGGGAGATCGGAGTCCGCATGGCCCTTGGTGCGCAGCGTGGCGATGTCGTCGGCCTCGTCGTCCGGCAGGGAGCCACACTCGCGGCGGCCGGAACTCTCCTCGGGCTCCTCGCGTCCTCGGGCTCCGTCCGGCTCCTCGACAGCTTCCTGTTCGGCATCGCCATGGACGACCGGCTGGCCTTTTTCGTGGCCCCGCTCGTGCTGGTCATCGTCTCGCTCGTCGCCTGCTGGCTGCCGGGGCGCCGGGCCGCCCGCACGGACCCGATGGACACCCTCCGGATGGAGTAGGTCGCCGACGCTTCCATGCCAGCTTCCGGGACTGGGCGGCCGAGCGGACCCACCGCCCGCGCGAGGTCATCGATGCAGCGCTGGCGCACAGGGACGTTGCCGCGGCCATCGAGGCGGTGCGGTCAGGGTCCGCGCAGCCCGCCGTCAAGCTGGCGGCGGATGAAGGCCAAGCGGGAGCACCAGGTGCCGCTGTGCGGCCGGGCGCTGGAGATCCTCGACGACGCGCGGGCGCTGGGCGACGGCAATCCGCTCGTGTTCCCGATGCGGAGCGGGAAACCGATCTCGCCGTCGACGCTGGTCAAGATGTTCCAGAAACTTCGGCTCCCGGTTGTCCCTCATTGCTTCCGGTCTTCGTTTCGGGATTGGGCAGCCGAGAAGACCGACCATCCGCGGGAGGTCGTCGAGGCGGCGCTCGCCCATGTCGTTCAGAACGAGGTCGAGGCTGCCTACGCCCGGTCCGACCTGTTCGACCGGCGGCAGCTCATGGCCGACTGGACGGAATATCTGAACGGCGAGGTTCCGACGTGACGACGCGCCGAGCGCCCGACGCAGCCGACCTGAACTCAAGCGTGCCGGTTCCGACTCAGTGATCGACCACGAATCGCGGCGTAGCGGGCGCTACTGAGCGGTCGTGACGGCCCAGGACCGAAGGGAGGCAGACGACCCATGTCTGTCCAGCAGGATTCGTCGAAGATCTGCGTGACCCCAGAGCGTCTGCCCACCGGCCTGCTCGACAGCGAGAAGCAACTCGAGGATATGATCGTGGCCGCACCCGAAGTCCTGTCGAGCGACTGGATGCTGATCGGCCGTCAAGAGAAGACTTCGTACGGCAAGATCGTCGACTCGCTAGCCTCGCTAGCCGTGGCACCGGACGGATCACTGGTGCTGATTGAGCTGAAGCGAGGGCGCCGGTGAATACACGCTCACGCCATCTAGCCCGACGATGCCGGCGGTGACCAGGGCGGAGGACTGCCGATCCGGCGGCCATTTCGCGCACTGCCGGAAGGGAGGGCACCGATGACTCAAAGGCTTGCGACCGTACCGACGCTCGTCGCACTGGCGTCCACGACCGTCATGGCACAGACGAATTCGGGGGCTCGGTTCGAGATTGAGGCGGGTCCCATGTACGGCGTCCAGGACCCGCAACGGACAGTGACGCCCGGCTGGGGCCTCGCGGGCACCTTCGACCTCGGCGGGCAGACGTTCGTGGTTGAGGGCGCTTGGCACCGGCGGACCACCGTGCGTGAGTTGCACGACGTCTTCTGGGGATGGGAGAACGAGGACGCGTTCGGCGAGGCAACGCCGGCCGCCGGCTTGGTCCGCCACACGAGCCGGACCCGGTACGCGCTGGTGACGGCCGGCCTGCGGGGAGGCGGCCGGCAGGGTCGACGGCTTAGGCTGTACTATCAGATGCTGGTCGGCGGCTTCTGGGCTCGCTTCCGGACGGACTTCGAGTATCCGGAGGTGTGGGACGTCGAGTTGGCGAATTCCGCATGCGACAGCGGTCTCGGCACGGCGGAGGTGTACATCAACGGAGTCATGGTGGACCCGTGCGGCTTCGAGCCGTATCCGGCGTTCGACGAGCAGCGAACGGCCGGGCTCCTCGTCCAGCCCGGGGCGGGGATCGACGTGGGCGTGTGGCGCCAAGTCGGGATGAGGTTCGGCGCCGACTTCCCCATCTTCGCGAGCCCCGACTACGTGGTGTCTCGGCCGCGGCTCACGGCAAGGGTCGTCGTCGGATTCTGACGGGAGTGATGGACTCGGCATTCCCAGGACGATAGAGGGGAGTCGGCGCGAGAAGCCCGATGACGGAAACCGGACACTGGACGCGGTCGACGCTCCCGCTGCTTGAGACGATGCCGGACGCTGTCGTGGTGGTCGACGCCGCGGGCAGAATCGTCTATGCCAACCGGCTGATCGAGCATGTGTTCGGGTACAGCCCTGCCGCTCTGGTCGGCCGGTCGGTAGAGATTCTCGTGCCCGAGGAAGCACGGCAGCGGCATCGGCGTCAGCGCAAGGACTACGGCCTGACGCCAGCAGCGCGACCGATGGGCGCGGTTTCTCACGTGCTCGGCCTGCACAAGAGTGGGCGGGAGTTCCCGGCGGACATCTCACTGAGTCCAATCGACTCCGACGAAGGCTGGCTGGTCATCGCGGCGGTACGCGACATGACCGACCGCCATCGCATCGAGGCCGCGTTGCGGGACGCCAACGAGGAGCTTGGACGAGCCAACGAAAGGCTTGGCCGGGATCTCACTGTGGCGGCCAAGATCCAGAAGTCGCTCCTGCCGGGGCGGCCGGCCGGGATCCCCGGTGTCGAAGTCGACTGGATCTACGAACCGTGCGAGAAGCTCGGCGGCGACAGCTTCAACGCGTTCGAGATCACGGCCGGCCTGATCGGCTTCTACCTGCTCGACGTGGCAGGACACGGGACGGTCGCGGCGCTCCATTCAGTGGCGCTGACGCGCGTCCTGGCGTCGACGTGGACCGCATCGGAGCGCTCATCGCCTTCGCAGCTCCTCAAGTGGCTCAACGCGGAGTTCCCCATTGATTCGGAGTTTGGGCAGTACTTCACCTTCCTCTGCGGCATGCTCGACCAAGCGACCGGCACGCTGCGCTATGCCTGCGCCGGGCATCCTGGCCCGATCCACGTGCCACGCCGCGGCGCGCCGATCGCACTGGGAGGCGCTGGGCTGCCAGTGGGCTTTTTTCCCGACGCCGACTACGACGAGTACAAGGTGTCGCTCCGACCCGGTGACCGGCTCTACCTCTACTCCGACGGCCTGACAGAGGCGATGAACGGCGAGCATGAGGACTTCGGCATCGCCGGGCTGGTGGAGTCGCTGACGAGAACGCAGGGGGCGCAGCTGGGCGACACCGTGCAGGACATCCGTCGGGCAGTGAACCGGTGGCGCGACGGGGAGCAGCTTGAGGACGACCTGACGCTGCTGGCCCTGGAGGTTGTCACACCTTGACGACGTGCCGCGCACCGGGAAACGAATCCTGTGCGGCTTGGAGACGCAGTGGATGGTTGCGTAGATTCCCGTCCATAATGGGGTAGGCGACGGGAGAATCCGGACCGGGATGGTGTCAATAAGTCACCCGTTATGTTCAACTTGCGAGGATGACCTCGCTAACCCTGCCGCAGTGACCGGTGGAGTTTCACCGTCGCCTCGCGATCGGTCGAGGCGCTGGGCGGCACGTTCGACTACCTGACCGACGACCCGGCGGGCGAGCGGACCTACACGGCGTCGACGCCCATCGGTGAGAACAAAGGCCAGCGGTTCTCCATGCGAATCGACACAGGGCCGCTGTTCGGCCGCGACAGGCGGGCGTGGATCGCCGCGGTCCGTCAGGAGGCGACCGACTGGGTGGAAGGCTCGGCGCTGAACGAGCGGGAGCACGTGGCCGCCAAGCTCGTCTCGTCGCACGGGTGGCTCGATCTGACGAGCTACTTCTCGTACGACAGCATTCACGAGGATGTCTACCAGCGGCTGTACAGCGATGCCGACTTCCGCGCCAATCCGCATTGGGATCGGCTGGTCGGCGAGTTGGCCCGGCGTGCCGGACCTGAACCAGTTCTACCGGCCCGGCTGGCTACGCCGAGACCCTCAAGGCGATCAGCAGCCTGCTGCTCGAGGTGCCGGACCGCAGCCTCGACCTGCTCGAGCCCGAGACCGCCTCGAACGTCGATGTCGGGCTGCAGTACGCGGGGAACCGGCTGGCGTTGAGCGGCACCTGGTACAGCATCGACTTCCAGAATTGCATCTTCTACCTCGGACCTGCCACGGCGACCGGTCCCAACTACCTGATCCGGGCGGCGGCGCCTACTTCAACGCGGGCGGCATCGACACGAGCGGCGTCGAGTTCTCGGCGACGGTGCAGTTGCCGCGCCAGACCTCGTTCTACACGGCCTTCACATTCGACGACTCGCAGTACATCGGGACCGGCGACCCGCTGGTCGACGCGGATCAGGGATCGTGGCAGGGACCAACGTAACCGGCGTGCCGGGCCGGCTATGGGTCGTCTCGCTCGACCGGAGCGGTCCGCTCGGTTTGGGGCTGAGCGCCAAGTACACCTCGTCGCGGCGCGTCTGCCTGTTGTCAGACTGGTACGCGGACGACTACTGGCTGGTGGACGCCTACGTCAGCTTCTCGGGCGAGGCGTTGAGCGACCTGCTCCGCTCGACCGAGTTCGCGATCGTGGCGAACAACCTTTCGGGGTGCTGCTGCACCTGGCTCACCTCCACGTTCGACTGGGTGCTCATGGCCGCAGCCAATCTGTTCCTGCTCTTCTGCCTGCTGCTGGTGACGCCGTTCGGGCGCGTGCGACTGGGTGGCCCTCGCGCACGGCCGGACTACTCTACCGTCGCATGGTTCGCCATGCTGTTCGCCGCCGGGGTGGGCATCGGCTTGATGTTCTTCGGGGTGGCGGAGCCGGTCGCGCACTTCCTGCAACCGCCGCTCGGCGGCGTCACCCTCGTCGGTTGGGATCGAGCTTGATGCGCATCGCCTGCAGCATGTCGAGGAGCGCGGCGCGTGACTCCCGAGTGACTATCGGCGCGACCATCCAGCGCACCAGGATCGGGATGGACCGGCTCAACGTCACGACCTCGCACTCCATCAGCACGCCGTCGGCCACCTGCTCGTAGCGCCAGTACACGTTCAGCCGCCACAGAAAACCGCGGTCGTTGCCCACCGGCTTTTCGCGTTCCTCCGGCGTCCCGAAGTGCTCCAGCTCCGCGATTCGCGTGGCCTTGCTCCGACTCCACGCTCGGCTGCCGCCCGCGCGGGTGTACTCCAGCTCGTGCTCGGTGTTGTAGTGTCCGGTGACGACCGCCTTGCGGCTCAGCTTGAGGAACAGCCGCAACTGGTTGCCTTCGCGCCAGAGGACGCGCGATTCAAGGACGTCGTTCTGCAGTTCATGGGGCGGGATCGCAAACTGGAGGCCGTCAACCACGTGATCCACGTCGGCGTTCGGCACCAGGATGGCACCACGCCAGTGGTGGATTTGGCCTTTGGGCACCTTGATCGCTTCGCCGTTCTCGTGGCGAGTTTCCATCCGGGCGAGAACCGGTTGGCCGGCGCGCAGTTCCCGGCGAGCCCGTTGCGCGTCGGGGCGGAAGTCCAGCACGAGGAACCGCTCACCGTGCGCGATCTCGCGGGCGATGCGCCGTTCCGTCGCCTCGATGTACCGAGTCCAGGCCGCGAGCGTCTCCAGCCTCAGCTCTGCCGCACCGAGGATCGCCGAGCAACCCGCCGCAAATCCAAGAGCCAGCCCCAAGGTCCCCCACGGCCGGTGAGCTTCCATCGTCCGGTTCTCCTTCCACGTGACGAACCTCGAACACCGAGGCCCGGAGCCGCACGCAGCGCCGTGCGCGAACCCGCGATAAGGTCGTCTACAACCGCCCACGGCCAACCGTCTCGTCACGCATCGCCCGACGATACTGGCTCAGCGCCATCAGCGGCCAGTAGAGCCGGTACAGATGGTAGTTGATCATGAAGTCCCCCGGGAACCCAGTGCCCGTGAACTCCGGCTCAACCCACGATCCGTCGGCCTGTTGCGTGCGGACGAGATAGTCGACCCCCCGCTTGGTGCCTTCCGTCTCGGCGTGTCCAGCCGCGATCAGCCCAATCAGCGCCCAAGCCGTCTGGGACCTCGTGCTCGGTCCCTGTCCGCGCAATGTCGGGTCGAAGTAGCTTCCCACGCCCTCGCCCCAGCTACCGTCGTCACGCTGGTGGCGGAAAAGCCAACCGACGGCTCTGCGGATGTAAGGCTGATCCATATCCTCGCCGACCCACTTGAGTGCCGGTAGAACGGCCCCGATGCCGTAGATGCAATTGACACCCCACCGGCCCCACCAGGAGCCGTCCGCCTGTTGTGTCTCTCGCAGGTACTGCAGGCCGGCTTGCACCGTCGGTCGGCTGGCGTCGAAGCCCATGCGCCCCAACGCTTCGAGGGCATGGGCAGTGACGTCTTCGGTGGGCGGATCGGTGACCTCGCCGAAATCGCAAAAGGGGATCGCAGCGAGCCAGCGCTTGACGTTGTCCGCGTCGAACGCACCCCAGCCGCCGTTCCGGCTCTGCATCCCCTCCAGCCATCCCAGACCTCGGTCCAGGGCGAGCCGCACGCGCGGCTCGTCGCGCCAACCCATCCTGTGCAAGGCAATCAAGGCCAGCGCGGTGTCGTCAGTATCGGGATAGGTGTCGTTGGCGAACTCGAACGCCCAGCCGCCCGGCCTGACACGCGGTCGTCTGACCTGCCAGTCCCCGCCTTTTTCGAGGATCTGTTTGCCGACAAGCCATCGGGCGGCCCTGACCATGGAAGGCTCTTCCGGGGATATGCCGGCGTCCTGAAGGGCCACGACTGACAGGCATGTATCCCAGACCGGCGACACGCACGGGTCGATGCGGAAGGTGTCGCACGTTTCCCTCGCGAAGCCCTCAAAGCCCTCCAACCCCTTCCTGATGACCGGATGCCCGTTGCCGTATTCCATCGTGCGCAGCGCCATCAGCGAAAAGACCCAAGGCGCCTGGATCCCTCCCCAAGAACCGTCAGCCTCCTGACGGTCCAGTATCCAGCGCTCGGCCTTCTTCAAGGCGGCTTCCCGCAGGAACCGGCGCGCGACGACCGCCGGTCGCCGTTCCAGGAGACGCAAGACGCGCCCCGCCGCCCTGAAGACCGCTTCCCAACTCGGTCGCGCTCCGTTTCCGCCGGGTTGACGCTCCGCCGCCTCTCCGCCGGTGGGATAGAGTTCGTCGAGGCGGGCCGACTCTGGCACGGCGCAGTAAGGCTTCTTGAACAGAAGGATCGAGCAAGGGATGATGGTGCCCCTCGCCCAACTCGCGAAGTCGTAGACGTTGAACGGGAACCACGTGGGGAGGTGCATGACCTCCACGGGGAGAGCGGGCAGATCCTCCCATTTCCACAGCCCGAACAGCGCGAGCCAGAGCTTGGTGAAGACGCGCGCGTTCGGCACACCCCCGCGCTCGAGGATGAACCGCCGTGCCTTGACGAGAACGGGGGCATCGTATGAAACGCCGGCCAGCCGTATCGCGAAGTAGCACTCGACGGCGATGCTGAGATCGCCCGGGCCGCCGTACCAGATCGACCAGCTACCGTCTTCAAGCTGCATTTCCTCAAGGTAGTTGACGATCTTCCTCCACCGCGCGCGGTCAGGTACGCCCAGGAAGTGCGTGAGAAGCAGGTATTCGGCCGTGATCGCGCAGTTCGCCTCCAGCTCACCCCACCAATAGCCGTCCCCGTCCTGCAGTCCGAGGAGGTGCTCAGCGGCCATCGAGATTGCCCTGTCGATTCTGGCGGTACTCGCCGCACTTTCCCCGCGGCGGCGATGCCGGTCCAGAACAACTGTGGCACGGTCAGTACTCACCGCGGAAGTCCCGGTGCCAGAAGCCCATCGAGAGTGGCCGTGAACCATGCCGTGAACTGCATCGGATTCGTGGCGGGTTGCGCTTGGACGGCTGACACGATCTCCCACCTCCAGTCCTCCGCCTCACCCGGGTCGGGGAGGGGAGCTCCGTCCAACCGTTCGGCGATCAGGCGCTGTCGGCCGCCAGCGCACCGCGCAGGGCGTCCAACTTCGCCGCGTTGAACCGCTGCGCGATCTCCGTGTCGGCGGCCAGACCGTCGAACCCGTGGAAGGCGCCGGGAACCACCAGGAGCCGCGTCGGCACGCCCGCCTCGATCAGCCGCCGCGCGTACTCGACGGACTCAAGGACGAACAGGTCGATCCCGCCCACGCCGATGAACGCGGGCGGCAGGCCCTCCACGCTGGTGACGCGGGCCGGCACGCCGGCGCTCGGCACCGACGCGCCGCCCGCCTCCTGGCCGAGGAAGGCGCCCCAGCCGAACCGGTTCGCGGTGGCGGTCCACGTGATGCGGCCCATCTGCGGCGGCACCTCGCGCGTGCTCCCGGTCCGATCGTCCAACATCGGATAGACGAGGAGCTGGAACGCCAGCGGCACCTCTCCCCGGTCGCGGGCCGCGATGGCCAGCAGGGCGGCATGCCCGCCGCCGGCGCTCTCGCCCATCACCGCCACACGGTCGGGATTGACGCCCACTTCGTCCGCGTGCTGGTAGAGCCACAGCAGACTGGCATAGTTGTCCTCGACGGACCCCGCGTAGGTGGTCTCCGGCGCCAGCCGGTACTCGACGGTGACGACGCTGCAATCGAGCGCCGAGGCGACCTCCTGGAGAGGACGCACGCTCGCGGAGGCCGAGCCGGCGACGTAGTCGCCGCCGTGCATGTGGAGGATGCCGGGCCGGCTCGCGCCGGGCTTCGCGTTGATGATGTAAACCTCGACGTCCGGCTCACCGGCCGGACCGGGGACGGTCCGCCTCTCGAACGGCGGAGCTTCCAGGGGCGGCGGCGTCAAGGCATCCGCCGTTCCCCGCATCGTCGGCAGCGTGTCCGCCGTCATCGCCGACAGCGCCTGCCCCAAAGACTGGGCCTGGCGCGCGGCGGCGCGCAACTCGGGGTGGACGAACGAAAGCGGGTCCGCGGCGGACGAGGCCTGTGGCGAGGCCGCCAGCGCGCAGCGCGCGGTGGAAAGAGCCAGCAGTCCCGGCAGCGTCATCCCCGCGAGCATGAGCTCACGGCGTGTCAGCTCGGTCATCGCGTTCTCCTTCCCTGTCGGGCGTCGGCGGCTTGCGCGGCCGCCCGCCTGTTGACCCACGACGAACCCGGTCGCAACGATAGATAGATTGTAGGCTATGCCGACCGGGGCCCTTGTTCGGCCCGCGATCGCTTTGCCGAGGCTCGGTGGTCACGTAGGCATGGCTTCATGCCGCATGTCGACAGAATCACGATCGAGCCCGGACGACGCGGTGGCAAGCCTGCATCCGTGACCTGCGCATGACGGTGTCCGACGTGCTCGACTACCTGGCGAGCGGAATGTCCGAAGAGGATCTGGTCCGAGACGTCCCGGACTTAACGCGCGAAGGCAACCGGGCCTGCCTCGCCTTCGCCGCCGATCGCGAGCGGCGACTCGTGGCGGTCGGCGGAAGGTGAAACTGCTCCTCGATCAGAATCTCTCACCGCGGCGCTGCGCCTACCTTCGCGACATCTGGGCCGATGTGGTTCACGTGCGACCAGGCGGGCTTGGGATTCTACGTCAGGGGATTCGGCTGCCGGAGCGGCCATCCACCGCAACGGGCCGCCGTTGCTGGCCGCACAACCGGCTGTTGGCCGGCGGACCGTCCGGCAGCGCGCGCTGATACGTGCGCCGCCGGACGCCGGGTGTAGCCCGGCGCTCATGACCCTGCCGGCACGCAGCTCGGCAACGGCCGCATCGACGGCGGGTTCGGCCCCAATGTGAGCACATTGGGTCGGCTGGCCCATGACCTGCAACGGATGTCATGATGAGCCAGTTTCCGTTCCCTCTGATCGTGCCGCCCGTCTCTGGCTCTTCACCGCCCGACCCGGCTTCGTCGCTTTCCGGGATCTACTCGTCTCCGTCGTGCCGCTCGATGTCCTTCCCCGCTTGATCCGTACCTGCACTCGATCTCCGTCGGTGATCTCCGCCTGACCGACTCGTTGGTGGGCGGCGTGGTCGATCAGGGGAGGCAAGGTCGGATCGGGTTCGCCGGCGAGTGCTGTGGTTCCGAAGAGTTCGTCTTTCGCTGGTTCCACGGTCGGGCGACGAGGGTGTGTGTCGGCAAGATGGGTTTCCTAGTCGTCCATCAGAGTCCGCCGCCGGTCGAACAGGTCCGAGCGCTCGTAGGCTGCCTCGACCTGGTTCTGGACGAGGTGGGCGAGCGCCGCCTCGATGACCTCGCGCGAATGGTCGGTCTTCTCGGTCGCCCAGTCCCGGAACGAGGACCGGAAGCCATGTGGCACGGCCGCGATGCCGTGCTCCTTGAAAACGGTGTAGAGCGACGTGTGGAACAACGGCTTGCCGCGCGGGCCCGAGGAACACGAGCGGGCTGTCGCCGCGGCCGGGTGTCGGTGCTGCGGCGAGGATGTCCAGAGCACGCCGGCCGAGCAAGACCCGGTGCTCACGCTTGGCCTTCATCCGCGATGCCGGGACGGTCCACACGTGGGCCGACGTGCCCATCTCGGCCCACAGCGCCCCGCGCACCTCGCCCGAGCGGCCGGCCGTGAGCACGACGAACTCGAACGCCGGCTTGAGCGCCGGCAGCGCCCGCGACCCGTGCACGGCCGCGACGGCCGCGGCGACCTCGGCGTGGGGGCAGCGCCAGGAAGTGCTGAACGGCCAGATCGTGTGGGCCGCACCTCCTGAGCGTGTCCCGGTCCACGTTGTCCGCCCGTCCCGCGTCCGTTGTAGAATCCCTTCGGTTGAGCAACCGTGGCGACGGGTCGTTCGGCGACGGGACGAGCACGTGGATCAAGAGCGTAGGGGTTGACCCGGCCGCAGCGGTTTCCGAACGGCGAGCCCCTGTACAACGGAGGTGGGATGGTGCTCCGAATCCTGGACCAGGACGACTGCGCGCGGTGCGGTGGCTCGTGCCGAACGGTAGGGCGTTCGTGCTGTGGCAGATCGGCGGATGCGTCTCATTTCTGAAGACCATGCAAAAGGCGAGGCTGTCACAGCACATGGCCGACCACTTCAGGGCTCGCGGCCGGCGCTTCTCCAGGGCGGATGCACGGGAGTTCCTGGCCGAGCTTCAGCGCGTCTGTGCCCGCGAACTGGCGGAGCATGGTGAGACCTCGGTCCCCGGGATCGCCAAGCTGCGCGTGGAGACGAGGCTTCCCCGCGTCGGCCGGGATCCCGTCACTGGGCAGCCTATGCAGATCCCGCGGCGGCGCATCGTCCAGGCTCGGATCTCCCGGCTCATGCGCCGCGGCGTCGAGGGGCCGGTCTGACTAGCCAGCCAGAATCTCCGCCAGCCTCCGAATGCCGGGGTGGCGCCGATTGAACCGCATCGGGTAAGCCAAACCGGGTGATGCTGGTGGACCCGAGCGTGACCTTGGTTCTCACTGCCGCGGCGCTGTTGCTCGGTGCCTACTGGCTCGCGGGGGAGAACGTGCGCCGTGACCTCCGGGAGGAAGTCTTGCGGAACCGCCGGGATGCGCGTTCGGCGTTCGCGCAGCTTCAGCGGCGTCCGGGATTGAGACGCCGACCCGCGCGGAGCTGGCGCGCCTCGACCGGAAGCGGCGGAACCTGTGGCTTGAATCTCGGCCTGCTCATGCGGCCACCTGACGGGCGTCGGCACGCCGCGCAGCCTCCAGGGCCACGCCCGCGCCCTCTTCCACGCCCTCAAGCCCGACACCGGGCCGCCGTCGGATAGAAGAAACCGGCCGCTCGGGCTAGGAAGAAGGCGGGAGCCCGCACACGATCCGTACGCAACGATTAAGCATCCGGCCCGGTCACGCTACCTCGTCGGGTGGCGGGGCTACTTCGGCCTCTGCCGTCGCCTGAACGCACTGGAAGCGTGGGCGCACTCGCTTCGCGGCGCTGCGCCGACGCCGGCGTCGGCAAGCTGCTGGCGGCCCAAACCGCCAGCAGCAGCCCACGGCTCCTGGCGGATCAGCCCTCAGCCCGGCACTCACTATCGCGCTGCCCAACGCCTTCTTCGCCCGGATCGGCCTCGCATCCGTGGCCGCAGGCCATGCCGCCTAACGTCGTCGAACCGCCGTGTACGGACCCGTACGTACGGTGGTGTGGGAGGGACGAGGCCGCGAGGCTCCCCCCTATCCCGATTACGCTGCGGGCCCTTCGGGTGACTGCGGCGAGCGATCGTACAGGAAGCTGTGGAGGGCCAGCCCGACGAGCCAGTGCGGCACCCGCCGGGCGGGGAGCGCCGAGGGAAAGGAATCAGCCCCCGGACTTCGAGCCCGCGGCTGCCGGACCGGCGCCGAGCGCGGCCTGTAGCGATTCCACGACTCCCGACCACGGGCCCCCGCGAGGAGCCGGAGGACGCGACTGCCCGGTTTCCGCCTGACGGACCGCCGGGACCGGAAGGTGCCACCAAGCGCGGCCGCGCGCGTCGTCGTCCGGGACCGACTCGATGGCGTCGACCTCGGTCGCGGGCAGCGCCGCCAGCGGCCGGCCTTCTGCGTCCTGAAACACCCACCAGCCGTCCGCCGCCACGGCCCGGCGGGCTCCGACAACGAGCGTCCCGTCGAATCTCGTCTGCTTCACCACGAACAGTGGCATCAGCCTTGTACTATCGGACGCTGGGGAGCGTCGGGACAGTCCCGCGAGGCGATCCCGGCTGCCGAGGTTCCTGACGGCGATCGCTCGGACAGGATCGCCGCCCCGGTCACCAGCGCACCGACAAAGCGGCTCCGCGGGCGGGGCGGGAACCGGCTCCGTAAGGCCGGATCGCCGCCACGCCCCGGGGCTCCACCTCGATCCCGCGCCACGACAGCGGCTCGAACAGGCCGTAGAGCCCGAAGCCCAGCGCCGTGCCCGCGATGCCGGCGCCGATCCATCCCTCGTCGATCACCCACTTGTTGTTGCTGAACCCGACCGCGGCGCCGAGCGCGCCGCCCGCGCCGATGAGGGCGGCGCTCCACAGCCGCTGGACCCGCCGGTCGCGGCGAGCCCGCTCCTCGCGCTCGGCCGACGTCGGCAGCTCGAAGCCCGCCGCGCGCAACGCCTCCCGCGCGGGCGTCATCTCGCCGGGTTCCTGAGCCGCTGCGGCGACGGGGAGCAACAGGGTAGCGATCAGAACAGCGGCCGTGACACGGATTGCCTGCATGGTGTGTGATTCCCGTTTATGGCCAGTCGTCGAACCGAGGGCTCTGACGGTCAGTCCGCTTGGCGGCGGGAACGATATCGCCCGCTCCAAGGTGACGAAGCACCGGTCGCCGGCACCTCCGGCCGGTGTGTTCGTATCCCGTGTTCGGGCACGCCCGGCCGCGGGCCGCAGCCGGCCGGCACGCCGTTGACACTGCGCCAAGCGGTGTTCCGCTTCCCGCACGCCCCCGGGGTGACCGGCATCAAGTGCTTCCAGAAGCACCCACTCGACGCGGTCGACGGCATCAGGCGCACGTTTCCGTTTCGGCAGTCCGGGGCGCCGATCCTGGTCAGCATCAGGATTGGTCATGAGCAGGAATACCAGACGTTACCCCGGCTCGTGAGCGGGCGCTCTCTCGGCACACGGTCCGTGGCCTCCAGTCGACCGCCGCCGCCAGCTCCTGCAACGTTCGCCGCATAATCATCCCATTGTAGATCGTTCTCTTGAAGTGCGCCCTCGTGGGCGACCGACCGGCTCACCGATAACAGCAGCGAGGCCGATGTTGCGCCACGGACGCCGGGAGGCAGCTTTCTGGCCGACGGAGCCATAATCGATGCGAGTCGCCGGGTCGCGTTCGCCCGCCAAGGACCGAACCGGCCGCCGAGGGCCGAAGGGAGACCCCGAATGCGAACAGCCACCGTCTGCCTCGTCGTCTTCGCCGCCGCATGCAGCGACGATTCGGCCTCCTCACCCGTCGCCCCGACCAACCCGATGGCACCCACGACATCGGGCTTCACGCTTTCCGGTACAGTGCGGGACAGTCGGCCGAACGGACCCGCGCTCGCCGGCGCAACCATCCGCCTCGACACCGGCCAGTCGACCGCCGCCGCCTCCGACGGTCGCTACAGGTTCCAGCACGTCTCCGGTGCGGTCACCGTCACCGCGTCCGGCCCGCACCACGCCGCCGCGTCGGAGACTGCCACGATGGACCAGGACCGGACGGTGGACTTCGCGCTCGCGCATACCGGCATCCCGCCGTTCGAGGGAACCGTGTTCATCTCGCCCCGACTGATCGACAGCTCCGACTCGACGTCCCTGATGAACGTGACCTACGCCGGCCAAGGGATGCGGGAGGTCTTCGACCGGCGCGTCGACCGCTGGATCAAGGTCGACGCGTATCTGTTCGACGTGCGGTACGGCTGGGGCGCGGTCGAGTTTCAGGTCAACCCCGAGTTCGGCAGCGTCGACGCCGCGCGCGCCGAGGTCGACACCTACGCGCCGGCGCTCGGGCGGCTGCCGGCGTTCCTGATGACCAACGCCCGCGAAGTCGAGATCAACGACGGCGTCGAGCTGTTCGGCGGGAACCCCAACGGCAGCTTCCTGATCCACACCGGGCAGGGCCAGCGGTACATCGACGACGGGTTCCTGGAGGAGATCCTGTTCCACGAGGCGGCGCACGTGTCGCTCGACGCAAGGCACGCGAACGCGCCGGGGTGGACCACGGCGCAGACCGCGGACGGCGTGTTCGTGTCGACCTACGCCCGTGACAACCCCGGCCGAGAGGACGTGGCCGAGAGCATCCTGCCGTACTTCGCCGTGCGGCGCCGGTCTGCGCGGTTGGGAGACGCGGACCGGACTGCGATTCTTGCAGCGATCCCGAACCGGCTGGAGTATTTCGACCGGCAGGGGTTCGCGAACTGATCCGGGTGACCCGAACGACACCGAAGGCCCTGTCGGAAACGGCCGGCAGCCGGATTCGGCTGGCGATTTCGGCTGGCAGGGTAGCGCGGAGGCGGCGCAAATGACTTTCCGACGGTGCTTTGCTCGACTCCCGGATGTGCCGATACCTGACTGGGAGTCCGGCATCTACAGCCCACTGACCGACGCCAGATGTACTTCCCGCTGCACAACGCCTGCGCGCAGATGATCGCCGAGGGCCCCGAGTGCACCTCGGTCTACGCCATCAGTCTGGCGCCCCGAGATCGCGCCCGGCAACTGACTGGGTCTGTGCGGTCTGGGCCATCGCGGTCGATGCCGTCGAGACCGCCTGGGTCCACGAGCAGCGCGCGGAGACCATGTCACTCGTCACCAGCGGCGGCGGCCTCGTGTTCGGCGACGTCAACGGCCGCGGCCGCGCCTTCGACCAGGAAACCGGCGATGTGCTCTGGAAGGGCAGTCTGGTACTGGAGTGCGGCCTCGGCCGCTGTCGCCCACCCTGCCCGGCGGGCGCCTGGAACCAGACCGGTTGGACGATTCTGCCGACGTCACCTAGTCGGCGTGCCTCGTCGTGGCGCAAGCGATCCCGTCGCAGACGGGATGCCACGCGGTCGTCATCGTGAGTTGGCCGTTCCGCCGGACCCATCCACGGACGGGCGGGGCCGCCCTCATGCCCGTTCTTGGCGATGGCTGCGCCACGGGTGTCGGCGAAAGGGTGAAGTGCGTTCCTCGACCTCGAGTCCTGCCAGGCGTGTCCGGAGATGTCGTCCGGCACGGCGCTCCTGCCTTCGAGCCTGATGCCCCATGCGCCCGCCGATCTGTCTGGTCCCGGCTCACCGGCAGCGAGAGCTGCTCGTCCGCATCAACCACCGGGATCGACCCATTCATCGACGACTTCCTGCGGCCAGCGAGGGTCGCCGCCGGGAAGCCGGATCGTTGCGGCCGGGAACGCCCGAGCGCCCCGCATCTTGTAGAAGGTCGACCGCGAGACGCCCAGACTGGCCGGCAACCTACTTGACCGTCCCGTCAGGGAGCTGAGCCATCATCAACACCTCCTATCATCTCATCATGGCACGCTGCCCGGCGAGGCGTCGAGTGGGAATGGAGATCGGCCTCGCCGCCGTGGTCCCGGTACAGGCTGGCGACGCATGTGCAGATATACCGGAAGTGGTGGATCCCCACTACAAGTCCAGTCAATCGCCGCTCGCCTCCAGAGGCGGTATGCTTCCCAGCGTGACGACCCGCGATTTCGCGGAGGCGGTCCGGCGCCGTCTCGCGGAAAGAGGCCAATCCCAGTACCGGGCCGCCGTCAACAGCGGTTTGCCGCAAGACGCCATCCGGTCCGTCCTGAACGGGCACGTCCCCCGCCTGAACCGCGTCGAGCAGATCTGCCGCGCCCTCGGCCTCGAGCTCTACATCGGTCCGCCGCGGGATGTTCAGGTCGAGGCCGACGGCGCAGAAACGTCGCGCCCGCTGACCGGCTTCGACCCGAGCGTCCAACTGCCGGTGCGGGCGTTGTCGCCGCCGTCGCCGGAGGTCTTGCTGACGAAGAGCGAAGAGGCGGATCAGACGAGGCCGGCGCCGGTGGATCTGGACGACCCGCAGGCGTTCTAC
>JAPOVI010000160.1 GCA_026708265.1 Acidobacteriota bacterium
CGCCTGTGACGTCGTAGGAGTAGGGCTGGACGGCCGCCACGCGCTCGAAGGCGGTTGCCTGGTCACGCCAGTCGAGGAAGTTGGCCGGCGCCACTTCGGCCGCGCGGTCGCCGTCGCCGGGATCGGTCTGCCACAGCGTTACGAGGCGGCCGGGCTCCGGGAACGGCGGCGGCTGGAGGAGCACGGCGTCGACGACCGAGAAGACGGTGGCCGTCGCGCCGATCCCGACCGTCAGCGTGACCACGGTGGCCGCGGTGAAGCCGGGGTTGCGAACGAGCAGCCGCAGCCCGTGACGGACGTCCTGCAGCACCTGCTCCGCGAGCGACCCAAAGCGAACCGCGCGCACGCGGTCCTGCGCCGAGGCCAGGCCGCCGAGGGAGGCGAGGGCCTGACGACGGGCTTCCGCGGGCGCTATCCCGCGGGTCCGGAGCGCCGCCGTCTCGCGGGCCACGTGGTCGCGCAGCTCGTCGTCCAGCTCGCGGTCCGCCCGCCCCCGGTCGAACAGCGCCCGCCAGCGGGCGCGCCAGGCGTAGAGCCAGCGTTCGAGCGGCATGGCTCAGGCCTCCGTCAGCCGCACGACGTGCGTAATGGCGCCGGACAGCCGCTCCCAGCTCGCCCGCTCCTCCTCCAGGCGCCGGCGTCCGGGCGGCGTCAGGGCGTAGACCTTCGCGCGGCGGTTGTTCTCGGTCACCCGCCACTCGGCGGCGATCCAGCCCTGCTGCTCCAGCTTGTGCAGGGCGGGGTAGAGCGAGCCGTCGCTCACCTGCAGCGCGTCGTTCGACGCCTGCCGGAGGCGCTGGCCGATGGCCCACCCGCTGCGCGGCTCGAGGTCGAGGATCTTCAGGATCAGCAGATCCAGCGTTCCCTGGACGAGATTGGAAGGTCGGGTCACGGTGCTCCCCTCGGTTACCGTGATAACGTAGCACCGTTCATCTCGGTAATCAAGGGGAGAACGGTCGTTCGTCGGAATTGTCTACCGCTCGTCGCTGAACCAACCGGCCTCGAACCCGTGCCGGCGGCCGACCGCCTCGACCGCCTCCATCAGCTTCTCGCGGCCGCTGTCAACCCGCACGTCGATATCGACCGTCGTTCGCCGCCGGTCGAACGCGACGCTCATCGCGGCGCCGCCGAACACGTACACGTGCGCCCGGGCGCCGCGCCTTGCCAGCTCCGAGGACAGCTCCTCGAACAGCTCGATGAGCTCCTCACGGCCAAGGGGTCCAGTCAAAACGCTCTCCCCCTCGTGCATCCAGATCCCGTGGGTCCGGTATCGCCCCGTGCCGCAGGAACGCCGCCGGCGCGAAGATCACCGAGTACAGCCGTGTCCACGGCGTGTCCGCCACCACCCAGGTGGTGTCGAGGAACCGCTCCCGCTCGTCTACCCACGCTGGCCGTTCGTGCCCGTGCAGCCACGCCACGTGCTCGACCATCGCGGCAAGCAGCGCATCCCATTTCGTGCCCGTCAACGGCACCCGCTCGGCGAGCGCAGCTCGTTGTTCGGCCGCACTGCGGCCATGGAAGCTCCGCGGGAGCTGACACACAATCCAACGGTAGGTGTCCTCTGCCGGCCAGCCTTCCTCGACGCCCCGCGTGAAGCCGCCCAACGTGAACATCATCCGCAACGCCTTCGGCGCAGGAACGTCTCCGACCGCTCAGTCGGCGAGGCCTCCCGGTGCGAAAGCGCAGCCATACGACGCATGGGCCAGTCTACCGGAGCATCCGGACCCGACATGCGGCCCTCGGTCCGTCGCTTCCGGCCGTCTTCGGCGTTTGGCGTTCAGCTCGAGCGCCCGAACGATCGTGCGCGCGGTCGTCGGTTGCGGGTCGACGTCGCCAGCCATCGGCGCCCGGGCACGGTTGGTGTCACGCTGCTCCTCCTCGGCCGCCTCCGCGGCGTAGTCGACACTGCGCTGCCGCGAGACGATGTCCTACCGGTCGAACTCGTGAGGTCAGGGACCAGCAGGTCGTTCGTCGCGGCGTCGACGCGGGCGGAGAGCTCGGCGATGTCGTACACTCGTGGGCGAATTGTTAGGCAAAGAGTCCTCCAGCATGAGCACGAGGCCGCCAACGCTCACCGGGCTGCGAGGCACCGATGCACCACGAACTGCAGAAGCTGCTCGACGATCCCCGTTTCCTGAGGTACCACGCGGCGATCGTGAAGCCGAGGACGTTCAATCCGTTCGATGTCCTTCGGTATTCCGACTACGAGATCCGCCACAGCAACGTTCTGGCGTGGCTGCTTCAGCCAGACGAGACGCACGGGCTTGGCGGTGCGTTCATCAGGGACTTCATGGCCGCGCTGAATGAGCAGGCCAGGGCGCAGGGCGTCCCTCCGATTCCCGTGCCGTCCAGTTTCGAGGCGGACAACGTCCGAGTCGAACGGGAACGCTACTATGTGGACATCACGCTCTTCTTCCTGAAAGAGAGGGCTGTCGTCGCCATCGAGAACAAGACGGACGAGACGGCGCCGGAGTACGCGGAACAAGTGAGGTACTACGAGAAGACGCTCCGCGAGAAGGACTCGGGCAAGTACGATCTGGTCCAGAGCGTCCTGCTGACGACGTCACGGCAGCCGGACGCCTCCGGCGGCGACTTCATTCACCTGAGCTGGGCCCGAGTCCGTGACCTCGTGGACTCGATCCGGCAGCGCGAGCGATTCCCGTCTAGGGTTCGAGCTCTCCTGGGTCACTACCTCGAAATCGTCGCGCGGCTGACCGCGCAGCCGGAGACCGAATCGGATCAGTCTGGTACGACGCTTCTGGACGAGTATGGGCACGTCCTGGACGGGCTGTTGACGGCGCGGGAGGATAGTGCCGGCAGCGGCGACGCGGTCTCGTTGGCGAACGACCTCGGCGAGTACAAGGTGGCCGTCGACCGGCTTGTGAACGACTTCCGGCAGAAGCCGAGGCAACTGAGGTCGGACGTACAGGCGCGCCTGCGGGGCAAGGGGTTTCGGACCTGGACGTCCACGTCTTCGGCGTACCAGTCGTACTACCTGTACTTCTCGAACGCGGGTATGGACGAGACACGGAAGTCGCTTGGCCTCTCGTGGTACCCTCGGTGGTCGATCGTGTTTGGCCGTCGCGAGGTCTTGCTGCAACTGCAGATCGACCCGCCGAAAAAGGACTGGAGTCCGGCTGTCGATCGGACCATAGACTTCATGAAGCAGCACCCCATCGACGCTTCTCAAGGGCGAAGCGGGAGGTACCCGCTGGACCGCGCGTCGTGGTCAGCTGGTTGTTTCCTTGTGTACAAGCACCCCCTCATGACCGACGCCGATCTGTCCGCGACGCCAACATCGGAAATCAGGGACGCCACGCTGCGCAGGGTGGAGAGCTTTCTCGACGAGGACTACCGCAGGATCGAAACCTACCTGCAGTGCATGGCCTTCGACCCTGCGGTTCCAACGTAGAGGATCTCAACGGCTGTCCCGCGGCTTGGGTGGTCTCGGCGGTGGCGGCGGAGGCGTGGCCCGACCGGGGCGCGGCGGACTACCGGAACCTTCCCGACGGTTGTCACCAGCCAGCGCCATCCGCACCCGCCCGGGCGGATCCCGAGCTGGCCGGGCTCCCTTCGGCCGCTGCGACTCATCCTGCGGCATAGCGGTCGGCGAGTGCCTTGAACGCCGCCTCCTCGCACCTGACGTTCAGCCGTTCGTTCGTCGGTATGTGGGCGCTGCCGGCGCGGTCTGTAGAGCGCGTCACGCGTCGGGCCAGATCCGAGAGCAGTCGCCGCGCTTCATCGTCGTCGACCGAATCGGCCTGAATCTCCCGCCAGAGTCCGGCCAGCTCGACCTCCGCCTCGTTGCACTCCCGTCCGATCGATCCCAGCACGGCCGCCTTGTTCGCGTGGTCGGCGAGGAAATCCCACGCGACCAGGATCCCGATGACGGCGCCGGAAACGACTCGGAACGACTCCGGCAGGGCGTTCATGCCCGCAGCGATACCGGCGGTTGCGGACGCCAGGAGCACGAGCCGAACGCCCCGGTTCCATCGCTGTTGCCGGCTGGACAGCGCATCGTAGTACCGAACGAGGCGGGCCGCGTCCAGCATCTCCTGCCAGACGGCATTCCGCGTCGAGTCGGTGACCGCTACCATGCAGGCAGTGTGTCACCGTGCCCGGACCCGGTCAAGCGGGAGGGTGGTGGCCACTTCGCCGAGCATCGCTCGAAGGCCAGGCCACGCGTCGCCGGCCGTGCCGTGCCTGACGCTCAGCGGGAAGCCGACAACTACAGCCCGCGCTGCGTTACCAGGTACGCTGCGAACGTCCCCAGCCAGTGTCCGCCCTCGTAGGTCGCCCCGGTTACCGAGGCGAGCCCCGACGTGCGGTGCGCGGCGGCGGCCGCGAGCAGGGCGGGCCGGCGTTCGTCGTGCGCGGGGAGGCCGGCGGCGATGCCCTCGAGCATCCAGGCGCGGCTGAGGTTCAGGCCGTCCAGGTGGACCAGCTTGCCGTCGGTCGGGTCGGTGACCACGGCCGGCTCCAGCCAGTCCGGGCGGTCGTCCCGGGGGACTCCGGGCAGGAACCGGCCCAGCCAGTCGGCGAAGGCCGCAGGGGCCATCACCCGGCGTACTACGTCCGCCTCCGCCAAGCACGGCGAGAGGAAGTCGTGCCCCGAGGGCTCGTAGCGCAGGGGACAGTCGTAGTCGGCGAGGTAGTAGTCGCCGACCCGGCCCTCGATCAGGGCGGCCATGTCGCCGTCGCCGGCCGCGCGCGCCCAGTCCAGGATGAGCCCGAAGGCGAACGCGGTCTGGGAATGCTCGCCGCTGCGGATCGGGTGCGTCAGCTTGGGCAGCCACTCGCGGATCCGGTCGGCGGCCAGTGCCTCTACCGGGGCGAGGGCGGTCCCCCAGCGCCGCGCGTCCGGGTCGTCCCAGTCGCGCAACTCCGTCGCGAGCTGCAGCAGCCACGCCAGCCCGTAGGGCCGCTCGAAGCCCTCGCGGCCGGGAGCCTCCAGGTACTCGGCTTCGCGCTGCAGGTTGGCGACGGTCAGGCTCTGCGCCAGGGCAGCACGCGACGGCCCGGCCGTCTCCGCCCCCGGGTAGAGCCGCGCCAGGCGGGCGAGCAGCCAGTGCCCGTGCACCGAGGAGTGCCAGTCGTAGCAGCCGTAGAAGGCCGGCGTCAGCTCCCGGGGCGGCCGCGCATCGCCGTCGTCCTGAAGGACGTGGGCGATCTTGTTGGGGTACTCGCGGTGGACGCAATCGAGGGCGAGTCCGGCGAGGCGTGCCGCCACTTCCTCGTCGGGCTGGGCCCCCGCGGTCGGATTCGCGCCCAGGGCGAGGGTCAGGAACGTGGCGGCAGCGGGACGGCGGCATGTCGAGGTCATTCCGCGGACTCCTAGGCGATGCCGAGGTTGCGCAGGATGGCGAGCGTCGACCGCGATCGATTGAGCCCGTAGATATGCAGGCCGGGTGCCCCGC
The DNA here is from genome assembly GCA_026708265.1 of Acidobacteriota bacterium. GTDB lineage: Bacteria > Acidobacteriota > Vicinamibacteria > Vicinamibacterales > UBA8438 > JAGWAJ01. The sequence goes on from JAPOVI010000160.1 coordinate 5,418, forward strand.
CGGCCAGGAGCGCCTCGCACTGCCGGGACGCGAACTCGATGCCGAGCTCGGTCACGGCGTCGTCATCTTCCCCGAGCCGGTCGAGGTCGGCGACGAGCGCCCGCGGCAGCGTCGCTCCGCAGAGCGCGGTGAAGCGCTTCACCTGCCGCGTGGTCAGGATCGGCAGGACGCCGGGCGTGATGGGGACGGTCACGCCGAGCACGCCCGTCAGGTGATCGACCATGGCGAAGTAGTCGGCGTTGTCGAAGAAGAGCTGCGTCAGGACGAACTCGGCGCCGTGCTCGATCTTGTCGCGTAGGCGGCCCCAGTCCACCGCGCGGCCTGCGCCGCAGTCGGGATGGCCTTCGGGGAAGCCGGCGCAGCCGATCGCGAACTCGCCGGTGCGCGCCCTGAGGACGTCGATGAGCTGGTAGGCGTAGTCGAAGCCGCCCTCCGGGCGCTCGAAGCCCCCGCCGGGGGCAGGCGGATCGCCGCGCAGGGCCAGGATGTTGCGGATGCCGAGCCCGGCGGCCTCGTTCAGGAAGTCGTCCATCGCCGCGCGCGTGAAGCTGGTGCAGGTGACGTGCGCCATCGCCGTCATGCCGTGCTCGCGCTGCATCCGATCGACAATCTGCAGCGTGCGGGCGCGCGTTCCCCCGCCCCCCGCGCCGTAGGTCACCGAGTAGAAGTCGGGCCGCGCTTCGGCCAGGCGGGGGAGCACGCGGTCGAACAGGCTCTCGTCCCCCCGCGGGGTCTTGGGGGGAAAGAACTCGACGGAGACGACGGGGCGCCCGGCGGCGCGCTTCGCGGCGTAGATGTCGGGGATGCGCTCGACGGCCGCCGGCGCGCGGCGCGAGGGGCCGGCGGTCACGGAGGACATGCCGGCTCAGTATAGCGGGGGGCTCGATGCGAGCACGCGGCCGATCCGGGACGGCGCCACCCGGTGATTCGAGGTCGCCGAAGAGACGATCATCTGGTACACCAAGAGGGTCTCCCCGAAGCTCCCCGTCCGCCGGCCCGTTTCGTCGGCTCGGCGTTGCGGGTGCGGGTGAGCCCGCGCGGACTCGGCAAGGACCCGAAAGACGTACGATGTGCACGACAATTGCCCGCCGCACACGCGAGTCGGGGTAGCAGCCCGGAAGTGAGGCCGCTTCCCTGGGGGAGGACGCATGACGGAAGCCAAACCTGATCGGACGCGGGCCGCCACCGGCGGCGGATTCGTCGATCGTGCACTGAACGCCATCGAGGTCATCGGCAACCGGCTGCCGGACCCGGCGGTCCTGTTCCTGCTTCTGCTGGTGCTGACCTGGCTCGTCTCGGCGCTCCTGTCGCCCGTCGAGTTCACCGAGGTCGATCCGCGCAACGGCGAGCCGCTACGCATCGCCAACCAGTTGACGGGCACTGCGCTCGCAACCTTTCTGGTGCGGTTGGTGCCGACCTTCACCGGATTCGCCCCGCTCGGCGTCGTTCTGGTGGCGCTGCTGGGCGTCGGAGTGGCCGAGAAGACCGGCTTCATCAACGCCGGGCTCAAGCTGATCCTGGGCCGCACGTCGCGCAGCCTGCTCACCCCGATGCTGATTCTGGCCGCCATCGTCAGCCATTCGGCGGCCGACGCCGGCTACGTGCTCGTCATCCCACTGGGCGGGGTCATCTTCTACGCGGCGGGCCGGCATCCCCTCGCCGGCATCTCGGCCGCGTTCGCGGGGGTGAGCGGGGGCTTCTCGGCCAACTTCATCCCGTCCGGCATCGACCCCCTGCTGCAGGGCTTCACGCAGCAGGCGGCCCAGATCCTCGACGCCAGCCGCCAGGTCAACCCCTTGAGCAACCTGTGGTTCACCTCGTTCTCCTCGCTGCTCGTCATCGGCGTCGGCTGGTACCTGACGGACCGCGTCATCGAGCCGCGCCTGCAGTCCACGAAGGTCGACGGCGACCCCGAGGCGATGCCGAAGATGGAGGAGCTGACCGACCGCGACCGCCGGGGGTTCCTGGCCGGCATGGGGGCCCTGGTCGCGGGGCTCCTGCTGCTGGCCCTGTGGGCGCTGCCGGCGGACTCGGCCCTGCGCTCTTCGCAGAACGGAGCGCTGACCAGCTTCGGCGCGCCCCTGATGGGCATGATCGTGCCCCTGATCTTCCTGCTGTTCCTGATACCCGGGGTGGTGCACGGCTACGTGGCGGGTACCGTCAAGACCCACCGCGACATCGTGGCGGGGATGACGACCGCGATGGGCACCATGGCCTACTACCTGGTCATGGCCTTCTTCGCGGCCCAGTTCATCGCCGCGTTCAACAACTCCAACGTGGGATTGCTGATCGCGCTCAAGGGCGCCAACTTCCTGCGCGACCTCGCCCTGCCGCCGCAGGTGACCATCGTCGGCATCATCGTGCTGACCTCGGTCGTCAACCTGTTCGTGGGTTCGGCATCGGCCAAGTGGGCGCTGCTGTCGAGCATCTTCGTGCCGATGCTCATGGGCCTCGGGATCGCCCCGGAGCTCACGCAGGCCGCCTACCGCGTCGGCGACAGCGTGACCAACATCGTCACCCCGCTGATGCCGTACTTCCCGCTGGTCGTGGTCTTCTGCCAGCGCTACGTCAAGTCGACCGGCATCGGCACCGTGGCGTCGCTGATGCTGCCGTACGCGGCCACGCTGTTCGTCACGTGGACCCTGTTCCTCATCGTCTACTGGATCGTCGGCCTGCCGCTGGGCATCCAGGGCGCCTACACGTATCCGTGAGCATGCGCCGGGCGGGGTGACAGCGCCGGCTCCGTTGTGCAGAATGGCCGCATGGAGTCGAGCAAACCGCCGTCGTCCGGCTCGTTCACGCCGTACGTTCCGGAGACGTCGAGCCTCCCCGAGCTGACGTTCCGCGCCGTCTTCCTCGGCACCTTGATGGCGATCGTCCTCGGCACGGCGAATGCCTACCTGGGCATGCGCGCGGGCCTGACGGTCGCCGCCATCTTCCCCGCTGCGGTGGTCTCCATGGCCGTGCTGCGCCTGCTGGGCGGGTCGGTGCTCGAGGAGAACATGGCGCGGACGACCGCGTCGGTGGGGGAGGCGCTCGTCGCGGGCGCCATCTTCACCATCCCGGCGTTCGTCATCAGCGGGGTCTGGGACGAGCTGCGGTACTGGGAGAGCACCGCCATCATGTTGGTGGGGGGCATCCTCGGCGTGCTTTTCATCATCATCCTGCGCCGCACGATGGTCGTGGAGGCGGATCTGCCGTTTCCGGAGAGCGTCGCCGCGAGCGAGCTGGTCAAGGCCGGCCAGGGCGGCCGCCAGACCGGCGCCGCGTTCGTCTTCCAGGCGATGGGCGTGGCCGCCGCCTGGGAGCTCGTCAAGAACAGCAACGGCGTCAAGCTGGTGGCCGATTCGGCTACGTGGTTCGTGTCGCTCGGGCGGTCGACGATCGAGGTGGCGGGGCAGCAGGTGAGCTACGTCGGCGGCTTCCTGCTGCAGTCGCCGGCCGCCTCGCCGGCCCTCGTCGGGGTCGGCTTCATCGTCGGACCGCAGATCGTGGCGACGCTGTTCGCGGGCGCCATTCTCGGCTGGCTGGTGCTCGTGCCGCTGGCGCTCTTCCTCAACCCGGAGCTCAGCGTCGGGGTGACCGATGCAGCCGGGTTCGCCGGGCTGGCTGAGGAGTTGTGGACGACTCAGGTGCGGCCCCTCGCCGTCGGGACGATGATCGTCGCCGCGTTCTACACGCTCTACAACCTCCGGACTTCGCTCATCCAGGGCATCGGGGGCGCCTTCGGCTACCTGGGGGCGTCGCGCGTGGAGGGCTCCGGCCGCCTGGACACCGACATCGACTTCCGGAAGGTCGCCTTCTCCACCATCGCCCTGGCGGTGCCGCTCTTCGGCCTCTACTGGTACTTCAGCGGGAGCCTCCTGGGGGCGCTGCTGCTGACGGTCCTGATGGTCGTGCTCGGCTTCCTGTTCGCCGCCGTCGCCGGCTACCTCGTCGGGTTGCTCGGGAGCTCCAACAATCCCATCAGCGGCCTGACGCTCAGCACCCTCCTCATCGCCGCGATCGTCATGGTCTTCATCGGCGTCACGGGGAACAGCGGCATCCTCGGCGTGCTCGCGGTGGCCGGCGTCGTCTGCTGCGCTTGCGGCATCTCCGGCGACATGCTGCAGGATCTCAAGGTGGGGCACATCCTCGGCGGCACGCCGTGGAAGATGCAGGTGGGCGAGCTGATCGGGGTGACCGTCGCCGCGATGGTGCTGATCTACCCGATGATCCTGATGGACCGGGTCTACGAGATCGGCAGCACCGAGCTCCCGGCCCCGCAGGCCGGCCTGATGGCGCTGATCGCGGAGGGCATCGTCGGCGGCGAGATGGCGTGGCCGCTGGTGTTGGCCGGGATGGCGCTGGGGATCGGGCTGATCCTCGTCCAGGCACCGTCGCCGATGCTGATCGCGGTCGGGATGTACCTGCCGTTCCCGTCGACCTCGGGCATCGTCGTGGGCGGCATCATCCGCTGGTGGCTCGACCGGACGCTCGGGGAGCGGAAGGCGACCGGGGAGCAGCGGACGCGCGCCACCAACACGGGCGTGCTCCTGTCGTCCGGCTTCATCGCGGGCGAAGCGCTCCTGGCCGTCGGGCTCGCCTTCGTGGTCGGGGCGAGCGAGGTGGTGCCGTGGCTGGCGCTGCCGCAGGTTGCCGACAGCGCCCTGGCCGGCGCGCTCGTCTTCGTCCTGCTGTACTACATGCTGGTCCGCATGCCGCTCAACGCCGCGGGCAGCGGGTCGACGGGCGCCGGGGGGCGGTGACGGCGGGGCGCCGGCCGGCGGACGTCGCAGCCTTCTGGAACGCCCGCCCGCGCCGGTGCCTGGACTGGCGCGAGGCGGACGACGGGCGATGCGTCGTACTGCGCCCCAAGTTCGGAGAGGGCCGCGCCACCCGCTGGCTGGCGTCCCGCGTCGGCGATCCCTTCTATCGCATCCGGCTCGACGACGTGGGCGCGTTCGTCTGGAAGGCGTGCGACGGCGAGACGCCGTTGGCCGCCATCCTCGACCGGATGCGCAAGGCGTTCGGCGCGCGGGTGGAACCGGCCGACGAGCGCCTCGGTCGCTTCGTGCAGTCGATGGTGCGGTCACGCATGATCGAGCTGTAGGCCGCGCCGCTCCGGGCCGCGGCTACTGGTCGGTCGTCCGGGGTCATGGGTTGTCGTCCGGCCGCCACGCATCCGCCAGCCGGCGGCCCTCCCGGGTGTCGTCCGGGGACATGCGGTCGGCCAGCTCGTCGCGCCGCTGCGTGTGGAGCCGCCGGGTGAGGTCGTCCGGCGCGCCGCGGACGGCGAGTTCCAGCCACATGTACGCGAGCACGGGGTCCTGCTCCACCCCGGCGCCGTAGATGTGCAGGTAGCCGAGACCGGCCTGGGCGGGGGCGTAGCCCTGGCGGGCCGCCGCCCCGTACCAGCGGGCCGCCTCGGCGTCCGTGCCGGCGACGCCCCGGTTCCGGAAGTGGAGCAGCCCCAGGTTGTACTGCGCCGGCGCGTAGCCCTGCTCGGCCGCGCTCCGGATCCAGCGGGCGGCCTCGTCGTCGTCCCGCGGCACGCCGCGGCCGGCGTAGTAGCGGCTGCCGAGGTCGTTCTGAGCGACGGCGTCTCCGCCTGCGGCCCGCTCCAGCAGTCCTGGCGGAAGCTGCCCGCCCGCGGCCGAAGCGGCCTGCAGCGCCAGCAGCAGGAGCAGCAGTCCCGCTCCGACCCCCGGGCCCCCCTGCGGGGACGTGGGTCCGGCGGGCGGTCGGGGAGAACGGAAGGTACGGAGCATCCACTTCCTCCCGGCACCGATCCGGCAGGCGGCGTGCGATAGGATCCCGGGGCGCGGGGAAATTCCCGCCGCCGGCGCACGCCGGCCGATTGTATCCGCACGGCGATCCGCTGCGGCGCGACGACAGCGCGTTGCGCGTGTCGTGGTGCGCCGGGGTTCGGTTTCGCGGGCGCGCCGCAGACGGCCCGGCCTGGCGGAGCCGAGGCGCATCCTCCGGCCGGTGCGGCCTTTCCGTTCCGGAGCCGGTGGGGGCACCACACATGGCCGATCACGACACGTACATGCGGGCGGCACTGGCAGAGGCGGCTCAGGCGCTGGCGGCCGGCGAGGTGCCGGTCGGCGCCGTCGTGGTAGACCCGGCGTCGGGGCAGATCCTGGGACGCGGCTGCAACCGGCCCATAAGCGGGGTCGACCCGACGGCGCACGCGGAGGTGCTGGCGCTGCGCGCCGCGGCGCGCAGCACGTCCAACTACCGGCTGGCCGGAGCGGCGCTCTACGTCACCATCGAGCCGTGCATGATGTGCGCGGGCGCTCTCGTGCACGCCCGAATCGGAACGCTCGTCTACGGCGCGGCCGAACCGAAGGCGGGTGCGGTGCGAACCGTCCAGCGCGTCCTCGACCATCCGTCCCTGAACCACCGGGTGGAGGTAGTGGCCGGCGTGCTCGAGGCGGAGTGCCGCTCCATCGTGCAGGCGTTCTTCGCCGGCCGACGGGAAGAAGGGCGGCCATGACGAGGTGGGCCGGCCGGAGGTAACGACGCTCACGGTGGCGACGGGCGGGAGATCGGGTCGTAGCGGTTGGTGATCGGCAGCCGGCGGTCCTTGCCGAAAGCGCGCGTCGAGATTCTGACGCCAGGCGGCGCCTGGCGCCGCTTGTACTCCGCCCGGTCGACGAGGCGCACCACCCGGTCCACGGTCGCGCGGTCGAATCCCAGCGCCTCGATCTCGGCTCCGCCGAGGTCCCGCTCCACGTAGGCCTCGAGGATGCGGTCGAGCACGTCGTACGGAGGCAGGCTGTCGGAGTCGAGCTGATCGGCGCGCAGCTCCGCCGTCGGGGGCTTGTCGATGATTCGCTGGGGGATCACGTCCCCTTCCCGGTTGCGCCAGGCGGCCAGACGGTAGACCCACGTCTTGAGCACGTCCTTCAGGACCGCGAAGCCGCCGGCCATGTCGCCGTAGAGCGTGGCGTAGCCCACGCTCATCTCGCTCTTGTTCCCGCTGGTCAGGACGAGCCACCCGAACTTGTTGGAGAGCGCCATCAGCAGGTTGCCGCGAATGCGCGCCTGCAGGTTCTCCTCGGCAACGTCGGGCGCCGTGCCTGCGAACGGCTCGGCGAGCGCCGCGCCATAGGTCAGGGCCAGATCCTCGATCGGCAGCTCGAGCAGCCGGACGCCGAGCCGTCCGGCGAGGAGCGCCGCATCCTCCCGGTTCATCTCCGCCGTGTAGCGGGACGGCATCGAGACGGCGGTCACGGCGTCCGGGCCCACGGCGTCGACCGCGACGGTGAGCGCGAGCGCGGAGTCGATTCCCCCCGACAGGCCGAGCACCGCCCCGGGGAAGCGGTTCTTCCGCACGTAGTCTGCCGTGCCCAGCGTCAGGGCCCGATACACCTCCGCTTCGGGCGAGAGCGGGGGCCCTTCGCGCGACGGGCGGAGCGCGGGCCGATCGCCGGCCGCGCGGCGTTCCAGGGGCACGCTCGACACGTGGTCTTCCGGCGGGCCGGCGTCCGTGGCCGTCCGACGGTCGGTTCGAAGGGCGGCGGGCGAGGCGGTCGGCGCGGCACGCCTTCGCGCATCGCGCGTCCGCAGATCGGTGGCCCGCGCGGCGTCGATCTCGACAAGGATGAGCTCCTCCTCGAACTGCGCGCCCCGGGCGATGACCTGGCCGTCGGGCCCGAGGACGAGGCTGTGGCCGTCGAACACCAGCTCGTCCTGACCGCCCACGGCATTGCAGAACGCGAGAAAGCAGCGGTGGTCGATGCAGCGGGTCCCGAACAGGCGCTCCCGCTCCCCGCCCTTGGCCCGATGGTACGGCGAGGCGGAGAGATTGATCAGCACCTCCGCGCCCCCGTCCGTCGCCGCCCACGTGGCGGGCCCGCCCGGCACCCAGATGTCCTCGCAGACCGTGACGCCGACGCGGCAGCCTCCCAGGTCGATCACCACCGCTTGCCGGCCGGGCGCGAAGTAGCGCCGCTCGTCGAACACGGCGTAGTTGGGCAGGTGATGCTTGCGGTAGGTCGCCGCGATGCGTCCGTCGGCCAGGACGGCGGCCGCGTTGTGCAGCGCCGGCGGCACGGGGTGGCCGCCGGCGTCCGCCGGGGCCCGGCCGACCGGTGCGCCGACCACGGCGACGATGCCGCTGGCGGCGGCGGCCACGTCGTAGAGGGCCCGCCCCGCGGCCCGGATGAAGCTCGGCTTGAGAAGCAGGTCCTCGGGTGGGTAGCCGGTGATCGAGAGCTCCGGAAAGACCACGAGGTCGGCGCCCCGGTCGCGCGCGTCGCCGATCCCCGCGCGCAGCCGGGCCGCGTTCCCGTCGAGATCGCCGACGGACTGGTTGATCTGGCAGAGGGCCAGACGGATGCGGGAATCCATGCCCCTCGCGTGCCCAGGGAGCTCCTGCGGCGCCGGCGCCCGGGGTCAGCGGGACGCGGCCGGCGACGGAGGCAGATCCGGGATGCCGATCGCGTTCGCGAGCTCCCGCACGGCGGCCTGCACGGCCAGCAGGTTGTCGGGACCCAGCAGGAGGAGCTGCTTCTCGACCGGCGGGAGCTCCTCGAGGAGCTCGTCCTCGTAGGCGAAGAACGACGCGACCGGCACCACGACGGGATCGGGAGCGATCGCGGGCGCTTCCAGCACGCGCACCATCGCGCGCCTCAGCGCGACCGAGAACGGCGTGTCGGGATACCCGAGCTCCCCGTAAGCTTCGTTCAGCAGCGGCTCGAGCCGCCGGTAGATCTCGGCCGCACCCTCGACGTCGAGGGCGCCGAGGATGCGCGTCAGCTCGTCGTAGCGCCCGTAGCTGGCCGGATCGAGTCGCTGGCCGGCGCCGTCGGTGCGGGTCCGGATGCGGCTCCGCGGCCGCATGAACGGCACGTGGCGCGCCGGGTTCGACCCGTCCGCCACGTTGTCGACGGCGACGACGAAGCGCCGGACCAGGTCGTCCGTGACGAGCCAGGTCGCTAGCCGCGGGTGCTCGGTGAGGGTGGGCAGCAACTCCCGCACCAGCTCGTCGCTCGCGTCGAGCGGAATCGGCTCGGGTTCAGGCTCTTCCGGCGGTTCCGGCGCCGGCGCGGGAGGCGGGCGCTCGGCGGGCGGTACGGCGGCCTGTGGCGGCGGTTCGGACGCGCCGTCCGGGCCGAAGCCGAGATAGAGCGCCGCGCCGACGATCAGGACCAGCGCCCCGGCGGCGGACAGGGTGGCGGTCCGGTGCGCACCCGCGGTCTCCAGCAACCGCCCCAGGTCGAACTTGCCGGCCATCGACCGAATCTACCACGGAACGGGCCGGCGTCAGTCACGGGCCGGCGTCAGTCACGGGGAGGCAGCAGCCAGCCGCGCAGCTCGCCGCCGGGGTTGGCCTCCGTGTGGAGTTGCAGGTAGTAGCGCCCGGCGCGCAGCTCGGCCGCCTGGGCGTCGTCGAGCGTCACCGTCGCGGCGATCACCCCGGCCGTCCCCGACGGACCCTCGATCTCGACGGGGAACGCCACCCCGCCCCGCCGGGCCCGCGGCGCATTGTGCACGTGCACTGCCGTCACGGGGCTGCTCAGCCCCTGGAACTCCGCGCTGAGCGTCAGCGCGCGGTCGCGGAGCTCGGCCGACACCACGCCCTCCCCGCGGATCGTCGACGCGGTGACGAGGTCGACGGGCAGGCGGGAGAGCCGGCCGCCGAATCGTTCCACGGCGGGCGCCTGGGCGGCCGGCGCCCGGGGCGCGGCGGGGGCCCGAGTCGCGGCCGGGGCCGGGGTCGCGGCCGGTGCCCGGGTCGCGGCCGGGGCCGGGGTCGCGACGGCCGCGGCAAGCGACGCCAGCGCCACGAGCAGCACGCAGCCCGCAGCCGGCTGGTGGTTCGTGTCCCGTCGTAACGTCATCGCTGCGCTCCCTGCGGCGTCACGGATGGCTGCCGCGGCGCGGCCGGTGCCGCCTGTGCGTGGTCCGGTGCGACGCCAGGGGCCTCTGCTGCGCCCCCGCGCGCGCCCGACGAGCGTGCCAGCTCGGCCAGGATCTCCGCGTTGTGCTCGCCGAGGGCCGGCGGCGGCCGGTCGAGCACGGCCGGGGTGCGCGAGAGCCGGATCGGGTTTCCGAGGCTGCGCATCGACCCGAGCGACCCGTGGGGGATCTCGACGACCATCGCGCGCTCGTGCAGATGCGGATCCTCGAGCGCGTCGGCCAGACGGCGCACCTGCCCGCACGGCACGGTGTGGGCGCGCAGGCGCGCGATGAGCTCCTCGCACGTGAACCGGCCGAGCCGCCGCGACAGCTCGTCGATCAGCGCGCTCCGGTGGCGCATGCGGTCGGTGTTGGTGGCGTAGCGCGGGTCGTCCAGCAGGTCCGACGAGTCGACCGCCGCGCAGAGCTGCCGCCAGAGCCGCTGGTTGCCGGCGGCGACGACGACCAGCCCGTCCCGGACCGCCATCGTCTCGTAGGGGGTCAGCGTGTGGTGCTGGTTGCCCTCGCGTCCCGGCGCCTCGCCGGTGTGGAAGTAGACCCCGGCCGGCAGCGCCAGCGTCGACGTCATCGCGTCGAGGAGCGCGATGTCGACGTGCTGCCCCCGCCCGCTCCGATCGCGCTCGCGCAGGGCGAGGAGGATGCCGTTCATGGCGTAGAGCCCCGCGAGGTAGTCGGTGATCGCCACCCCGACCCGGGTGGGCGGACCGTCCGGATGCCCGGTGACGTCCATCAGGCCGCTCTCGGCCTGGATGACCGCGTCGTACCCGGGGAGGCGCCGCCGGGGGCCGGTCTGGCCGAAGCCGGTGATCGAGCAGTAGACGAGGCGCGGGTTGCGGGCGGCGACGCGCTCGTAGCCGAACCCCAGCTTCGACAGGCTGCCGGGGCGGAAGTTCTCGATCAGGACGTCCGCGGTGTCGATCAACCCGCCGAGGACGGCGGCGCCGGCGTCCGACTTCAGATCGATCGCGAGGCTCTTCTTGCTGCGGTTCAAGCCGAGAAAGAAGGTGCTCCACCCCTTCCGATGCGGCGCCCACGATCGCGTGTCGTCGCCCTCGGCCGGCTCTTCGATCTTGATGACCTCCGCGCCCATGTCGCCGAGCATCATGGCGCAGTAGGGCCCGGCCAGCACGCGCGTCAGGTCGAGGACCCGCAGTCCGGTGAGCGGAGGCATGGAACTCCGG
>JAPOVI010000162.1 GCA_026708265.1 Acidobacteriota bacterium
GACATAGCTACCTTCTGGTAACGCTACGCGACAGAAAGCACCACTGACGATCCTTTGGCGCTCGGCCGCCGCGCGCGCCTCGTCCGGCGTGAACGCCACCTCGCCGCGCGGCACCGGTACGCCGAAGGGCGCCAGCAGGGCCTTGGCCTGGTACTCGTGGATCTTCACGATCGAGGCCCGTCGAAGAGTGGACGGAGTCTGAACCTACACTCCGATGGTCGTCACCAGCTCACGCACCGCGTCGGCGGACTTCCGGAGCGCCGCCGCCTCGTCCGGCGCCAGCGTGATCTCGACGACCTGCTCCACCCCGCGGGCTCCCAGCTTGACCGGAACACCGACGAAGAGGTCGCGTATGCCGTACTCGCCCTGCAGGAACACGGAGCACGGGAGGATCTTCTTCTTGTCCTTCAGGATGGCCTCGACCATCTCGACCACGGAGGAGCCGGGCGCGTAGTAGGCGCTGCCCGTCCCCAGCAGCTTGACGATCTCCGCGCCGCCCTGGGCCGTCCGCTGCACGATCGCCTCCACGGCCGCCGCGTCGAGAAGCTCCGTGATGGGAATGCCGGCGACGGTCGAGTAGCGCGGCAGGGGCACCATCGTGTCGCCGTGGCCGCCGAGCACGAACGCGTGCGTGTTCTCCACCGAGACGTCGAGCGCCTCGGCGATGAACGTGCGCATCCGCGACGAGTCGAGCACGCCCGCCATGCCGATCACGCGCTCCCGCGGCAGCCCGCTCACGCGGTAGACGACCTGCGCCATCGCATCGAGGGGATTGGTCACCGGGATGATGACGCAGTCGGGCGAGTGCTCCATCACCTGCTCGGTCACCCCCCGGGTGATCTCGTAGTTCTTCCGCAGCAGGTCGTCCCGGCTCATCCCCGGCTTGCGCGCCAGGCCCGCGGTGATGACCACGACGTCGGAGCCTGCCGTATCGGCGTAGTCGTTCGTGCCCAGCACCCGCGCGTCGGACCCCTCGACGGGGCACGCCTCCAGAATGTCCAGCCCCTTGCCCTGGGGCACGCCTTCCAGGATGTCGAGCACGACGACGTCGGCAAGCTCCTTGTCGGCGATGCTGCGGGCCGCGGTCGCGCCGACGTTGCCGGACCCGATCACCGTGACTTTCCGGTTCATGACCCTCTCTCCGCCTACAGATTGGCGATGACCGCGTCGGCGTACTCCGACGTCTTCAGCCTGGTCGCACCCTCCATCAGCCGGTGGAGGTCGTAGGTGACCGTCTTCTGCTGAATCGTGCGCTCGATCGCATCCTCGATGCGCGTCGCCACCTCGCCCCATCCCATGTAGCGGAACATCATCGCCCCCGACAACATGACGGAACTGGGGTTGATGACGTCCTTGCCGGCGTACTTCGGCGCCGTGCCGTGCGTCGCCTCGAAGAAGCCGACCTCGTCGCCGATGTTGGCGCCCGGCGCCAGCCCGAGCCCGCCGACCTGCGCCGCGCAGGCGTCGGAGAGGTAGTCCCCGTTCAGGTTGGTGGTCGCGATCACGCTGTACTCGGAGGTGCGGGTCAGGATCTGCTGGAGCATGCTGTCGGCGATGCGGTCCTTCATGACGACGCGACCGTCGGGCTCGCCGTCCCATTCCTTGATCGTCCGATCGCCGAACTCCTCGGCCGCCAGCTCGTACCCCCAGTCGCGGAACGCACCCTCCGTGAACTTCATGATGTTGCCCTTGTGCACGAGGGTGACGCTGCTGCGATCGTTGTCGAGCGCGTAGCGGATCGCCATGCGCACGAGGCGCTTGCTGCCGGTGATGGAGATCGGCTTGATGCCGACCCCGGAGTCGGCGCGCACGCGCTTGCCCATCTGGGATTCGAGGTACTCGATGAGACGGCGGACCTCCTCCGAGCCCTGCTCCCACTCGATACCCGAGTACACGTCCTCGGTGTTCTCGCGGAAGATCACGACATCCATCTGCTCGGGATTGCGCACGGGCGACGGAGTGCCCCGGAAGTAGCGCACCGGTCGCACGCAGGCGTAGAGATCGAGCAGTTGCCGGATGGAGACGTTCAGGCTGCGGATGCCCCCCCCCACCGGCGTCGTGAGCGGTCCCTTGATGGCCACCCGGTAGGCGCGCGCGGCTTCCAGGGTATCGGCCGGGAGCCACTCCCCCGTCCGCTCGTGCGCCTTCTCGCCGGCCAGGACCTCGAACCAGACGACGCGCTTGGCACCTTCGAACACCTTGCTGACCGCGCCGTCGAAGACGCGGACGGCGGCCCGCCAGATGTCGGGGCCGATGCCGTCGCCCTCGATGTACGGAATGATGGGATCGTCGGGGACGACCAGCGCGCCGTTCTCCCCGGTGATGGCCGTCCCCTCGGACGGCGCGGTCAGGTGCTTGAACTCCGGCATCTCGCAGCTACTCCGTCTCGTCTGCCCTCGCCAAGCGCGCGGGCGTCGAGCCCGACCCGCGCGGCGCTACGCTCAATCGGCCGTGTGGAAGGCGTGCCGCATCAGGTGAACGGCCGCGGCACGCGGGTGATTCCTGCGACGTGCACCATCCTCGGTGGGGTGGTGTCGACTCGGTCCGAATGGCGCCGCATTATACTGCAAGGCGGCCGGGGGCGGCGGGCGCCCGTCCCGTCCGGCGGTTCGCCGGGAGTTCGCGCCGTGGAACGAGCCACGGACGACTCCCCGCGAGCGCAGACTCCCAACGCGCCCGTCAAGTCGCGCAGGCTCCCCCGTCATGAAGATCGTCATCGCCGACCAACTCCCCGCCTCCGCGGCCGATCTGCTTCGCGCCGAGGGCTGGACCGCAGTGGAGCGCGCCGCCCGGCCGGCCGACACGCTGGCCGCCGACCTCGCCGACGCCGAGGGCCTCATCGTCCGCAGCGCGACGCGGGTCACCGCGGAAGTCCTGGCCGCGGCCCCGCGCCTCAGGGTGGTCGCCCGGGCGGGCACGGGGGTCGACAACGTCGACCTCGAGGCCGCCAGCGCACGCGGCGTGCTGGTCCTGAACGCACCGGGCGCCACCAGCGTGAGCGTCGCCGAGCATGCCTGCGCCCTGATGCTGGCGCTGACCCGCTCCGTCGCCCGCGCCGACGCGCAGATGAAGGCGGGCGTCTGGGACAAGGCGGGCTTGCGGGGGGCGGAGCTCAGGGGCAAGACCCTCGGCGTCGTGGGCTTCGGACGGATCGGGCGGGAGCTGGCCCGGCGCGCCGCCGCGTTCGACATGTCGGTTGTCGCGTACGACCCCTTCATCGCGGAGCAGGTCGCCGCCGACCTGGGCGTCGAGCTCGTCACGCTGGACGAGCTCTGCGCGCAGGCGGACTTCATCAGCCTCCACCTGCCCTCCACCGAGACGACGCGCGGGCTCGTGGACCGGGCGTTCCTGGCGCGCTGCCGCCCGAAGGTCCGCATCATCAACACGGCGCGGGGCGACCTCGTCGACGAGGCGGCCCTGACCGAAGGGCTGGCGTCCGGACGGGTCGGCGGCGCCGGGCTGGACGTCTTCCGCAACGAACCGTCGCCGGACACCGCCCTCACCCGCCTGCCCCAGGTGGTCGCCACCCCGCACATCGCCGCGTCGACGGCCGAAGCCCAGGAGCTCGTCGGCGTCGACGCCGCCACCAGCGTCCGCGAGTTCCTGAGCGCGGGCATCGTCCGCAACGCGGTGAACTACCCGTCGGTGGCGCCGGAAGAGGTGAAGCGGCTGCAACCCTACGTGCGGCTGGCAGAGGGCCTCGGCGGCATCCTCGGGCAACTCGCGCGCGGGCGCCCGCACACCGTCGGGCTCCGGTACTACGGGGCGCTGGCGGACGGCAGCACGGAGATGCTGGCCGGTGCGGCGCTCGTGGGCCTGTTCCGGCACGTGCTCTCGTCCGAGGCGACGCTCGTCAACGCGCGTACCGTCGCCGCGCAGCGCGGGCTCGAGGTCATCGAATCGCGCAGCTCGCGCCCCCGGAACTTCACCGGCCTCATCTCGCTGAAGCTCCACACGAACGCCGGCGAGCTGTGGGCCGAGGGGGCGGTGTTCGAGCCGGACAGCCCTCGCCTCGTCCGGCTCGACGACGTGGAGGTGGAGGTTCCGCTCGAGGGCACGCTGATCGTGATCCGCAACCAGGATCGCCCCGGCGTCATCGGCGAGATCGGGTCCATCCTCGGCCGCCACGACATCAACATCGCCGCCTTCGCACTTGGGCGCGGCGCCGCCGGAGCGGTCGGCGTCATCCGCGTGGAATCGCACCCCTCGCCGACGGAGGACGTCGAGATCGGCTCGACCGTGATCGAGGAGATCCAGCGCGTCCCGGCCGTCAGCTCCGCCGCCGTGGTCAGGTGCTGATGCGGGCGGCCTGACGGGCGCGCGGGGAACGGGCCGCGGCCGGGACGGGTGAAGGGCGGCTCGAGCTCAGGGCAGCGTCCTGCGCTGGCGGTGCCCCGCGGCATGGCGGAAGGTGGCGCTCGTCTCCTCCACGGCCTCGAGCATCCACCCGCCTCCGAGGGCCTGCCCGGGCTCGGCCAGCACGACCTCGCCCCTCCGCAGCAGGACCGCCGTCCGTTGCGGGCCCTCGGCCGCCTCCGTCGTGGCAATGCCGATGAGCGCGTGTTCCAGGCCCGCCGCCGAGCGCCCCCCCGCGCGCGGGACGGGGCGCCGGCCGGTGGAAGCCGAGGGAAGCGGCGCGGCCCGCTCCCCCGCCGGCGGCAGGCGGAACGGGTTCCTCGCACCTTCCACCGGGCGCGGCGATTCGCGCAAACGCTCGCGCAGCTTCGCGGCGCCCTCCCGGAGCCCGGCGGGCAGCGGCTGCTGCTCCACCGCGGGCGCCACCGCCGCCGGCCTGCGGTCGGCGTCCCTCTGGCGCGAGCCGGGGACGACGCTCAGCCAGGTCGCCACGAGCGTCCCGGCCGCGACGATTCCCGCGATGCGCGCCACGCCGCTCCACGGGGTGCGCGCCGCCGCCGTCTCGGGGCGTTCCCGGTTCTCCTGTCCGCGTCTCACGCCGCCCATCGTACTACGCCCGCGGCCAGGCACCGGATTCCGGCCGGCCCCGGCCCGAACGCCGCGGTGAGCCATGGTGATATGATGGTCCGTGCCCGCCTCCGCGAGCCCTTCTCCGGTTGCCATCATCCCCGCCCGCTACGGCTCGACGCGACTCCCCGGCAAGGTTCTCGCCGACATCGGAGGGCGGCCGATGGTGGAGCACGTGTACCGGCGCGCCGCCGCCGCGACCGGCATCGGGCGGGTGCTCGTCGCCACGGACGACCCGCGCGTCGCGCAGGCGGTCAGCGCCTTCGGCGGCGACGTGCGGATGACGCGCAGCGATCATCCTTCGGGCCTCGACAGGCTGGCCGAGGTCGCCGGCCTCCTCACGAGCGAGATCGTCGTGAACGTGCAGGGCGACGAGCCTCTGGTGGACCCGACGCTGATCGACGCCGTGGTCGGGGCGCTCGCCGCGCCGTCCGTCGACATCGCCACCGCCCGCTGCCCGATCACGACGGCGGAAGAGCTCGGCGACCCCAACGCGGTCAAGGTGGTCGCGGATCGCGGCGGCGACGCGCTCTATTTCTCGCGGGGGCCGATCCCGCACCGACAGGACGGCGCCGGCGCGGAGGTGCTCGGCTTCCGCCACGTCGGGCTGTACGCCTATCGCCGGAGCTGTCTGCTCGCCCTCGCGCGCCTCGATCCGACGCCGCTGGAGCGCTCGGAGCAGCTCGAGCAACTCCGCGCGCTCGAGTCCGGGTTCCGCATCCGGACGGTCGAGACATCCTCCGCGCCCGCGGGAGTGGACACTCCGGCCGACCTCAGTCGCGTCCGCAAACTCTTCGCCTCTCGAGCCTGCCGATGACCACGCCTTCGCCCGCGCGCGCCGATCGGAGTCCCGTCAAGTACATCTTCGTAACCGGGGGCGTCGTCTCGTCTCTCGGCAAGGGGCTCGCAGCCGCCTCCATCGGCTCCCTGCTCGAAGGTCACGGCTACCGCGTCGCGCTGCAGAAGTTCGACCCCTACGTGAACGTCGACCCCGGCACGATGAGCCCGTATCAGCACGGCGAGGTCTACGTCACGAGCGACGGAGCGGAGACCGACCTCGACCTCGGGCACTACGAGCGATTCACCAGCATGGTGGCGACCCGCAACCACAACTGGACCACCGGGAAGATCTACCTGTCGGTGATTGAGAAGGAGCGCCGCGGGGACTACCTGGGTCGCACGGTGCAGGTGATCCCTCACATCACCAACGAGATCAAGGACAGCATGCGCCTCGTGGCCGGCCAGCCCGGTGTCGACGTGGTCCTCGTCGAGGTCGGGGGCACGGTGGGCGACATCGAGAGCCAGCCCTACCTGGAGGCGATCCGGCAGTTGCGGCAGGACGTCGGGCGCGAGAACACGCTCTACGTGCACCTGACGCTCGTGCCGTTCATCGGCGCCGCGGCGGAGCTCAAGACCAAGCCGACGCAGCACAGCGTGCGCGACCTGCGCTCCATGGGAATCCAGCCGGACATCCTGCTCTGCCGCACGGACCGGCTGCTGCCGGTCGAGATCCGGCGGAAGATCGCCTTGTTCTGCGACGTCGACGAAGAGGCGGTCATCACCGCCAAGGACGTCTCGAGCATCTACGAGGTGCCCCTCGTGCTGGCCGCCGAGGGCCTCGACCGCATCGTGCTCAGGGGACTCCATCTCCCGTACGACGCCGCGCCGGCGATGCAGTCGTGGCGCGATCTCCTGGAGCGCATCCGCAACCCCACCGACGACGTGACCGTCCACGTGGTCGGCAAGTACGTCGGGTACGAGGATTCCTACAAGAGCCTCAACGAAGCGCTGTACCACGCCGGCTTCGCCCATCGGCTCGACGTTCGCATACGGTGGATTGAGGCCGAGGCGCTCGAGGCCGACGGCGGCGACCAACTGCTCGACGATGCGGACGGCATTCTCGTGCCCGGGGGGTTCGGCAGCCGCGGCAGCCGCGGCATGATGAAGGCGGCGCAGGTCGCCCGCGAGCGCGGGATCCCATACTTCGGCATCTGCTACGGGTTCCAGTGGGCGGTCGTCGAATACGCCCGCCACGTGTGCGGCTTCGCGAACGCGGACTCCACCGAGTGCGCCCCCGACACGCCCCACAAGGTCATCTACAAGCTGCGCGACCTGCTCGGCGTCGACGATCTCGGCGGGACGATGCGGCTCGGGAGCTACCCTTGCGAGCTCGCGCCGGGAACGCGGGCGCACGAAGCCTACGGAGTGTCCGCCATCGCCGAACGGCACCGCCACCGGTACGAGTTCAACCGGGCGTTCGAAGCGCCGCTCGTCGAGCACGGCCTCCACATCTCCGGCCAATCGCCGGACGGCAAGTTCGTCGAGGTCATCGAGCTCCCCGATCACCCCTGGTTCGTCGCCGTGCAGTTCCATCCGGAGTTCCAGTCCAAGCCCCGGCAGCCCCACCCGCTGTTCGCCCGCTTCGTCGCCGCCACGCATCGTCACAAGCTCGGCGCCACGCCGCGAACGGCCTCGACCGCGTGAGCCTCGGGGCGCGCCGCACCTATAATGGGACGGTGCGCGAGGTCGTCGCGGGCGGCGTGGCGTTGGGCGGCGGCCGGCCGCTGGCCCTTATCGCCGGGCCGTGCGTGATCGAGAGCGACCGGCACGCGCACGAGCTCGCGCTCGCCGTCCGCGACGTGGCGCGTCGCCGCGGCGTGCCGCTCATATTCAAGGCCTCGTTCGACAAGGCCAACCGGACGTCGCTCGCCTCGTTCCGCGGACCCGGGCTGGTGCGAGGCCTCGAGACCCTCGCCCGCATCAAGGCCGCGACCGGGGTGCCGATCCTCACCGACGTTCACGAGCCGTCGCAGGCCGCACCGGCCGCCGAGGTCGCCGACGTGCTGCAGATCCCGGCGTTCCTGTGCCGGCAGACGGACCTCATCGTGGCCGCGGCGGCGACCGGGCGCGCCGTCAACATCAAGAAGGGCCAGTTCCTCGCCCCGCTCCAGATGCGGCACGCCATCGCGAAGGCCGCGGCGGCCGGGAACGATCGGGTCGTGGTCACCGAGCGCGGCACCAGCTTCGGCTACGGGGACCTCGTGGTCGACATGCGAGCGTTCCCGCAACTGCGCTCGCTGGGGTACCCCGTCGTATACGACGCGACGCACAGCGTGCAGCGGCCCGGAGCGGGCGACGGGGTGTCCGGGGGGCAGGCCGAGTTCATCGAGCCGCTGGCCGCCGCCGCGGTCGCGGCCGGCGTGGACGGCGTGTTCCTCGAAGTGCACGACCGCCCCGCCCAGGCTCGAAGCGACGGTCCGAACGCCCTGCCCCTCGACCGTCTGGACGCGTTGCTGGAACGACTCGCGGCGATCGATCGACTGCCGGGCCGGCCCGTGGCGGCGGCCGCGCGAGCAGCGCCCCCGGCCGGCCCCGAACGATGAGAACGGCCCCCCCGGCGCCGGCCGCCATCGACCTCGCGGTCGCCCGACGGGTGCTCCGTATCGAGGCCCGGGCCGTGCTGGACCTCGTCGACCGGGTCGACGAGCGGCTGTCGGCGGCGGTGGCACACCTGGCGAACTGCCGCGGCCGGGTCATCGTCACGGGCATGGGGAAGTCGGGCATCATCGCGCGCAAGATCGCCGCCACCCTCTCGAGCACGGGAACGCCGGCCCACTTCCTGCACCCCGCCGAGGCGGTGCACGGCGACCTCGGAGCCATTCGGCCGGACGACGTCGTCGTGCCGCTCTCGCAGAGCGGCGAAACGCCCGAGGTCCTGCGGCTCGTGGAGCGGATTCGCCGCCTCGGCGCCCGCATCGTCGCCCTCACCGGCTCGCCCGCGAGCACGCTCGGGCGAGCCGCCGACGTGACGCTCGATTGCAGCGTCGACGGCGAGGCGTGCCCGTTGAACCTCGCGCCGACCGCCAGCACCACGGCCGCGCTCGCGTTCGGCGATGCGCTCGCCATGACGCTCCTCGTCGCCAAGGGATTCCGGGAGAAGGACTTTGCGCACCTCCACCCGGGCGGCCAGCTCGGCAAGCGGCTGCTGCGGGTGGAGCGGCTCATGCACACCGGGGCGGCCGTGCCCTGCGTCGATGCGGGGAGCCCGATGGCGGACGTGGTGCGCACGATGACCGAGGCCGGCCTCGGGATGACCTGCGTCACGGCCGGGTCCGGGGAGCTGGACGGGATCATCACGGACGGCGACCTGCGGCGCCGTCTCGCGGGACCGGAGAACGTCCTGGAGCTGACCGCGGCCGACGTGATGACCCGCTCGCCGCTCACCATCGCGGCCTCGGCGCTGGCGGTCGAGGCCCTGCGCACGATGGAGGCGCGACGCGTCACCTCCCTGATCGTGACGGACGACCGGCGGCGAATAGCTGGGGTCGTTCACCTGCACGACCTCTGGCGGACGGACCTCTTCTGACCGGCGGTGCCCGGAGCGATGACCGATACCCTGGCGCTGCTCGCCACGCTGGTCGCCCTGCTGATCGGCCTCGCGGTCGGCAAGGCGTGGGAGCGCTACAAGCTGCGGGAGGGGCGCTGGTTCGATCGCCGGCGGGCGCGCGAGTCGCCCCATTACATCCTCGGCCTCCAGTTCCTGGTGTCGAACCAGGTGGACCTCGCCATCGAGGAGCTCGCCCAGGCGGCGGCGCTCGACTCGGCCGCCCTCGAGATCCACTTGATTCTCGGCAACCTCTACCGCGACCGAGGACAGGTCGGCAAGGCGGTCCGGCTGCATCAGAACCTGTTGCAGGACCCTCGTCTCGGCAGGACCGAGCAGGCCTACGTGCAGCTCAGCCTGGGGCTCGACTACAAGCAGGGAGGGTTCGTCGATCGGGCGTTCCAGGCCTTCTCCGAGGTTACCAAGATCGATCCCGACAACAAGTACGCGCTGCTCAACCTGGAGAAGCTGCACGAGGAGCAGCAGCAGTGGCGCGAGGCACGCGCGATCCGCAGGCGGCTGACCGACATCGCGGACGAGACGGGGAAGCCGCGCGATCAGGCCATTCTCGCGTTCATCGAGAACGAGCTGGGGCTTCAGGCCGTCCGCCGGGGGGAACCGCAGGAAGCGATCGCCCACTTCGGCTCCGCGCTGGACCTCGACGACGGCACCGTCCCCGCATCCCTGAATCTCGGCGATGTCCACATGCGCGGCGGTCGCCCCCGCGAGGCGATCGCGGTGTGGGAGCAGATCCTGGACAAGGCCCCGGAGCGGGCCTATCTCACCTTCGATCGGTTGCAGGCGGCGTACGCGCAGGTGGGCGCGCCGGCCCGCTTCCGCAGCCTGTGCGAGCGGCTCATCGCCGACAACCCGCGGGATTGGCGTGCGCGGCTGGCCCTCGGCCGGCACGCCCTCGACGCGGGGGACGCGGCGCGGGCGCTCGAGCTGCTCCTCGAGTCGCTGCGCAACAATCCGCATGCGCTCGCCGTTCATCAGGTCATCTGGCGGACGCTGGAAGCGCTGGAGTTCCGGCCGTCCCCCGTGCGCCGCTACCTGGAGCTGACGCGCCGGGTGGTCTTCTACCTGGACCCGCACGTCTGCACCCGCTGCCGCTACCGCAGCACCGAGCTCCTGTGGCAGTGCCCGCAGTGCCACGAGTGGAACACGTTCGTGGAGGAGCGGCCGGCGCAGGCCGAGAACGTGGTCGAGGCTTCCGCGTGACGTCGCGCCCTCGTGCGCGGCAGGCGGACGGCCTGCTGCGGGTGGCCCTCACGGGCGGGATCGCGACCGGCAAGTCCTACGTGCTGGCGCAACTCGGCCGGCGCGGGGTGCCGACCATCGACGCCGACCGGGTGGCCCGTGACGTCGTCCGACCCGGCCGCCCGGCCTGGGCGGCCCTCGTGGAGCGCTTCGGGGCGGACATCTGTCGCCCCGACCGGCAGGTGGACCGCGCCCGCCTCGGAGGCATCGTCTTCGCGGACGCCGTCGCGCGCGCCGACCTGGAGGCCATCGTCCACCCGCCGGTCCGCCAGGCGATCGCCGACTGGTTCGAGGCCCGCGAGGCGGAGGCCCGCGAGGCGGAGGCCCGCGCCGCCCTCGCGGTGGCCGACATTCCCCTGCTGTACGAGACGCGGCGGGAGGGATCCTTCGATCGCGTCGTCGTCACCGCCTGCCCGTCGGAGATGCAGGAGCGGCGCATCGTCGCCCGGGACGGCCTGCCCGTCGCGGAGGCGCGGCGGCGCATCGAGGCCCAACTGCCGATCGAGCACAAGACGGCCCGCGCCGACTTCGTCATCCGGACCGACGGCACGCTCGAGGAGACGGAC
The DNA here is from genome assembly GCA_026708265.1 of Acidobacteriota bacterium. Taxonomy (GTDB): domain Bacteria; phylum Acidobacteriota; class Vicinamibacteria; order Vicinamibacterales; family UBA8438; genus JAGWAJ01. The sequence goes on from JAPOVI010000162.1 coordinate 11,194, forward strand.
CGGCAGGTGGATGCCGTGCTCGAGGCGCTCCGTCGCGGCGCGCCCGGCGCGCAGCCCTGGATCCGGCAGGGAGCGTCCTGACGGGGCGCCGCCGCCTCGTCACCGCGCGCCGGCGCGCCGACGCTCCTCCGCGGCGCGCACCGTGTTCGTCAGGAGCTGCGCGATGGTCAGCGGGCCCACCCCGCCCGGAACGGGCGTGATCGCGCCCGCGACCTCCGCCGCCTTTGGATGCACGTCGCCGGACAGCACCCGGCCCCGCCTCTCGAACGCCGCGAGCTTCCTCGAGCCGGGGCCGAAGATCGCGGCCACCTGCTGCCGCTCGGTCAGCGTGTTGATGCCGACGTCGATCACCGTCGCGCCGGGCTTGACGAATTCGCGGGTGACGAAGGCCGGCCGCCCGATCGCGGCGACCAGGACGTCGGCCGCGGCCGCCACCCGCGGCAGATCGGTGGTGCGCGAATGGCAGATCGTCACCGTCGCGTGACGGTGCAGAAGCAGCAGGGCCATCGGCTTGCCGACGATGTCGCTGCGGCCGATGACCACCGCGCGGCGGCCGGAGATCTCGATTCCGGCGTGATCCAGCAGGGCCATCACCCCCGCCGGCGTGCAGGGCACGAGCCCGGTCCGGTTCTGTACGAGGCGGCCGGCGGATACGGGACTGAAGCCGTCCACGTCCTTCGCGGGCGAGATGGCGTCGAAGATGCGGGCCTCGGCGTCGGCCCCCATCCCCCGCGGGAGCGGAGACTGGACGAGAATGCCGTCGACAACGTCGGCGGCGTTGAACTCCTCCACGATGGCCAGCGCATCGCGGAAGGGCGCGGTCGCGGGCAGGCGGCGGAGATCGGTCGCGATGCCGAGGGCATCGCTCTGGCGGATCTTGTTGCGGACGTAGATCTCCGAACCCGGATCGTCACCGGCCAGCAGCAGACCAAGGGTCGGCGGCCGCCCCGCAACCCCGGCAAACGCCTCCACGCGCGGCGCAAGCCTCTCGCGAATCGCCTCCGACAGCCGGACTCCGTCCAGAATCCGAGCTTCCGCCCGCTCCGAAGCGCCGCCTTCGATTGCCGTCGCCATCGCGCTTCCAGTCTACCGCGTGGCGGCTGCTACAGTGCCGGCTGCTAAGATGCGGCGCGCCCGGGTTCCGCGCGGGGGCGCCTTTCCTCCAACCCGAACGCCGCGGAGGGCACGCCATGGGCGACATCACCTTGACCGACCGCATCCTGGATCTGAACGACCTGGTCTGGCAGCCGTTCGCCATGCCTCTGGTGCTCGTCGTCGTCGGCGGACTGATCACCGTCATGACCGGGGTGATCCAGATTCGGCGCTTCCCCGCCGCCCTGCGCATGGTGACGGGGGGCGCCTTCTTCCGCGGCGGAAAAGGCGGCGGCGAAGGGACCATCACGCAGTTCCAGGCGCTCTCCACGGCGCTCGCCTCCACGGTGGGCAACGGGAACATCGGAGGCGTCGCCACGGCGATCCTGATCGGCGGACCGGGGGCGATCTTCTGGATGTGGGTGACCGCGGCCGTGGGCATGGCGACGAAGTACGCGGAGGCGGTGGCCGGCGTGCACTACCGGGTCACGCGCGACACCGGCGAGTTCGCCAGCGGGCCGATGTACTACATCAAGCGGGCCGTGCCGCAGCGGCAGCTCGGCGCGGGGCTCGCCGGCATGTTCGCGTTCTTCGGGGCCTGCACGGCACTCTTCGGCACCGGCAACATGGCCCAGTCGAACACCGTGGCGCGAACCTTCGTGGAGGCGGCCCGGACGATCGCGGGCGTGGAGGTGCCGCTCTGGGTCCCCGGGCTGCTCATCACGGTGGCTGTCGGCCTGGTGCTGCTGGGCGGCATCCGCCGCATCGCGGCGGTCGCGGCCCGGCTCGTGCCGGCCATGATCGTGGTGTACGTCCTGGCCGCGTCCGCCTACCTGCTCATCAACCTGACCGCCATCCCCGCGGTGATCGCGCAGATCGTCTCCAGCGCGTTCACGCCATCGGCGGCCGTGGGCGGCTTCGCCGGCGCCACCGCGGCGCAGGTCATTGCAGCCGGCGTCAGCCGCGGGGTGCTGTCGAACGAAGCCGGCCTGGGAAGCGCGCCGATCGCGCACGGCATCGCCAAGGTAAACCACCCGTCGGAGCAGGGCCTCGTCGGCGTCTTCGAGGTCTTCGTGGACACCATCGTCGTCTGCTCGATGACGGCCTTCGTCATTCTCACGTCGGGCCTCTGGACGGACCCTGCCTACCAGGGCTCGAGCGGGGACCTGACGGCGGCCGCCCTCAGCACGTCGGTGCCCCTCGCGTCGCTCGTGGTGGCCCTCTGCTCGTTCCTGTTCGGCTTCTCCACGCTCATCGGGTGGTCGTACTACGGCGAGGCCTGCGTGGAGTTCCTCTTCGGGACGCGTGCGGTGATGCCGTACCGCGTGGTCTTCACGGGGATGATCCTGATCGGGGCCGTGGTCTCGGTCCCCCTGGTCTGGGCCATCGGCACACTGCTGAACGGGTTCATGGCGTTCCCGAACCTCATCGGCATCGCGTTCCTCGTCGGCACGGTCCGCAGCCTGACGAAGGACTACTTCAGCGGCTCGTCCCCGAGGGCGTTCACGTAGGCCCGCACCCTGGCCTCGGGGTCGCCGCCGGCGAAGAGGTCCCCGATCACGGCCACCGCCGCGGCTCCGGCGGCCACCACGGCCGGCGCTCGGCCGAGCGTGATGCCGCCGATCGCGACCACGGGTCGTTCCGGCCGGCGGAGCGCCGCGGCGCGGACCGCCTCCAGCCCGACCGGTGCGTACCCCGTCGCCTTGGTCGACGTCCCGTACACCGGTCCGACCGCCACGTAGGTCAGCGGTTGCGTCCAGGCGTCGTCCCGCTCGCCGGCGGTGTGGGTGGAGAGCCCGACGATCGCCTCCGGGCCGAGCTGCCGGCGCGCCGCCGCCGGCGGCAGGTCATGCTGCCCGAGATGCACGCCGTCCGCCCCGGACATCCGCGCCACGTCGATCCGGTCGTTCACGATGACGGCGGCTCCGACCCGCCCGGCCGTGCGCACGATCTCGTCGCACCAGCGCAGGAGGACGCCGGTGGCGACGCCGGCGCCCCGCACCTGGAGCCAGCGCGCCCCGCCGGCCAGGCAGGCCGCCGCGAGATCGGGCACGCTCCAGGCCCGCGACGCCGCGGTGCCGGCGTCCACGATGGCGTAGAGGCGCGGCAACGTCCTCGCAGGCGGCAGATGCCCGGCCCGTGACGGCTCGCCTGCGCGGCCTGCGCCGGCGGTCATCCGCCCCTCGCGGCCCGGGGCCCCGGCGCCGCTCCCGAGCCGCTCGCGAATCGCTCCAGGAAGGCGGTGCTCACGCGCCCTGCAACGAAGTCGGGATCGCTCAGGATTCGAAGGTGGAGGGGAATCGTCGTGTCGATTCCGTCGATCACGGTCATCGTCAGGGCGCGCCGCATGCGGGCGATCGCCTCGCGGCGGTCATGGCCGTGCGCGACGACCTTGGCCACCAGCGAATCGTAGTGCGGCGTCACGACGCCCCCTGCCCGCAGGTCCGTGTCGACGCGAACGCCCGGCCCCGTGCCGCCCTGCATCGTGAACTCGGCGATCGTCCCCGGCGAGGGCCGGAACGTCTCCGGGTGCTCGGCGTTGATGCGGCACTCGATGGCATGCCCGCTTGGCGTCGACGCCCCGACGCCCGTCGACAGCTCCTGTCCTCCCGCGATCCGAAGCTGCTCCTTGACGATGTCGACCCCGGTGACCATCTCCGTGACGGGATGCTCGACCTGCAATCTGGCGTTCACTTCGATGAAGTGGAACGTGCCGCTCTCGTCGCGCAGGAACTCGAAGGTCCCCGCGTTGCGGTACCCGACGGCGCGGGCGGCGCGGGCGATCCGGGCCCCCAGCTCCCGGCGGGTCGGCTCGTCGACGGCCGGCGAAGGCGATTCCTCCAGGAGCTTCTGGTGCCGCCGCTGGATGGTGCATTCGCGCTCCCCGAGGCTCAGCGACGTGCCGGCGCCATCGACGAGCACCTGGAACTCGATGTGCCGCGCCGCCGCCAGGTACCGCTCCAGGTAGAGCCTCGAATCGCCGAACGCCGCCTGCGCCTCGCGCTGCGCGGTACGCCACGCGGTCTCGAGCGAGGCCGCGTCGGGCACGATCCGCATGCCCCGGCCGCCGCCGCCGCCGCGCGCCTTGACGATCACGGGGTAGCCGAGCGACTGCGCCGCGTCGAGCACGGCGGCGGGCGCATCGACGGGCACCTCGGCGCCCGGCAGGACCGGGAGGCCGGCGCGGCGCATCGCCGCGCGCGCCGCCACCTTGTCGCCGAAGAGGCGCAGGACGGCCGGCGGCGGTCCGACGAACACGATCCCTCGTGCGCCGCATGCTTCCGCGAGGTCCGCGCTCTCGGCGAGGAATCCGTAACCGGGGTGCACGGCGTCGGCTCCCGAGAGTCGAGCCGCCTCGATGATGGCCGCCACGTCGAGGTAGCTCCGCTCCGCGGGCGCCGGTCCGATGCAGACGGCGCGATCGGCCGCCCGGGCGTGGAGGGCCCGTCGATCCGCCGTCGAGCAGACGGCGACGGTCTCGACGCTCAGCTCTCGGCAGGCTGCGATCACGCGCAACGCCACCTCGCCCCGGTTGGCGACGAGAACCCTCTTGAGCATCCGCGTGGGGCGCGAGCGCGCCGACCGGCCCGTTGGGAAAGTCCCGGCCCGCGCCGTTCTACGACGCCGACTCCCGGGCGGGGTCGATGGCCAGCAGACGCTCGCCGTACTCGACCGCCTGCCCGTTCTCGATGAAGATGGCGACCACCGTGCCGTCCTCCTCGGCGTCGATCTCGTGCATCAGCTTCATCGCCTCGATCAGGCAGAGCACCTGGCCCTTCCGCACGCGGGCGCCGACCTCCACGAAGGGCTCTTCGTCCGGCGCGGGGGCGCGGTAGACGGTACCGACGATCGGGGCTCGCAGGACGCGGGGCCCCGGCGCCCCGCCGGGGTCGCCGCGCGCGGGCGCGGGCGGCGCGCCGCCTTCGGCTTCCGCCGGCGGGCCGCCGGTCGTGACGGGCATGGCACGCGCGGCGCGCTTCCGGAAGCGCACGCGCAACCCCGCCTGCTCGACCTCCATCTCCTCGAGGTCGTGCTCTGCCATCAGCGCGAGGAAGCGTTTCAGTTCGTCGTCAGCCATCCTGCGGCGCCGCCGGCCGACCGCACGGGCCCGCCGACCGGTTAGCCCAAGTTTAACAACGGTTCAGGCGAAGCCTTTGAAATCAATCACTTACGCCGAC
>JAPOVI010000283.1 GCA_026708265.1 Acidobacteriota bacterium
TCGTAGCGGTCGCCGTCGTCGCGGATCTCGAAGAGCTGTGAGAAATCCGGGCTAGCGTCGCGCTTCTTCCCGATCGTGTTCGCGGAGGAGAGCTACGGCGTCGCCACCACCGGGGAGTTCTGGCTGGAGTGTCTGACCAACCTGGCCGCCCAGGCGCCGCGCCCGGACGACACACCCGACCTGCATCGCACCACCGAAGAGTTGCGAGCCAGCCGCGACGATCGGACACTGGCCGATCGGTGTCTCGGGACGTTGGCGGACTTCGCGGACCGGGAGAACAAGCGGCTCCTGCTGCTGGTGGAGAACCTGAACATGCTGTTCAGGGACATGGCCGATCCCGATGAGGGATGGCGGCTGCGAAAGACCCTGCAGATCGAACCGCGCATCATCGTGTTCGCGAGCGCGACCAGCCGCTTCGACGAGATCGACCACCCGGATCGTGCTCTGTACGACCTCTTCCGAATCCGCACGTTGCGCTCCCTCGACACGAAGCAGTGCGCGGTTCTGTGGGAGTCGGTTGCCGGTCGCCGCCCGGCGCCCCGGACGGTCCGCTCGCTGGAGATCCTGACCGGCGGGAGCCCACGGTTGATCTCGATCGTGGCCAGCTTCGGCGCCGGACTGTCGTTCCGCGAGCTCCTGGCCGATCTCTTCGATCTGATCGATGACCATACGGAGTACTTCAAGAGCCACATCGAATCGCTCCCGGCGCAGGAACGACGCGTCTATCTCGCGCTCGCTGCGTTGTGGAAGCCGGCGACTACGCGAGAGATCGCGGACCAAGCCCGGGTCGGAACAAGCACGTGCAGCGCCCAGCTCGCACGCCTCGGAGCGCGAGGGGTGGTTCAGGTCGCGGGCGGTAGCGCCAGACGCAAGCAGTACTACCTGACCGAGCGCCTCTACAACATCTATTACCTGCTGCGGCGCCGGCGCGGGCCGGACCGGCTCGTCGAGGCTCTCATTCACTTCATGGAGGCCTACTATTCGCCTCCCGAGCTGAAGGACATCAGCGAACGCATGGTCCGTGACGCGGGCGGTCTTGGCGCGGAGTTGGGATCGCTGCATCAGATCGCACTTGCGTCCCTGGTGGAGCTGCCGAGCCTGGCCCAGTACCGTGAAGAACTGCTGGCGGTGATGCCCGCGACCCGTCGAAGGTCGACACAAGCAGATGAACGGGCGGCGAGGGCACTCTTCAAGACCGCGCGGGATTTGCAGAATCGTGGGGAGGAAGCGGTGGCGGCCTACGACGAGGTAGTCCGTCGCTTCGGCGACAGCAGGTATCCCGCGATTCTGGAGTGGGTCGCGAAGGCCCTTGCCAACAAAGCGGCGGCTCTCGGCAAGCTGAACCGGCCGCAGGACGCGCTCGAGGTCTGTGACGAGGTGGTCCGCCGCTTTGGGGAGTCTGAGATGCCCGGCATCAGGCAGCAGGTTGCAGCCGCCCACCTGAGCAGAGGAGTCGCTCTCGGCGATCTGAACCGGCTGCAGGACGCCCTGAAGGCATACGAGGAGTTGGACGGTCGTTTCGGCGAGAGTGATTCTCCCGCAATCCTGGAGTCGACGGCGGCCGCTCTCGTGAACAGAGGAAGCGTTCTCCACGAGCTGAACCGCCCGCAGGACGTACCGAAGGCCTGCGACGAGGTGATCCGTCGCTTCGGGAGAGGCGATACGCCCGCCCTGCTGGAGTCGGTTGCGGCTGCTCTCGCGAACAAGGGGGCCGCCCTCGGCGCGCTGAACCGACCGCAGGATGCACTGGAAACCTGCGAGGAGGTGGTTCGTCGGTTCGGGCAAAGCGAGATCCCGGCTCTTCAGGCGTCCGTTGCAAGGGCCCTCGTGAACTCGGGAGGCGCTCTCCGCGCGCTGAACCGGCCGCAGGACGCACTGGAGGCCTGCGACGAGGTAATCCGTCGCTTCGGGGAGAGCGAGACTCCGGCGCTTCTGCAACCGATTGCTACCGCCCTCATAAACAGGGGTGGCGCCCTCACCGCGCTGAACCGGCCGCGGGACGCGCTGGAAGCCTGCGACGAGGTAATCCGTCGTTTCGGGGAGAGTCAGATTCCCGGCGTTCTGGAGAGAGTCGCGCAGGCCCACGTGAACCGAGGAGACATCCTCGCCGCGTTGAACCGGCCGCAGGGCGCGCTGGAGGTCTACGACGAGGTAGTCCGTCGTTTCGGGACCTGCGAGACCCCCGCTCTTCTGGTGGCCGTTGCGGCCGCCCTCGTCAACAAGGGGGCTGCCCTCGGCGCGCAGAGCCGGAGGCAGGATGCCCTGACGGTCTACGATGACGTGACCGAACGTCTCGGGAAGAGTGAAGTCCCTGCCGTTCTGGAGTGGATCGTGAAAGCCCTTATGTCCAAGGGGGCTGCCCTCGACGAACTGAACCGGCCACAGGACGCGTTGGAGGCGTACGAGGAGGTGGTCCGTCGTTTCGGGAAGAGCGAAACTCCTCCTTCCCTCGAGGCGGTTGCGACCGCCCTCGTGAACAGCGGCTTTGCCCTCGTAGCGCTGAACCGCCCACAAGACGCGCTGGAGGCCTGCAACGAGGTGGTTCGCAGGTTCGGCGAGAGCGAGGCCCCCGCCCTCCAGAGGTCGTGTGCGACCGCCCTCGTGAACAGAGCCGGCGCTCTTGGGGCGATGGGCCGGACGCAGGACGCACTGGAAGCCTGCGATGAGGTAGTCCGGCGCTTCGGGGAGAGTGCGATTCCCACCGTTCTGGAGAGGGTCGCCACCGCCCTCGTCAACAGAGGGGCAGTCCTCGACGCGCAGGATCGGCCGCCGGACGCGCTGGAGGCCTACGACGAGGTAGTCCGTCGCTTTGGAGGGAGCGCGAACTCCGCGCTCGGCGTGAAGGTCAAGGACGCACTGCTCGGGCGAGCAAGGATTGAGATCGAGAGCCGGCAGTTCGAGTCCGCCGTCCGGACGGCCGGGCGGGTGATCGAGCACGGCCACCGCGGACCGCCGCTGCAACAAGCGCGTGGCCACCTGATTCGGGCCGCGGCGCTCCTCACCCTCGGAGAACGGTCCGCGGCCGAGCAAGACGTCGAGGCGGTTCTTGCGCTCCCGGAGCCGAGTCTCGTCTTGAGGGACGGCGTCATGGCCCTGATTGACCTGAGCGTCTCTCTCGGGCCGCGCCGCATGCATGACCTCATTCAAGCGTCGCCGTCGGCGGATCTCCTGCGGCCGCTGACCACCGCGTTGGAGCGTGAGCTTGGGCTCGAGCCCCGGGTAGCGCGAGAGGTCGATGAAGTGGCTCGGGATATCCAGCAGCTGCTGGCGAAGCTGAAGGCGAGTCGTAGTCGTCGACTGCAAGGGCTCAAGCCTTGACCCGTGCCTGATTCATCTCGACGCACGCTGGGCCTGTCCGTTCCGCCGAAGGGGGGGTCGCTCGATCACGCCGGTACGAGGAGACGTTCGCGGCCTCGTCGAGGATCTCGACCGCGCTCCCGCACGGCCGCACCCGGTGCTCCCGCCGGCTCATCATGCGCGTGCCCGGGATCGCCCCGACGGCGGCGTCGCGATCGACCTCTCCGCAAGTTGCGAGGCGCACCTCGATACTCAGCGTCTCGTTGGCGCTGGTCCTCACGAACCCACCCTCCGCTCCACCTCGACCTCCTTGAAGACGGACACCGGGTCCTCGAGCAGCGGTGCGTCGGCGCCCTTCAGGTAGCGATCGAAGAAGGCCACCGTCAGCGCGTTGACGATCTCGTGGCCACGCGCCGGCTCGATGCCCGGTGACGCCGCCCCCGGGATGAACAGCGGGAGGTCGGAGAAGCTCGCGTGGTTCGTCCCGGCGATGGTGACGTCGTACCAGTCCCCGGTCGAGGCCGCCTTGAGACGCGCCGCCCTTTCCCTGACGGCAGCCGTGAGGCGCTCCATCGATTCGTTGAAGGCGGCGATCGAGTCGGCATCTTCGAGGGGTGGCGTCTCGACAGCGGAGGCACTGTGCATCAGCAGGAAGGGCCGGGTGGTGCCCTGCGTGGGAGCAACGCCGAAGAGCAGGCCGTCGTGATCGATTGCCGCCTTCACACGCTCGTCGACGACGCTCATTTCGATGGAGTTCGCCCCACCGAAAGACCACCCATACATCCCGACGCGACTGAGGTCCAGCCGCCCGGCGAAGGGGCCGTCGGCGTTCAGCGTCTCGATCCGGTTCAACACGAACCGAGCGTCGGCGTTCCATTCGGGAAAGACGTGCTCATCGAGGAACTCCCAGCCGGCGACGGCGTCGCTGTACAGGTCCCCCGTCGGTTGCGGGAACGCCAGCGCGTCCGGGGCGACCGAGGAACCGTCCGGCAGGAATTGCGTCTTGTTGAATCCGTTGTGGTCGACCGACACCACCACGTAGCCGTGGCTGGCCAACTCCTCGGTGGTGTAGGTGCTGGTGAAGCGTGTCCAGCCGCCGCCGTGGCTGTACACCACGACCGGGAACGGCCCCGGCGCCGGTGTCGCGTCCCGAGTCGCGTGCGTGCGAACGTGAGTGACGCCGACGAAGTCCTCGCCGTCGCCGAACTCCGCAATGTCGTCCACGTACAGAGCGCCGCCCTCGCCCTCATCGCGGGCGGGGTACCACACCCGCACCGCGACGGAGCGCACGTCGCGGGGGTCCCGCGTGAAGCGTTCGGGGCGGCTCTCGTCGGTCCAGCGGTACTCGGTCATGCCGATTGCGTGCGGGCCGGTGGGGACCGCGAAGGGGCGCTCGGGTATTGCGGGTGGGGCCTCGGTCTCGACCTGGGCCGGGGCTCCGGGTTCGCCTCCGGGCGGCGCGGGATCGAGCCCGGATGCGGCGGCAAGGCTCGCGCACGCGATCGCGAGCAGGGTCACGGAGTGCAGCAGCTTGTTCACGATGATCCTCCCGGAGTCGCCCGGTCGCACCGCATCGTCAGTCATCGCCACCGCCGCGCCAGACGTTGTCGCCCGGCGTCCGCTCGAACGACGGCCACGCATCGAGCAGCGTGAACGGAACGTCTGGGTCGACCGTCGTCGGCACGGGGCCGATCCGCCGCCGGTCGCCGCCGTCCTCGAACCGCTGCGTCACGTGGATGGCCTCCGTGACCGGCTCCCACCCGCCGTCTCGCCAGCGCCAGCGGCTTCCGGCGACGTCCAGTGCACGCTCGGCCCGCTCCAAGGAGACGTCCGAGGAGGCGGGAGCGCCGAGGAGCACCTCGGCGGCTTCCTCGCCGGCGGCCTCCGCCAGCGCTTCGGCGAGCGGCCTCCCGGCGCGCACGTGTGCCACGACCGCGCGGACGGCGCTCGCCGCCTGTCCGGCTCCCCTGCGCGCCGCATGCGCCGAGCGGCACGGAGAAGTGGTCGAACGCGACGGTGACCGCCGCCTCCCGGCCTTCGACGGCGGCGCGCGGGTCGGAGGACCCGGGGGGAAGCGAGCCGTGCAGCACCCCCGAGGCCGACCGCACGCCGTCGAGCCGCCAGAGGGCGGTCGCACGCCGCGCGCCGGCGTCGACGACGACGTCGACCGCTCCGCCGGCCAGCCGGAGAGGCGCGGCCTCCGCCCACCACCGCGACTCCCAGGCGGCGTCGGCCGCCGCCTGCTCTTCCGCCGACCGATGACCGCCCGCGGGCGCCCGTTCCAGCACCAGCCGTTCGCGGTCGAGCCGCCGCAGCACGACGCCCAGCAGCAGGAGCGGCGGGAGCGTCCAGATCACGCGGTTGGCGGCCAGCGGCGCGGTCATCGCGAGCACGCCCGTTCGCTTCTGGAGGGGAGTCCAGCGATCCGTCTGCTCCTCGACCTCGGCCTGCGCGGCTGGATCCAGCATCGTCGCCACGGCCGGATTCATGTCGCCGCCCCGGAGCACCACCATCGACACCATCGAGAACAGCAGCATCCCCGCGGCGACCACGAACGGCCCGGTCATCGACCGCGCCCGGATCGCGGCGCACAGGAACAGCGCGCCGCTCCCGAGGGCCGACGGCACGGTCAGGACGAGCAGCGAGTGGCCGAGCGCGAGGTAGGGCGCCGGCCCCGCCGAGTCGGGGGGCAGGAGGCCGAGGGCGTAGACCAGGGGGACCAGCAGGAACGCGAGGACCGTGGACGACGCGAGCACGCAGCCGAGCGCCGCCGCCCCGAGGTAGCGGCCCAGCAGGAGCAGCGGCAGCGAGACCGGGGCCGACAGCACCAACTCGTGCAGGCGGGCCGTCCGGTCGCGCAGGACGGCCCGCCCGAAGACCCAGGCCCAGATGAACAGGACCCAGAAGGCCTGCGCCGCCATCACCGTGTAGACCAGTTGCGGGCTGTTGCGCGGGACGCCGGTCGCCCCGAAGCTGCGCACGATCTCCGCGTTCGCCAGCATCAGCAGCATGTAGGCGATCAGCCCCACGAACACGACGGGGATGAGCGGTCCCCGGCAGCCGGCGCGGAGTTCCTCCCACGCCTCCGCGGCCACGAAGCGGAGCGTCCTCATGTCAACCTGCCTCTCGCATCCGCACGCGCGGCCCGGTCGCGTCGGACCCTCAGTCGTCACCGCCGTCGCGCCAGACGTTGTCCGACGGCGATCGCTCGAACGACGGCCAGGCATCGATCAACGTGAACGGCTCGCCCGGATCGACCGTGGTAGGGACCGGACCGATCCGCCGGCTGCCGCTGTCGTCATCGAAACGCTGCGTCACGTGAATGGACGCCGCGATCGGCTCCCAGCCCCCGTCCCGCCAGGTCCAGCGCTGCCCGGCGATGTCGAGGGTTCGCTCCGCCTCCGCGACCAGCAGGTCGGACGCCGCCGGCGGCCCCAGCAGAGCCGCGGCGTCGGCGCCGACCGCGGCGGCCAGGGCGTCGGCCAGCGTCGCGCCGCTGCGCACGCCGGTCGCGACCGCCCGGACGGCGCTCGCAGCGTCGGCGGTGCCGACCGTCTCGACCCAGGCGGCGGTCGCGAGCGGCGTGTAGTGCCGCACCCAGGACACGTCGCCGGCGGCCGCGACGCCGACGGCCGGGGTGTCGAGCGCGGCGAACGCCTCGACCACCCGGTCGCTGGCGCGCGCCTGCAGTGCCCGCCAGGCGTCGACCCCGTCCTCCTGCCGCACGCACTCGAGGCCCACCCAACCCGGGACGCCAACCCGCAGCCAATCCTCCCCGGGCTCCTTCCGCAGGTCGGCGTCGTCCGCGAGCTGGCGCGAGGCCAGGGCCGTCGCGATGGTCGCGCGGCGCAGCCAGCGGCCGTATCCCGCTCCCGCAATGTCCCATCCCTCGTGCTCCGGCAACCAGAGCAGGTCTCCGTGGAGGGCCGTCTCGCCGCGCTCCCGCGGCGCCTGCAGCGCCGTTCCGACCGCCGGCGCCCGCCCGAGGGTCGCGGAGACGCAGGCGCGCATCGCCTCCACGTCGTCGAGAACGCCGCCCGCGTCGCGCGTCCGGTCCGGCCCGTGCAACGCGGCCAGACTCTCGCGGCGGGTCTCGACCGGGGCGCCCGGCCACCACGCGAAGGCGAAGTCCAGCGGCCCGCCGGTGCGCCCCGAGGCCGCGGTCCGCGTTCCCGCCGGGCGATTCGCGCCGTCGTCCTCCCCGGCGAAGGTCACGGCCCAACGCCAGTCGCCGGCCGGGGCCACCCCTGCCGCCGGCGCCACCGCACCGGCCGCAACGTCGTCGGGGACGGGGCCCAGACCGTGGAGCCGCCGGTCCTGCGGCGCGCGCAGCAGCCGGTCGGGGTCGTGCCCGAGCGAGGGCAGGACATCGACGGCGCGGAGCCAGACACCGGAGGGGTGCAACCAGGGGATCTCCCCGTCCGGCGACCACCCCTCACTGCGGACCGCCAAATCCAGCTCCACCGTGCAGCCCTCGTCCGCCGAGCCCTGGGCTTCGAGACCCGGGACCGAGGGCTCCTGCACGCCGGCCGCGGGCTCCGCGCTGCCCGCGGCGGCAGTCACCGGAGCACAAGCGTCGAGCGGCAGCGCAAAATGGTCGAACGCGACCGTCGGCTCGGCCTCGCGGCCGTTCACGGCGGCGCTACGGATCTCGGCGCCGTCCGGCAGCGAGGCATGCAGCGCTCCCGCGCTCGAGCGCACGCCGTCGAGCCGCCAATGGACGGTGGCGTGCCACTCCACCGGGTCGATCTCGATGGTCGCCTCGCCGCCGGCCACCCCGAAGGGCGCCGCCTCGTTCCACCAGCGGCTCTCCCATGCGGCGTCGTCGGCCACCTCCGCCTCGGCCGTCTCGTAACCGCCGGCCACCAGTCGCTCGTGCAGCACGCGGTGCGTCCCGAACGCCAGCAGGAGGGCGGCCGCGGCCATCGCGCCCGCGCCGCCGACGAGCCGGGCCGCTCCGGCCCGCCAGCGGAGAGGCACGGTGAGCGCCGTGCCGCGGGGCCACGCGACCCACGCGAAAGCGGCGATGACGGCGACGACGGCGAGCTTGAACAGGTCGGCGGTCAGAACGGGTATCAGCCAGGGCGCCCATCCGGAGAACTCCGCCAGGGTCACCTGCGACGGAATGCCGACCAGGGCCGGCGGATAGGTGGTGACCCCCAACTGCTCGTTGATGATCACGACGAACGCGCAGATGACGCCGACCGCGTGCGCGGCGCCCGTGTGCCGGATCAGCGCATGGGCCAGCAGCACCAGCGCGGCCAGCTCGAGGAGCGACGGCGCCGCTCCCAGGGCGAACAGCAGCAACGGGTCGAGCAGGGTCAACGCTTCCGGAGCCCCGAGGAGCGACAGGATCCAGACGGAGAGCACCGGCATCAGCGCGAAGAGAGCGGTGACGGCGGCGGCAGCCACGGCCAGACCCGCCACGCGGCTGCCGAGGGGCGCGGGGGTGGAGTCGACGAGCTCGCCGTAGCCGGTGCGGTTGTCGCGGCGCGCCATCACGCCCACGAAGGCGGCCACGATGAATACGATGATCAGGTAGAAGAAATCCATGACGAAGGGCGCGGTCAGATCGGGTCGGGCCACGAACGGGCCGTCGGCGTGCATGACGAGGTTGACGAAGGTTCCTGCCACCCCCGCCACCGCGAGCAGCAGGAGCGCGAGCGGGATGCCCCTGCCGCGAAACGCGACGCCCAGGTGCCACGCCGTCTCGTTCCAGGCGGCCCGGCCCCAGGACGGGGCCCCGGGCGGACCGAGCGGGGTGGCGGCCGGCGCCACAGGTTCGGCCGCGGCATCGCCCGCCGCACGGTCCCGCTTCCCTGCCGCGGGCGCCGATTCCAGGGCCAGCCGCTCGCGCCCGACGCGCCGCAGGACCAGTGCCAGCAGGATCAGCGCCGGCACGCTCCAGATCAGGCGGTTGGCGATCAGCGGCGGCGTCAGCTCGAGAACGCCGACCGCCTTCTCCCGCGGGGTCCAGGTATGGACGGCCTGCTCCTCGACCTCGGCGAATCCGGTCGGATCGATGTACGAGGCGAGCGTCACGTTCGCGTCGCCTCCCCGCAGCACGACCATCGACACCATCCAGACCAGCATGAGGACGGCCGCAAGCGCGAACGGGCCGGCGAGCCCCCGGGTGCGGATCGCCGCGCAGAGGAACAGCGCGCCCACCCCGGCCGCCGACGGCAGGCCCAATATCAACAGCGCGTGGCCTATGGCGAAGACCGGGGCCGGCCCGACCGCCTCGGGGGGAAGCAGGCCGACGACACCGAGGATCGGGACCAGCAGGAAGCCGACGCCGGCCGCCGCGATGAGCAGGCAGGCCGCGGCCAATGCGCCGAGGTAGCGGCCGGCGAGCAGCACGGGGAGGGAGACCGGCGCCGACAGGACCACCTCGTGCAGGCGGGCCGACCGGTCGCGCACCACCGCCTGCGCGAAGAGCCATGCCCAGGCAAAGAGCAGCCAGACCGCCTGCCCGCTCGTCATCAGGTAGACCAGGTGGGGGCTGTTGCGGGGCACGTCCGTGCCCCCCATGTCGCGCATGTAGTCCGCGTTCAGCACCACGAGCAGCACGTAGCCGACGAGGGCGGGGAAGGCGATGGGGATGAAGGTCCCCCGGAAGGCGGCGCGGAACTCGTGCCAGGCCTCCGCGGCAATGAACCGAAGGGCTCTCATGCTACGGCCTCCTCGCGCCCTGCTCGCCGGCGCCGGCCCGGTCGATCCGTCAGTCATCGCCCCCGCCGCGCCACACGTTGTCGGCCGGCGTCCGCTCGAACGACGGCCAGGCGTCGATCAGTGTGAACGGCGCGCCCCTCTCGACCGTCGACGGCACGGGGCCGATGCGCCTTCGCTCCTCGCGGTCGCCGTCGAAGCGTTGTGTCACGTGGATGGAGGCGGCCACCGGCCCCCACCCGCCGTCGCGCCAGCGCCAGCGCTGGCCGCCGATCTCGAGAGTTCGCTCCGCCTGCGCGACGAGGACGTCCGACGCCGCCGGCGGCCCGAGGAGCGCCTCGGCCGTAACCGGGCCGACGGCCTCCGCCAGGGCGTCGGCCAGCGGCACGCCCGCCCGCACCCCCGCAACCACCGCTCCGACCGCGAGGACGGCGTCGGCGGGTCCGACCGACTCGACCCAGCCGACCGTCGCCAGCGGCGTGTACTCCTGCACCCAGAGGGCGTCGCCGGCCGCCGCGACGCCGACGGCGGGCGCGTCGAGAGCGCCGAGGGCCTCCACGACCTGGTCGCTGGCGCGAGCCTGCAGGGCCAGCCACGCGTCCGCCCCGTCCTCCCGCCGGACGCACTCCAGGCCGATCCAGCCGGGGACGCCAATCCGCAGCCAGTCCTCTCCAGGCTCCTTGCGGAGATCCGCCCCGTCCGCAACCTGGCGCGCGGCCAGGGCGGCCGCAATCGTCGCCCGGCGATGCCAGCGGCCGAAGCCCTCTCCCGCGATGTCCCACCCTTCGTTCTCCGGCAGCCACAGTAGGTCGCCGTAGACAGCGGTCTCACCGCGCTTGCGCGGTGCCTGCAGCACCGTGCGAACCGCCGGCGCGCGGCCGAGGGTGGCCTCGACGCATGCGCGCATCGCCGCCACGTCGTCAAGCACGCCATCGACGTCACGCGTCCGCCACGGACCGTGGAGCGCAGTCACGCCGCCGCGGCGGGTCTCGACCGGCGCGCCCGGCCACCACGCGGTCGCGAAGTCCAACGGTCCGTTCGTGCGGCCCGTCGGGACGACTTCCGTGCCGTCGGTGCGGTCTGGATCGCGACCGTCGCCGGTGAAGGTCACCGACCAGCGCCAGTCGCCGGCCGGCGCCACACCCGCCGCGGGCGCCAGCGCGCCCGCCGCGGCGTCCCCGGGGACGGCATCCAGGCGGTGGACCGCCCGCTGGTCGGGCGCGCGCACCAGCCGATCGGGATCGTGGCCGAGCGCCGGCAACAGGTCGACGGCGCGGAGCCATACCCCGGAGGGGTGCAGCCAGGGGCTCTCTCCCTCGGCCGACCACCCGTCTCCGCGGGCGACGACCTCCAGCTCGACCGTGCAGCCTTCTTCCTCGGCCCCCCCGGCGCCCGATTCCGATGGTTCGGGCACGCGCGGGGTGCGCGCGTCGCTCGCCGGTTCCGTACTCGTCGGCCCGCAGGCATCGAGCGCCAGGGCGAAATGGTCCGACGCTACCGTCACGGGCGCCTCTCGGCCATCGACGGCCGCACGCGAAATCTCGGCGCCGTGGGGAAGCGAGCCGTGCAGGGTCCGGGAGCGCGAGCGGACGCCGTCGAGGCGCCAGCGGGCGGTCGCCCGCCGTGCAGCCGGGTCGACGGTGATGGTCGCTTCTCCGCCGGCGATGGCGAACGGCGCTGCCGCGGCCCACCAGCGCGCCTCCCACGCGGCGTCGTCTGCGGTTTCGGCGGCGGCGGACTCGTAGCCGCCCCGGCTCACGAGCCGGTCGTGCAATACCGTGTGCAGCCCGGCGACCAGCACGACCGTGCCCGCCGCCAGCGCACCCGCCGCGCCGGCGAGCCTCCTCGCGCCGGCTCGCCAGCGGAGAGGCACGGTGAGCGCGGTCCCGCGCGGCCAGGCCAGCCACGCCACGGCGACGAGGGCCGCCGCGACGGCCACCTTGAAGAGGTCGGCGGTCAGCACGTAGCCCAGCCACGGCGCCCAACCGGAGAACTCCGACAGGGTGACGCTCGGCGGAACGCCGAGCTTCGCCGGCGGGTAGGCCGTGATGCCGAGCTCGTTGTTGACCACGATGAAGAACGCGAAGATCACGCCTACCGCGTGCGCCGCTCCCGCGTGACGGATCAGCGCGTGGGCCAGCAGCACGAGTGCGCACACCTCCAGCAGGGACGGCGCGAGCAGCAGCCCGAAGTAGAGCACGGGGTCGAGCAGGCTGAAGGCGTCGGGGACTGCGAGGGCAACCACGATCCACACCGAGAGCACCGGCGCCAGGGCGAACAGGACGGTGACGGCGGCCGCCGCCAGGGCCCGGCCGGCCACGCGGCTGCCGAGCGGGGCGGGAGCGGCGTCGGCGACCTCTCCGTAGCCGGCGCGGTCGTCCCGGCGCGCCATGGTGCCCACGAACCCGGCCACCATGAACACGATGATCAGGTAGTAGAACTCGATCAGCAGCGGGCCGACGAGGTGCGGACGGGGGTGAAGGGGGCCGTCCGCGTGCAGGACGACGTGGATGAACGCGCCGCCGACGCCCATGGCGGCCAGGATGAGGAGCGCGAGCGGCGCGGCCCAGCCGCGGAACGAGAGGACGAAGTGCCAGACCGCTTCGCTCCACGTGGCGCCCAACCACGAAGGCGTCGCGGGCGGGCCGAGCGGTGGAATGCCGGGAGCCTCCGGATCCGGCCGCCGCCCGTCCGCGGCGCCGCCCGGTCCGCGCGCCGGTGGTGCCCGCTCCAGCGTCAGCCTCTCGCGCTCCACCCCGCGCAGCATGACGATCAACAGGAGCAGTCCGGGAAACACCCAGAGCAGGCGGTTGGCCAGGAGCGGCGGCGTCACCTCCAGAACGCCCACGGCCTTCTCGCGCGGCGTCCACCGGTTCGACTGCTCCTCCACTTCCGCGAACGCGGACGGATCGAGGAGCGACGCAATCCCCGGGTCCGCGTCGCCCCCGCGCACCACCACCATGGCGACCATCCACACCAGCATGATGGCCGCCGCGCACGCGAACGGCCCGCCCACCCCCCGCGTCCGGATGGCGGCGCACAGGAACAGGGCGCCCGTCCCCACCGCCGACGGCAGGGTCAGGATGAGCAACGCGTGGCCGATCGCGAAGAACGGCTGCGGTCCGACCGTGTCGGGAGGGAACACGCCGAGCGCGCCGAGGGGGGGAACCAGCAGGAACCCGATGCCCGTGGCCAGCGACAGCACGCAGGCAAGGCCCACGGCGCCGAGGTAGCGGGCGGCGAGGAGCGCCCGAAGCGAGAGGGGCGCCGAGAGGACCACCTCGTGCAGGCTGGCCGCCCGATCGCGCACGACTACCTGCGCGAAGAGCCAGGCCCAGGCGAAGAGCAGCCAGATCGCCTGCCCGGCAATCATCAGGTAGACGAGGTGCGGGCTGTTGCGCGGCAGGTCCGTCGCGCCGAAATCGCGCAGGTAGTCCGCGTTCAGCAGCACCAGCATCAGGTAGCCGATCATCCCGGGGAACGCGATCGGGATGAGCGGCCCCCGGCAGCCGGCGCGGAACTCGTACCAGGCCTCGGCCGCCGCGAAGCGCAGCGTGCTCACGCCACCGCCTCCTCGTCCCGGACGCCCGCGCGCGCGATGGCCGCGTGGTAGACGTCCTCCAGGCGCGGCGCGTGAGGCGCCCAGACCTCCCCGGGCGAGCCCGCCGCCTCGACGATGACCAGCGCACCCACCGGCGTCGCCGAGGCGTGCAGCGCGTCGTCGGGCAGCGGCTCGCCACGGGGCACCACCCGCGACCACAGGCGGCCTTCGAGGGGCTCGGTCAGGGCGACCGGCGTGCCCTCGGCGACGATCCGCCCGCCGGCGAGGATCGACAGCCGCTCGCAGAGGCTCTCGACGTCGTCGACGATGTGCGTCGACAGCAGAACGACGTTGTCGGCCGCGATGTCGGCCAGCACACGGTGGAAGCGACTGCGCTCCGCCGGGTCGAGACCCGCCGTCGGCTCGTCGACGATGAGGAGTCGCGGGCTGCCGGCGAGGGCAAGGGCGATGCCGAAGCGGCGCAGCATGCCGCCGGAGTAGGTGGCCACGGCGCGGTCCGCGTCCGCGCGGAGGTTGACCCGTTCCAGGAGCTGCGCCACCTCCTGCCGCCGCTCCCGCCGGTCCGTCCTGCCCTTGAGCCAAGCGAAGCGATCGAGCAGTTGCCGCCCCGTGACGGTCGGGTAGGTGCCGATGTGCTGCGGCAGGTACCCCAACCGCCGGCGCACGTAGTCCGGGTCGGCGAGCGCGTCGACCCCGTCCAGCGTGATCGACCCGCTGTCGGGCTTCTGCAACGTGGCCAGGGTCCGCATCAGGGTGCTCTTCCCGGCGCCGTTCGGGCCCAGCAGTCCGTAGAGGCCGGGGCCGACCGTCAGATCGACCCGATCCAGGGCGCGAATTCCGCCCGGGTAGGTCTTCGTCAGTTGGGTGACTTGCAGACCCTCGTTGGCGTTGTCCATTTCGTGCTCCCAGCGCCGGTCATCCACCGGCAGTCCGGCCAGGGACAGCGTCCCCGGGCACTCCGATCCGAGACCATCGCTACCAGTCGAAGTCCACGCCGGCTCCGGCGGCGCGCGGGTCGGCCATCCGTCCGTAGACTCCTCCCAATCCGAAAAGCCGCCCGTCGAACAGCGCCAGCTCGTACTGGTCGTCGAGCAGGTTCTTGCCCCAGAGATAGACCGACCATCCCGATCTCTCGTAGCCGACACGGCCGCCCAGGAGGCGGCGGCTCGAAACCTGCGTGAAGACGGGCGCCGCGATCTCCGTGTAGGCGTCGTCCGGGTAACTGAAGGTCCCGCTGGCGAGCCAGCCGCGCGGGTCGCGCCAGCCGAGTCCGAGGGCGCCGTTCCAGGCCGGCGACTGGGGGAAGGCTCGCCCGGCGAGATCGGTGCCGTCGAGCACGAAGTCGATGAACTCCGAGTCGGTAACGCCGAGCGAGACAAACAGGTTCAGCGCGCCGGTGACGTAGTACTCCGACTCGCCCTCCACCCCGCGCAACGCGGACCTCCCCGCGTTCGCGATGAGTGCGTCGAATCCGGGGAAGCCGCCCGCGGCCGTGTACGGGATCAGCGAGTTGGGCCTCTGCCCCGCCGCCGTCGGTCCCGGCCCGCGTGCCGCCCTCACCCTGGCGAGATTCAGCCGATACGAAGAAGCCTGCCCCCGCAGCAGGACAGGGGCGTAGCGCGCCGCCAGGCGAAGCAGCAGCGGCACTCGATCCAGAAGGTCGCGATCGGCGTCGAGGAACGTCTTCGACGCTGCGAGCCGCAGGTTCGCGCCCCACGACTCGATCTCGCGCGGGTCGTCGCACTTCCAGCGGAACCAGCTCTCGCGCGGGAGGTGCCGCATGGCGTCATGCCGGTCCTGCGTGTCGACCATCCGGGAGCCCGTGGTGTCGAAGGCGATGGTGGCGCCGGGGAAACGCTGTGCGATCTCGACTATGGCGCGCCGGGCATCCGGACATGCGTGCGCGGAGCATCGCGCCCTTCAGGCTCCGCCCGCCCTCCCACTTGTCGAAGTCGTAGTCGAGGCTGCGCACGAGCTCAACCGCCCGCGGGTCGCGCAGCAGGCCTCGCCGTCGCTCCGTCTCCCTGGCGCGGGCGAGCAACGGGATCCGCAGGGTTTCCTGCACGGCGCCGAGATGCACCTGCACGGACTTCGTCATGGAATGCGCTCCGCGGACGCGATGTGCGCAAAGAACCCCGCCGAACCCGGGGTAGCGTCCGGTACGCGTGAGTCGCGACCGAACGGAAGGGGGTAGGTACTACGCGGGTGGGCCGCGAGTGGGCCGGATGCCGAGCACGGCGCCTCGTTCGCACTGCGGGCGAATCGACTCGACGGCGTGCGCGACACGATCGGGCGCGGGCGGTGCGGGAGCCCTGTCCGCCTCGATCACCGGGAGATGCCGCAAGTGGCAGGCATCGCAGTCGGCGTGGCTGCCGTCCCACGCGTCGGGGTCGTGCCCGTGCAGGAGGACGCTTGTCGCACCCAGGGCCGCCACCGCGACGAGCGCCGCCGCGACCGCCGCGGGCCGCTTCAACGACAGCATGACCTTCCCACTAGACCAAACGGGCGCCCCAGCGTCAAGGCTTGGTGCACGGCAACCGAGAGCCAGTGCGGTTGGCTGAAGGACCGCTTTCGGGCTGTCCTGGTTCGAGACGGCAGCCGCAGGGGATGCGCGGCGACGAGGCCTCGCAGATCCAGCCGAGGATTCAGTGAAGACGGACGCGCGGGAGTCCCGCGCCGGCGAGACTCCCTGCGCGACCGTCAGGTCAGGCGGCCGGGAGTCTGCACCGCCAGAACGGCGCGGACTCCTGAAGGACTGGGTTTGGCGCCGTGCGGAGCCGCAGCGCGACCTTGCGATCGCGGCGACGAACGGCGGGCTAGGAGCTTGCGCCGCAGAACGCCAACGGAGTGCGTGCCGCGGCGCAAGCTC
>JAPOVI010000122.1 GCA_026708265.1 Acidobacteriota bacterium
CTCCGACGTCCCGGCGCAGTTCCCGCCCACCTTCATCCGCCCGAGGTTGAGCGTGCAGAGCGCCACCCGGTGCCCCTTGCCGATCTCGCCGAGCACGTTCTCCACCGGGATGGCCACGTCCTCGAGCGTCAGGGCGCAGACCGACGAGCCGTGGAGCCCGAGAAGTCGCTCGTGGGGGCCGACGGTCAACCCCGGCGTCTCGCGCTCGAGCAGGAAGGCGGTGAACCTCGTCCCGTCCACCTTGGCGAACAGGATGAACAGGTCGGCCCAGCCGGCGTTGGTGATCCACTGCTTCGCGCCGTTGACGACGTAGTGCGTGCCGCGCTCGTCGAGGACCGCCGAGGTGCGGATGTTCATCGCGTCCGAACCCGACCCCGGCTCCGTCAGGGCGAACGCGGCCATGATGCGTCCGTCCATGCACCGCTGGAGGTAGCGGGCCCGCTGCGCCTCGGTGCCGAAGTTGATGAGCGGCAGCGTGCCGATGCCCTGGTGCGCGAAGACGGTGGAGGCCAGGCCGCCGAACGCGGAACGCTTCTCGCTCATGCCGGCGATCGCGAGGACGTTGAGGCCCAGCCCGCCGTGCTCCTCCGGCACCTCCGCCATGAAGATGCCGAGGTCCGCGGCCTTGCGGAAGAGCGGCAGGATGACCTCCTCGTCGCGCTGCTCGATGCGCTCGAGATGGGGGGCGACCTCCTGCGCCGCGAACTCCTCGATGGATCGCATCAGGAGGCGCTCGTCCGCGCCCATGTCGTCGGGAATGACGACCTCGTCGGGTGACGACTCCTCGACGAGGAACCGGATGCCGCGAAGCCGGGACGCAACGCTCATGGTCTGCTCCGTGCCCCGCCGGCGCACGCCGGGAGCGGCCGGCCGCCGCGGGGACCGAGGCGATTGTAGCGCGCGCGCAGACTCCCGGCGCCGGAACTCCCGCGTTGCCGGCCCACGCGCGGACACCCGGCCGATCGCCCGGTCGGGGGACGGTAGGATCTGCCCATGCGAGTCGGATTCATCGGCCTCGGGGCCATGGGGCGCCCCATGGCTCTCAATCTGCTGCGCGGGCGGCACGCGGTCACGGTCTACGTGCGCCGGGCGGCATCGGCGGCGCCCGTGGTCGATCGGGGGGCTGCCTCCGCGGAGACCCCCGCGGCACTGGCCGCCGGGTGCGACGTCGTCTTCACGATGGTGACCGGCACGTCGGACGTCGAGGGCGTGCTGCTCGGCGACGACGGCGTGGTCCACGGCGCCCGGCCGGGCGCGGTCGTGATCGACACCAGCACCATCGATCCCCAGGCGACGCGCCGTATCGCGGCGACGCTGGGCGAGCGCGGCATCGAGATGCTCGACGCGCCGGTTTCGGGCGGACCGCAGGGGGCGCGGGACGCCACCCTGTCAATCATGGTCGGTGGCAAGGCCGAGATCCTGGAGCGCGTCCGGCCGCTGCTCGAATGCGTGGGCACGAAGGTCCGCCACATGGGTGGGTCGGGGGCCGGACAGGCGACCAAGGCGTGCCACCAACTGCTGCTGCTCGTCACGGCGCAGGGCGTCGCAGAGGCTCTGACGCTGGCGCGGCGCAGCGGGCTCGACCCGGGGAGGGTCCGGAAGGCCATGCTCGACGGGATGGCGTCGAGCCGCGTGCTCGATTTCTTCGGCGACCGCATGGTGCGCCGGGACTTCGCGGCCGGCATCGAGAGCCGCCTCTACCACAAGGATCTCGACATCGTGCTGAGGCTCGCCCACGAGCTCGGGGTCGCCCTGCCCGCCGGGGCCGTCACCATGCAGTCGATCAACGGCCTTCACGGCCGGGGACTCGGCCGCGGCGATCTGTCGGCCCTGCTGGCGCTGGTGGAGGAGATGGGCACGGGCCGGCCGCCGGAGGAGCCGTCCTGAGCCCCGGGGCCGGGCGCGCTCCGGAGCGCGGCCCCAGGCGCGGTACGCAGCCCCGCCCCAGGCGCCGCTCGGTGGTCTGCCTCGCGCTGGTCGCGGGGTGGTGGTTCGCCGCGGGGGCATGGCTCGTGGAGACCGCGGGCGGCGAGCGAGGTGCGCCCAGTGCGGAGCGCCCGCAGCCGGTCGAGCGCACCGTCTACCTCATGGGCACGCTGGCCCGCTTCGTCGCCGAGACGCGGGACCGCGAGACCGGCCTCCAGCGACTCGAGCGGATGGTGCAGGTCGTGGAGGCGACGGAGGCGGAGCTCAGCACCTGGCGGGACGACAGCGTCCTGAGCCGGCTGAACCGGCAAGGGATCGGGGTTCCGCTCCCCGTGCCGGAAGCCACCTGCGACCTGCTCGCCCGCCTGGCGAACTGGCACGCTGCGACCGGGGGGACGTTCGACCCCGCCGTCGGGCGTCTCGTCGACGCCTGGGGCCTGCGCGGTTCGGGGCCGCCCCCCGGCGGCTCGCGTCCGGACGAGGCGGCGGCGGGCTTCCGGCACATCGCGTTCGATCGGGCCGCGTGCACCGTCGCCCGCCGGGCTCCGGTGACGCTCGACGCCGGCGCGTTCGGCAAGGGGGAGGCGCTGGATCGCGTGCGCCGCGCGGACCCGGGCACGGAGGGCGCCTGGCTGGTCGACTTCGGCGGCCAGGTGGCGGTGTCGGGACCGGGGACGGACGGCCCGTGGCCGGTGGACGTCGCCCATCCGGAGCAGCGCGCGGAGCCGGCGGCCACACTCCGCCTGACGGGCGGATCGATTGCCACCAGCGGCCCCTCGGATCGGGACCTGCGCCCGGACGATGGGCGTCGGATCGGTCACATCCTCGATCCGCGTTCGGGCCGGCCGGTCCTCCATTCCGCATCGGTGACCGTCTGGCACGGGCAGGCGTTCGTGGCGGACGTGTTGTCGACCGCGCTCTACGTGATGGGCGCCGATGCCGGCCTGCGTTGGGCTCGCGAGCGCGGGCTCGCCGCGGCCTACCTGATCGCGGACGACGCCTCCGGCCGCGTCCGGCTGCGCACGACCCCGGCGTTCGAGGAGCGCTTCGGGCACCTGCAGCACTGACGGCCGGGCGGCAGACGCCAGATCCCGCGACGCGGGGGCCCCTCCCGGCGGGCCGCGTCGCGACGG
The DNA here is from genome assembly GCA_026708265.1 of Acidobacteriota bacterium. GTDB lineage: Bacteria > Acidobacteriota > Vicinamibacteria > Vicinamibacterales > UBA8438 > JAGWAJ01. The sequence continues at coordinate 3,060 of JAPOVI010000122.1, forward strand.
ACGTCGTCGGAGGCGAGGGGGGCAGGCGCGGGCGGCCGTCTCCCCTGGTGATGCTATGGTGAAAGGGTGTCGAGATCCCCTGTGCGCGCGCTGCTCGTCGTGGATGTCCAGAACGATTTCTGCGCCGGCGGGACCCTCGCGGTCCCGGACGGAGAGCGGGTCGTCGAGCCGATCAACCGGCTGATGAACGGCTACGCCGCGGCCGGGAATCCCATCTTCGCCTCACGGGACTGGCATCCCGCCGGTTCCCGCCACTTCGCCGATAACGGCGGACCCTGGCCGATGCACTGCGTGGCGGACACCCCGGGGGCCGCGTTTCACCCGGGGCTCGACCTGCCGGCCGACGCGCGCATCGTGAGCAAGGGACAGGCACTCGACACGGACGGCTACTCGTCCTTCGAGGGAACGCTGCCGGACGGCACCGGGCTCGCCGAGGCCCTTGCCGCCGGCGGCGTCGGCGAGCTGGTGGTCTGCGGACTGGCCACCGACTTCTGCGTGCGAGCTTCCGTGCTCGACGCGATCCGGCGTGGCCTCCGCGTCGAGGTCGTCTCCGACGCGATCGCTGCGGTCGATGCGGCCGGCGGCAGGAGCGCCACCGCGGAGATGCGTGACGCGGGCGCCACCCTCACCACGGTCGACGCGTCCCTCACGCGCACCTGACGGCAAGCGCGCCGGGCGGTTCTCAGAACGCGGGACCCCGGACCCGCCACGCCCGGATCCGCGGTCACGGGGCTCGCTGTAGTCAGCGCCCCGCGCTTGGCGCCCCCGGACGAGTCGCCGGGACTCGGCGCCGCGCGACGGTGCTGCGCCGCAAGCCTACGGCGCAGACTCCTAGTTGCCGGCTCGAAGCGGGCTAGGCCCGCCCCGGAAGGTGAGCAGGTAGTCGCGGATCGCCTCTATCTGCCGCTCCCCGTCCTGGCCGAACTGCGGGTAGAAGGACCCCGGCAGCTCCGTCCAGAGCATCGGCATCCGGGTGCCGGGCTGAATGGCCAGCGGCTCCCGCAGCCAGTCGAGGATCCAGTCGGGCTGCAGGCGTTCCGACGCCATGCGCAGATCGGGCGCGAGGTTGTCGGTCGGCTGGTCGACCGGAATCGTATCCAGCACGTGGCACTGCTGGCAGCGCAGCAGGTCGAACAGCTCGCGCCCTTCGGGCGGCACTTGGGCGAGGGTCACCGGATCGTGAGTGCGAAACGGCCCGACGGCGTCGGAGATGGCCGCGAAGTAGTCGAGCACCCCGTTCCAGTGACCGTCTTCGAGCCCGAAGCTCGGCATCCGCACGTCGAGCCACGGCCGAATCGTGATCGGCTCGCGCAGGAAGGCATAGAGCCATTCCGGGCGAACCTTCGCCCCCTCCGGCGTCAGCATCGGCGGCGCCAGCGACGGGTCGTCCAGCAGATCCTGATAGTCGCCGCCGTCCGCTTCAATCTCGTGGCAACCGACGCAGTTCCGCCTCCGGACCAGGTTGCGTCCCTCCCGCAGCGCATCGTGCCGGGCCGACCGGGGAACCTGGGCGGCGAGCGGCTGCACGTCGGTCTGGAAGCTCATGATGGCCGTCGCGAAGAGCGTGACCTCCTCCTCGCTCATGCCGAAGTCGGGCATCCGCAGCTTCTCGAGCGGCTGCAGCACGCGGTTCTGGTCGAACGCCCGCGGGTCGCGCATCTTCTGCTTGAACCACTCGATCTTCGTGTGGGGAATGTCGTGCACGAAGGCGAAGTCGAGCAGCGCCAGGAGCTTGCTCCCTTGCTCGGAGAGCTCGATGCCGATCGGCTGCGTCTCCTCGAACCCGGCGATGTCGTGACAGCTATAGCAGCCGTAGCGCCCGATGACGCGCCGCCCGAGGTCGAGCTGCTGCTCCTCGACCGACATCCCGGCGACGAGCTCCTCCGCCTCCGCCGTCGGCAGGACGGAGCGGACGTAGTCCAGGAGCACGTCACCGACCTCGCCGTCCTCGTAGGTGGCCTCCGCCGGCCGCCCCGCGGACCCGGTGAGACCTTCCAGGTAGGCCGCCACGTCGGCCACCTCGCGGTCCGTCAGCCGCAGGTCCGGCATGAACGTCTCGCTGCTGAAGTGCCGCGGATCGCGGACCCAGTCGAAGAGCCACTCGTAGCTCACCTTGTCGCCGATGCTCTGCAGCGGCTGCCCGAACGTGCGCCGCGGACCCGCCTCGAGGCGTGACTCGTCACCGACGATGTGGCAGGCGAGGCAGCCCACCGACGCGACGATCTCCTCGCCGCGGGCCGGGTCGCCGCGCGGCGGGCGCCGCACCGCGAACTCGTGGTCCCCGGAGTTGGCAAACAGGTAGGCGACCACCGAGTCGATCTCGACCTCGCTCCGGCGCGCGTCCTCCGGCGAGTCGGTGTTCGAGTTGTACCACACGCGCGGCATCCAGGTGCTGGGCTTCACCGCCCGTGGGTCGCGGATCCAGTCCGCGACCCACTCCGGCGTGAGCTTCGCCCCGATGCGCGTCAGGCTCGGCCCCGGCTTGCGCAGGCCCTCGAAGCCGCGGGTCCGGTGGCAGGCGTAGCAGCCGGCCCGTTCGTAGAGTCCGTAGGCGACGTTGAGGCTGGCGGCCTCGGGCACGTACACGGTGTCCTTGTGGCACCTGGCGCACGAGGCCTCCGTCATCTCCGTCGGCAGCATCGGGTAATCCCACAGGTGGGGCACTGCCCAGTCGTACTCCTCTTCCCAGCGATGCGTCTGCTCGTCGCCCGTCGGCGTGTGCGACGAGTGGACGAAGCCGACCGACTGGCTCATGCCGTCGTGGCAGACCGAGCACCCGGTGGTGCCGAGCGGATGCGGGGACGCGCTCCCGACGTAGGTCTCGAGACTGGAATGCGTCCGGAACGGCTGCGGGTAGTCCTCGAAGCCCTCCCGGTCGATCGCCAGGTGGCAGGTCTGGCAGCGGTCCATCTTCGGCACGCGCGTGAAGTTCACGTCGTCAACCACGTTCGGCGTGATGGTCTGCTGGACCGTCAGCGTCGGGGCCATGAAGTCGAGCAGTGGCGCGTTCAGCAGGTAGTCGTTGACGAAGTCCACCTCGAGGTCGACGAGGCGCGCCTCGAGCCGCGTCGTCTCCGCCGTGATCTCCCGGATCTCCGTGTCCGCGTCGGCGACGCCGCCGGTGAACGCCCGAATGCGCTCCCGGAGGTCGTCACGGCTGGCGGTGAGGCGCTCCACCTCGAGCCCCAGCTCGACCCAGCGCTCGTACATCGCGTCGATAGCGGGGCGCAGTTCCGCGGCGTCCTCGGGGTGCTCCGCCTGGACCTCCTCGAAGGCGTAGCGTTCGACGTCGTAGTCCGCCTTCTGGAAGTTGAAGTTCTGGTTGGCGAGATAGAGCTCCGCCTCCACCCCCTCGAGCTGGCTCTGGAGCTCGTCCACGCGCTGCCGGTTCAGCAGCAGGGTCTGCTCGGCCTCGGCGCGCTGGGCGCGCAGCTCCTCGAGGCGCCCCTCGTCGACCGCCTCCTGCGCCGCATCCAGGTTGAGACGCGTGACCTCCGACTCGAGCAGCACGAACTGCCGCTGGTAGCCCTTCCACTCGCGGTCGTAGTCGTCCCAGATCATCCAGATGCTGGTCAGGAACAGAAACAGGCACGACGCGGCGAAGACGACGTTCAGGAAGTCGACGTTATAGGCGTGTCCAACGCTCTTTTTGTCAGCCATGGGTGTGCGGCTAGATGTTGAAGAAGTACTCGGGGATCGAGACGACGTATTTGAGGTTGAACACCCACCGGGTCAGCATCTTGACCGGCAGCGACAGCATCATCAGGAACAGCACCACCGTCACGTAGAAGCGCGTCGCGCCGAGCTTCTCGTAGTAGTTCCGGAAGACCGTCCGGGCGAGGATCACCGGCAGCGCGAACACGTATCCGAGCGTGAGCAGGATCCCGACGCTCTCCCGGAGCAGGATGTTGTCGGGAAGCGACTGGCCGAGCCCGCGCACCCACACGTAGTCGGACAACTGCACGTTGGTGAGCGCCTCGAGCTTGTGGACGTCCCAGTACTCGAACGGCCCGAAGAAGTTCCAGTTCGGGCCCCGGAGGAAGGTGCCGAGGACGATGAGCGACGACCAGAGGACGACGAACCCGAAGAGGAAGATGACGATCTCTGCCTTGCGCTCGTTGAACGTGTAGTAGCCGTTGCCCTTCGGGTTGGTGTCGATGTACGGGATGGCCATCAGGCCGACGATGATCAGGCTGGGCAGCACCACGCCGGCCAGCCAGGGATCGAAGTAGACCAGCATCTCCTGGAGCCCCAGGAAGTACCAGGGCGCCTTCGACGGGTTCGGCGTGGCGGCCGGGTTGGCGGGTTGCTCGATGGGAGCCTCGAGCCCGATGGACCAGACGACGAGGATGGCCGTGCAGAGAATCAGGGAGATCAGCTCCGTGTACACCAGGTCGGGCCAGACCCAGACCCGGTCCGACTCCTGCTTCTCGATGACGTCGTCGCCCGCCTCCACCCGCTGGTCGTTGAGCACGGCCTCGCGCATCGAGTACCACGTGAAGAAGATCACCAGGAAGATGAGCGCCACGATCGGCACGTTGTCGGGCTTCGCGATGATCAGCACGAAGTTCTCGTCGAACAACCCGAACCCGAAGAACACCGCGAGCACCGCCATCAGCCCGTAGCCGACGGCGTTCTTCGCGAAGGTCTCCCGCTTCCAGACGATGAGCCAGAGCGCCACGACCGTCAGGAGGAAGAACAGCCGCGGGTCGGCAAAGATGTTGATGAAGCTCTTGATCGCGTCCATCTTCGGTCAGTTTCCCCCTTAGAGCGGCCCCGAGATACCGCCGTCCTTGCGTACGCGCCAGAAATGGACCGCCATCAGGAAGCCGATGGCGAGAGGCAGCGCGACGCAGTGGAGGACGTAGAAGCGCAGCAGCGCCCCCTCCCCGACGAACGTCCCGCCCAGCAGGGCGAAGCGGGCGTCGGCGGCGGCGTGAATCAACTGCACGTCGCCCAGCGCCAGCAGCGACGCCCCGGGTCCCTCGTAGCCGAGGAAGGGCGTGGCGCGCGCCATGTTGGAGCCGACGGTGATCGCCCAGATGGCCAACTGATCCCAGGGCAGGAGATAGCCCGTGAACGAGAGCAGCAGCGTGAGCACCAGCATGATGACGCCGACGTTCCAGTTGAACTCGCGCGGCGGCTTGTACGACCCGGTCATGAAAACGCGGAACATGTGCAGCCACACGGTGATGACCATGGCGTGGGCGGCCCAGCGGTGCATCTCGCGCATGATCCCGAGCGGGACGTGCTCCCGCAGGCCGACGATGTCCGAGTAGGCGTACTCGAGCGTCGGCCGGTAGTAGAACATCAGCAGCACGCCCGTGAACGTCAGGTTCAGGAACAGGAAGAAGCTCAGCCCGCCCATGCACCACGTGTAGCGCAGGCGCACGCCGTGCTTCTTCAGCCGCACCGGATGCAGGTGCAGAAACACGTTGGACAGCATGACCAGGACCCGGTTGCGGTCGTTGATCGGGGCCGCATGCCGGAAGATGGAGGTCCAGACCTGCGTCTCGGTCAGCCAGTTCCACCCACGTACGAGCGCGCTCTCCTGCGGTTCAATCGTCTTCGCGTCGGCCATCGTCAGCGCCCTGTCCTATACCTGCAGGAAGGCCTCGGGGTCGGTCCACTGCCCCAGCTCTTCCTGGAACTTCCTCGACTTGTCGACCATGATCTGGCCGTCATCGGCCAGGACGATGCGGGCCCGCTCCAGCGGCCGCGGCGCCGGCCCCTCGAAGTTGATCCCGGTAGGCCGGAACCCGCTCCCGTGGCACGGGCACTTGAACTTGCTCTCGGCCGACAGCCAGTTCGGCGTGCAGCCGAGGTGCGTGCAGGTGACCAGGAGGGCGTAGAAGCCGGCCGCCTCGTGGTAGTCATCGAACGCCGTCCGGACGACCCAGACGCCGAAGGCGTTCTTCCAGCGCTCGTCCACGCCGTCGCCGTAGTCGCCGGGGAAGCCGATCGTGAACTGCTGCGGCGGCTCGTTCAGCACGTTGGGGAACATGAAACGGGCCGTTCCGCCCACCATGCAGCCGACGAACGAAGCGGTGAAGGCGCCCCACGCCAGCCCGATCCAGCCGCGGCGCCCCATCAGCGGCGAGCTGTCGTCGGCCGCGGGGGCCGCCTTGCGGGGCGCCCCGCGGGCCGCGGCGGTCGTCGTCCGTCCCGCCAGCGCCGGGTTGGGCGCGGGCGGGGCGGCAGCCTTCGGCTTCGGCTTCGCCGGCGGCACGGCACCGGCGGGCGGCGGGTTCACGGGACCATCAGTCTCGGCCATCGTCGCTCCCTGCTCCGTCTGTCCTGTCGCGACCGGCAACGCACCGTCCGGTCAACGGATCGCCTGCGCCGCATCCCCGACCTGCCGAGGCTCGGATGCCAGCGCGTCCAGCGTCTCGAGCGCGGCGTTGCGGACCCGCAGGCTCGAATCGTTCTCGCTCAGCGCCCGGATCTGATCGGTCAGCTCGCCCGACCCGAGCGCCGCCACCGCCTGCAACGCGCTCACCATCACCGCGGCGACGGGATCGATCGCATCCTGCGGCGTCGGCGCGAGCGTCACCGTCCGCTCGACGTACGGCCGATCGATCATCCGTCGCAGCACGGGCAAGCCGTCGTCGAGGCCGTGCCGCGCCAGCGCCACGGCGGCGTTCCACTGCACGTCGGCAACCGCGTCGTCGAGCGCGTTGCGCAGGGTGGCCATGTGCCCGGCGCCCGGCAACGCGCCGAGCGCATAGATGGACATCTTGCGCACCCCGGCGTCGTCCGCGAGATACATCGCTTCGATGTCGCCGATGGTGCCCGGATCGCCGAGCGAGGCGAGGGCCCAGATGACGCTGATCCGGACCTCGGTATCGGGACTGCCGAGCGCCTTCACGAGCTCGCCGGCCGCGTCCGGCGGCGCGTTGTTGAGCCGCCCGATCGCCAGGGCCAGGTACTGGCGCACGCGGGGGTCGTCGCCTTCGGAGTCGACGAACGCCTGCACGATGGCGGCCCCGATGTTCGGATGCCGGACCTCGGTCTGCGGATCGGCGAGCAGGCGCGACAACTCGAAGGCGGCTGGCCAGCGGCGCTCCCGGCCTCCCGTACGCACGTCGCTCAGAAATTCCTCGGGCGTTCGCTCGGTCGTCACCAGCGCCCGGAAGCCCCCGTAGACGAGCACGATGACCCCGACCACCGCGAGCGGTATCAGGAAGAACTGAACCGCCAGCGCGGGGGCCTTTGCGAGGCGACTCGCACGCAGCCCGGACTCGCGCTCAACCAGCTTGTCCATTCGTACGTCTTTGGGGGAACCGCGAACGTGCCCAGCTGCGCCGCGATGCATGGCATCCGCCCTTCCGGAATGCCAATCCTGCACCAGCGATCGCCTGACGGGCACCGAATAATACTACGGACGTGTCGTTCGCAGCAAGGCGGGACGGGGACGGATCCGGCCTCCCGACGGGTGCCGCCCAGGGCGCCGGTCGGGCCTCCGTCGGCGCTCATCGGCGCAGGAAGGCGAGGAGGAGGGTGAGCACGATGCTGGCCAGCACGCAGGTGGCGAGCGGGAGGTAGAGCGTCGTGTTCCCGCGCCGGAAGACCAGGTCGCCCGGCAGACGTCCCAGCGGCACGCCCGCCATGAGCAGCGCTCCCCCCGCAACGAGGAGGAGACCGACGACGACCAGCAGTCGGCCCATGCCGCGTCCTCCGTGTCGGGAGCCCGGCCGCTCGCGGCGAGACGCCCGCGGCGGCTGCCCGCGCGGCGCCGACTCCTGGCGGGCCAGGTGAACGCGCCCGTCGGGGCGCGCCGACTGCGGGGCTACCGGGCGAACTCGACCCCCCGAAAGAAGAAGGCGAGCTCGGCGGCGGCGGTTTCGGGCGCGTCCGACCCGTGCGTCGCGTTGTGCTCGATGGACGTCCCGAACTCGTGGCGTAGAGTGCCCCGCTCCGCCTCGCCGGGATTGGTGGCGCCCATCACCCGCCGCCAGCGCACGATCGCATCGGATGCCTCGAGCGCGAGCACGACGGCCGGGCCGGACGACATGAAGCTGGTGAGGGAGTCGAAGAAAGGCTTCTCCCGATGCACGTCGTAGAACGCTGCGGCCTCTCCGCGAGTCAGTCGTACGAGGCGCATCGCCGCGATGCGAAAGCCCTCGGCCTCGATTCGCCTGACGATCGAGCCTATGAGGCGGTGCTCCACGGCGTCCGGCTTGATGATGGCGAGCGTCCGCTGCATGAGGTCACCGCAGGTCGTCCATGATGGCCTCGAGCACCGGCTCCGGCGGGCGCACGCGCTCCTGCGGCAGGGACGCGAGCGGCTCGTCCACGAGATTCAGCATCTCGATGAAATCCGGCTTCGTCGGCTCGACGTAGATGAGGCCGGTCGCGAACGCTCCCCGCGATCTCGTCTCCTGCAGGACCGACAGGGCCTGCAGCTTGTTGCGCGGGTCGTAGTCCTCGGCGAGCTTCGTCAGGTACAGCGTGGAACCGTCGTGCAGCTCCACCTCGTGCGTCGTGCCGGGCTCGTACTCGACGTCGATCTCCTCGAAGTACGGCACGAAGTCGAGCTCCCCGAGCGGGTCGTCGTGGCTCTTCGCGTACGCGTAGCTCTTCGTCGACCCTTCATGGTCGTTGAACGTGACGCACGGCGACAGAACGTCCAGCATGGCCGTGCCCCGGTGACTGAGCGCGGCCTTGAGGACTGCCGACAGCTGCTTCTTGTCGCCCGAGAACGAGCGCGCGACGAACGAGGCGCCCAGCTCGATGGCGAGCGCGCAGGTGTCGATGGGCGGCAGGTCGTTCACGACGCCGGTCTTCAGCGTCGATCCGAGGTCGGCGGTCGGGGAGAACTGTCCCTTGGTCAGACCGTAGCAGCCGTTGTCCTCGATGATGTAGATGATGGGCAGGTTGCGGCGCATCAGGTGGACGAACTGCCCGATGCCGATCGCGCCGGTATCGCCGTCGCCGCTCACCCCGACGGCCACGAGCCGCCGGTTCGCCAGCATCGCCCCGGTGCCGACCGACGGCATGCGGCCGTGGACCGCATTGAATCCGTGCGCCGTGCCCAGGAAGTAGGCCGGGCTCTTGCTCGAGCAGCCGATGCCCGACAGCTTGACCACGCGATCCGGATCGATGCCCATCTCGAAGCAGGCGTGGATGATGCGCTCCGAGATCGCGTTGTGGCCGCACCCGGCGCACAGCGTCGTCTTCGTGCCGCGGTATTCCTGCGACGCCAGTCCGATGCGGTTGACCTTGCCCTTCCCCGCCGCCGGTGTTCCAACGGTCGCCACGTCGCCCTTTCGTGCGCCTCGACGGACGCGTTACTCGCCCCCGACGCCCGCGCTCTGCGGCACGTCCGACGGCTCGGCCCGGGTCGTCTCGACCCGGTAGCCCTCCTGGATCAGAATGCTCTCGGTGATGGTCCGCGCGTCGATGGGGTGGCCGCTGAAGTGCAGCACGCTGCGCAGCCGCCCGGCCAGCTCCGGCGCCAGATCGAGCTTCATGAGAGACAGCATCTGCGCATCGCGGTTCTGCTCGATGACGTACACGCGGTCGTGCCGCTCGATGAAGGACGTCAGCGCGTCCCGGAACGGATAGGCGCAGACGCGGTAGTACGAGGTCTGGACGTCCTCCTCGTTGACGAGCTGGTCGCGGCTCTCCACGACCGCCCAGTGCGTCGTCCCGTAGGCGATGACGCCGATCGACGCCTTGCGGTTGATGGTGACCACGGGCGCCGGCAGCCAGTTGCGCGCCGTCTCGAGCTTCGACCGCAGCCGGTCTATGTTCTTCCGGTAGTCGTCGGGGCGCTCGCTGTACTGCGCCCACTCGTTGTGGCCGGAGCCGCGGCAGAAGTACGCCGGCATCGAGTCGCCGGGGACGCTGCGGTAGGGGATGCCGTCGCCGTCCACGTCCCGGTAGCGCCCGAACTTGCCGATCCGGTCGAGCGTCTCGGCATCGAGCACCTTCCCCCGGTCGAGCGGCTTCTCCGGGTAGCGGAACGGCTGCGACATCCAGGTGTTCATCCCGAGGTCGAGGTCGCTCATCACGAAGACCGGCGTCTGGAAGCGCTCCGCGAGATCGAACGCCTCGATGGCCATCGAGTAGCACTCCTCGACCGACGAGGGGAACAGCATGAGATGACGGGTGTCGCCGTGCGAGAGGAACGCGGTCGACAGCACGTCGCCCTGCGCGGTGCGGGTCGGGAGCCCCGTCGACGGCCCCACCCGCTGCACGTCGAAGATGACCGCCGGCACTTCGGCGTAGTAGCCGAGCCCTGCGAACTCGCTCATCAGCGAGACGCCCGGTCCGGAGGTGGACGTCATGCTGCGTGCGCCCGCCCAGCCGGCCCCTATCGCCATGCCGATGGCGGCGATCTCGTCCTCGGCCTGCACCACGGCGAAGGTCGCCTTGCCGGTGTCCTTGTCGATGCGGTGCTGCCGGAGATAGTCGATGAGGGTCTCGCAGAGCGACGACGATGGCGTGATGGGATACCAGGTGACGACGGTGACTCCGGCCATCATCGCCCCGATGGCGGCGGCGGCGTTGCCGTCGATCAGCACCTGGCCGGCCGTGGCGTCCATCGGCTCGACGAAGTACGGATCGCGCTTTTCGAAGTGCTGCTCGGCGTATGCGAAGCCGACGTCGAGCGCCTCCCGGTTGAGGGCCACGGCTTTCGGCTTCCGCCCGAGCTGCTTCTCGAGCGCTCGCTCCATCTCCGTGCGATCGATCTCGAGCAGGCTCGCCAGCACGCCGTCATAAATCATGTTGCGCACGAGGCGACGGAGCTTGGCGTCGCGGCACACGCCGGCGACCAGCTTGTCGAACGGCACGGGGTAGAACGTGAGGTCGTCGCGCAGGGTGGCCAGATTGAGCGGCTCGTCGTAGACGACGGCGGCGCCCGGCCGGAGCGACACCACGTCCTCCTGCGCCGTCTGGGCGTTCATGGCGACCAGGAAGTCGATTTCCTGCTTGCGCGCGATGTAGCCGTCGCGGTTCGCCCGAATCGTGTACCAGGTGGGCAGTCCGGCGATGTTCGAGGGGAAGAGGTTCTTGCCCGAGACGGGGATGCCCATCCGGAAGATGGAGCGCAGCAGCACCAGGTTCGCCGTCTGGCTCCCCGAGCCGTTGACGGTCGCGACCTGAATGCTGAAGTCGTTGACGATCCGGCGGGTTGTAGGTTGGGAGGGAGCTTCCTGGACCGCGACCTCGGGTGCCATGCAATCGCCTCGACGTTGTTGAGCCTGCCGCCTTCCACGGAGACGCGCGCCAGATGCCCGTTCTCGCGCCGCGCCAACCCCGGATTATTTCATGAAAAGAACCATCATGCACGGATTATGCCTGCGACGGCGGATCCGATCTCGGCGGGGCTCCGGACCACGCGCACGCCGGCCCCCTCGAGAGCGGCCATCTTGTCGGCCGCGGTTCCGCGCCCGCCGGAGATGATGGCTCCCGCGTGCCCCATCCGCCGCCCCGGCGGCGCGGTCAGCCCCGCGACGAACCCGACCACCGGCTTGCCGAACCCTTGGCGAATGAAGGCGGCCGCCTCCTCCTCCGCCGAACCGCCGATCTCGCCGATGAGCACCACCGCTTCCGTGTCGGCGTCCGCGCCGAAGAGGCGCAGCGCGTCGACGAAGCTGGTGCCGATGAGCGGATCGCCGCCGATTCCGATGCACGTCGACTGCCCGAGGCCGAGCCGGGTCAACTGGTGCATCGCCTCGTAGGTCAGGGTCCCGCTCCGGGAGACGATGCCCACCCGGCCTTCCCGGCTGATGTGGCCCGGTATGATCCCCGCCTTCGCCTGGCCGGCGCTGAGGACGCCCGGACAGTTCGGGCCGACGAGCCGCGTCCCGCCCCCGTCGAGCCGCCGCACCACACCCAGCATGTCCAGCGTCGGGACGCCCTCGGTGATGCAGACGACGAGCGGCAGCCCGGCGTCCGCCGCCTCGAGGATCGCGTCGGCGGCGGCCCGCGGCGGAACGAAGATCACCGACGCATTGGCGCCCGTCTCCCGGACCGCGTCGGCCACGGTGTCGAACACCGGCCAACCGTCGTGGGTCGCGCCCCCCTTGCCCGGCGTGACCCCCCCGACGACCGTGGTGCCGAACTCCGCCGCCTGCCGCGCGTGGAAGGTCCCTTCGCGGCCGGTCAGCCCCTGGACGAGCAGGCGTGTGTGTCGATCGACGAGGACCGCCATCGGTGCCTACCCTGCCGCGAGCGCCACCGCCCGGGCCGCCGCCTCGTCCATCGTGCCGGCGGTCGTGAAGTCGAAGCCGCTGCCGAGGAGCGCCGCTCGACCCTCCGCCACGTTGGTCCCCTCGAGGCGAACGACCACCGGCAGGCGGACGTCGAGGTCCCGCACTGCCGCGATCACGCCTTCCGCCAGCACGTCGCAGCGGAGAATGCCGCCGAAGATGTTGATGAGGACCGCCTTCACCCGAGGGTCGGAGAGCAGCATGCGGAACGCCTGGCGGATCTGGCCGGCGTTCGCCCCGCCGCCGACGTCCAGGAAGTTGGCCGGCTCCCCTCCGGCGAGCTTGATGATGTCCATCGTCGCCATGGCGAGCCCCGCACCGTTCACCATGCAGCCGATGGTGCCGTCCAGACGGATGTAGCTCAGGCCGTGGCGGGAGGCCTCGACCTCCAGGGAGTCCTCCTCCGCGGGGTCGCGCAACTCCGCATGGCCCGGATGCCGATAGTGCGCGTTGTCGTCGAGCGTCACCTTCGCGTCCAGGGCCAGCACCGAGCCGTCCGCGGTCACGACGAGCGGATTGATCTCGACGAGCGACGCGTCGAGGTCGCGAAACGCCCGCGCGCCGGCCACCATGACGCCCGCCGCCCCGAGCGCCGCCCGTCCCGTCAGGCCGAGCCGGAAGGCGAGCCGCCGCGCCCGGAACGCCGGCAGTCCGCTTCCCGACGCCGTCTCGCGGTGGATGCGCTCGGGTGTCGCGGCCGCGACTTCCTCGATCTCCATCCCGCCGGCCGAGCTGGCGATGAGGGCGAGCCGCCGTGCCTCTCGATCGATGAGCAGCCCGAGATAGAGCTCCGAGGCGATGTCGAGCGCCTCCTCGATCAGCAGGCGCCCCACCGTGCGACCCGCCGGGCCGGTCTGCGGCGTGACGAGCGTGCTCCCGAGCATCGCGACCGCCGCCTGCGCGGCCTCGTCCGGGCCGGCGACGACCCGCACACCCCCGCCCTTGCCGCGGCCGCCGGCGTGTATCTGCGCCTTGACGACGACCCGGCCGACGAGGCGCTCGGCCGCCGCGCGCGCCTCGTCCCGCCTGAACCCCACCACGGCGGGCGGGACCGGGACGCCGAACGGCGCAACCAT
>JAPOVI010000164.1 GCA_026708265.1 Acidobacteriota bacterium
GACGCTGGGCTCGCGTTCCGGATCCGGGCCGACGACTTCATGGCGATGGTGGCCGACGACATCCGCTTGGCCCAGGGGCTGTTCCGGTTGCTCCTCGGCACTGCGGACGGACACGGCAACGGCCGCCCCGCGCACCTGCCGGCCGTCGAGCCGCCGAGCTCCGAGTTGCAGCCCTTCGACAAGGCGATGCTCGTCCGCCAGCACCCACTGCTGTCGCGCGCCGCGGTGGGCGACCTGCTGGCGCTGATCGGTGCGGGGCGGGAGCTCTCGCTGTGGGAGGGGGAGACGCTGTTCCGCGACGACGACGCGGCGTCGCTCTGCCTCGTCCTCGACGGCATCGTGCAGCTCGAGTCCGACGGCGACGGGCCGGTGGTCGTGGGGCCGGGCGGGATGATGCTCGTCGCCGAGACGCTCGCGGGCGCGCTTTCCGGCTGCCGTGGCACGGCGGTGCGGGCGTGCCGCGTGCTGCGCGCGGAGCGCGACGACCTGTTCGCGGTGCTGTCGGAACGCACGACCCTGCTGCAGGACGTTTTCAGCGGCATCTTCGCCGCCGAGGTCCCGGCCGTAGCGGGGAAGACCGGTGGCGCTCTGGGCGATGGTCCACGCGCCGCGGATGAGGTGCGCTCGTAGAGCCTGCGCGGCGGGAACCGCGCCGCCTCGCCACGGGGGGCGGCGCGGAGCCGTCGACCGACGCTTGGCGGTCTGCGCGCTCCCCCGTCGCACCGCCGGGTCCGGAGTCGTCTCGCGGGTTGGCTCAGCAGACCGTACATAGGGAGGCCGTACATGCGGAAGCCGCGTTACCTGCTCGCAGTCGCCCTCGCCGTCGTGGTGGCCTTCGTCTCCGCCGCCGCCCCGCTCGCCCAGGACGCGGCGGCTCCTCCGCTTTCGCCGGAGGAGATGGAGGAGTTCCTGCTCAACGCCGATCTGTCGGATCTGGACCGCCTCGACGTCGGCGTAACCGGATCGCGGCGGGCGTCCGCGTCTTACGGCCGGATCACGCACGACGTCCACATCCAGTCCGTCGACATCGCGCGCGACACGTTCGTTGCGGCCGGGGCGCGGGTGGAGCTCAACTTCCGCGATTCCTACCGGTACAACATCGGCGCCTATCGGCTCGCCGTGCTCCTGGGCATGGACAACGTGCCGATGTCGGTCTCGCGGAGGGTCAACGGCGACCCGGCCGCCGTCACCTGGTGGGTCGACGACGTGGCGATGAGCGAGCGGGACCGCATCGAGCAGCGCGCGTTTCCCCCGAACCCGCAGGACGCCTACTCGCAGTTCTACACGATGTACGCCTTCGACGAGCTGATCCAGAACCGGGACCGGAACCCCGGCAACTCCCTCTGGACGACGGACTGGAAGCTGTGGCTCATCGACCACACGCGGGCGTTCCGGCCCGATGTCGAGATCTCGAAGCCGGAGCGCCTGACCCGCATCAGCCGTGGCCTGCTGGAGGGAATGCGCGCCCTGACGCCGGAGTCGCTCGAGGAGGCGATGGACGACATCCTCACGCGCCAGGAGCGGGAACGGGTCCTGGCGCGCCGGGATCTGCTGGTGGAGCACTTCGACGCCCGGATTTCGCGCATCGGCGACGCCGTCCTCCTCGACTAGCGATCCGTTGAGCAGCAAGCCCCATCTGGAGACGCTCGACCTCGAGCCGGCCGGTCCCGCGGACGCGTCCGTCATCTGGATGCACGGGCTGGGTGCGGACGCCAACGACTTCTACGGCCTCGCGCCGCAGCTCGGGCTGCCGGGGGAGCTCCGCGTCCGGTTCGTGTTCCCCAACGCCCCGCGAATCCCCGTAACGGTCAACGGCGGCCTGATCATGCGGGCCTGGTACGACGTGTACGGGTTCGATGCGCGCGACCAGGACGAGAAGCGGATCCGGCAATCGGCCGGGTGGATCGACGAGCTCGTGGCGCGGGAGGCCGATCGCGGGGTGCCCGCGCGTCGCGTCGTGCTCGCCGGCTTCTCGCAGGGCGGCGCGATGGCGCTCTTCGGCGGCCTGCGGCACCCCCAGGCGCTGGCCGGCCTCATGTGCCTCTCCGCCTACCTGCCGCTGCCCGACGCGCTCGCCGCGGAGGCGTCGGCCGCCAACCGCGCCGTCCCCATCTTCCAGGCCCACGGCACGGCGGATCCCATGGTCTCGGCGGAGCTGGGCCGCGCCTCCCGGGACCTCCTGGCCGCGGCCGGCTACGCGGTCGACTACCGCGAGTACCCGATGGCGCACGAGGTCTGTTTCGAGGAGGTGCGCGACATCGGCGACTGGCTGACCGGCGTGCTGGCCTGACGCGCGGCGGAGCCGAGTCCCGCTCCGCTGGGCGGCTCGCGGCCGGCGGAACCGAGGCGGAGGACGACTGCCGAAGCGTATGACCGACGCGACCGGCGCCGTCGGCGCGGTAGGAGCTGGAGCCCGAACGGAGCTCGCCGGGGCAGAATTACTTCGAGAGTGCTACCTTCATCCGACCGATGGCCGTGCTCACGACAGATTCCAGTGCGAACGACTCGGCAGCCTCCGCGGCAGTCAGACCTTCATGGGCGTTCAAGACGCGCGGCGCCCCAAGCGCCACCTCCCGGCCGCGTCTCACCGCCAGCCTGTAGTTCGCATTCGGTGCGATGGCGAGAGAACCAAGGGAGGGAGCGGTCAAGACGCGAAGCGACGCGAGCCGGGATCAGGCCGATGCACCCGGGCGCTCCGGGGCCATGAACAGCGAGTACGCCGCGGAGAGCCGACTCCGGGAGCGCTACGCCCGAAAGTACGGACGGATCGCGTCGAGGCGGTACTCGATCTCTGCGATCTGGTCCGACGTGAACGAATAGTCGCCGCGGCGCGACATCGTGGTCCGGAAGATACCGCGCGCCTTGAGGACGTAGAGCCGGATGCCGGGGATGGTGCGGTCCAGGTTCAGCATCAGCAGCAGGCGGCCGAACAGGTCGCGCAGCTCCTCCTGCTTGCCGGCTTGGTGCAGCTCCCACAGGCGGGCGTAGACGTCGGCGTACATCGCGCCGCCGGTCATCACGCCGTCCATGCCGAGGCGCATCTCGTAGAGCCACTGCCGGCCGAAGGCGGCGCCGAAGATGGACTTGACCGGGTCGGGCCGGTGCTTCCTGAGCGCGAGCATCCGCTCGTGCACCGGTTCGCGCTCCTCCTTGACGTAGGCGAGGTTGGGAAACTCGCGGGCCATGCCTACCATGAAGTCGACGGTCGGGACGACGTCCGGCGCCCCGCCGCTGGTCTGGAAGAAGATGGGCCGATCCGTGACGCCGCACAGGGCCGCGTAGTAGTCGCGGAACTCGTCCAGCGTGGCCGCCTCGGTCGGCGGGATGGCGATCATGCCGTCCGGCGCGAGGGCCTCCGCGTAGCGCGCGTACTCCAGCATGCCCGCCGTGTCGGCGCCCTGGACGCCGAGGACGAGCGCCGGACGCCGGCCCCGCGCCGCCTCGGCGAGGACGTCGAAGCCGCGCAGCCGCTCCTCCTTCGTGAGGTAGCGCTGCTCGCTGGAGTTCTGCGGCCAGACCAGCCCGTGGACACCGCAGCGGTCGAGGAAGTCGACCTGGTTCGCGAGGTCGTCGTAGTCGACCTCGTTCGCCTCGGTGTAGGGCGTGCTCATGATCATGAACGCGCCGCGCATCGGCTTGGCCTCGGCGGCCCGGAGGCGCCCGGACGGGACGAACGCCGCGGCGGCTCCGGCTGTCGCGCCGGCCGCCGCGCCGACGGTGGCCAGCCACTCGCGCCGGGTGAAGGTCGGGGCGTGCATGGTGTCCTCCCGTTCGATGTCGTGGCGTCGCCCTTCGGGGAGTTCCTCGGTCCCGCTCCCGGAGGGCTCGGTCGAAGCCGGAGCTCCCGGCGGGGCGGCCATCCGGTGCCGCTGCCGGCAGTGTAGCGCAGGTGGCGAGCTGAGCTGCCGGGTCGCATCGTCGGCGGCCCGATCCAGGTCGCCGCCGCCGCGGCGGAATGCGATACGCTGGGGTTCTCGTCAGGGAGGGTCCTCATGGCCGGAATGCGAGCCGTTACGGGAATCGCCGGTGCGGCGCTGTTCGCCATTGCCGCGGCCGGCGCGCAGCAGGGAGTCACCGTGCCGCCGCCACCGCCGACCGAAGTCCGGGAAGTCGTCGACACCCTGCACGGCGTCGACGTGCCCGATCCATACCGCTGGCTCGAGGATCAGGAGGCGCCGGAGACGCGGGCCTGGATCGACGCGCAGAACGCCTACACGGACACGGTGCTCGGCGCCCTGCCCGGCCGCGACCGGCTGCGGAACGTGGCCGCGGCGGTCCTCGAGCGCGAGGCCGTCGGCCTGCCGAATGAGAGGGGCGGACGCTACTTCTACAGCCGTCGCGGCGCGGACCAGGATCTCGCCGTCCTCTACGTGCGCGAGGGGCTCGACGGCGAGGAACGGGTGCTGCTCGACCCGCACCCGATGAGCCCTGACCACACGACCAGCGTCGAGCTGCGCGACATCTCGGACGACGGCGGGCGGGTGGCCTACGCGGTCCGCGAGGGAGGCGTCGACGAGGTCTCCATCCGCGTCCGCGGCGTCGACACCGGCGAGGATCTTGCCGACGTGCTGCCGGCGGCGCGCTACGGCGCGGTGACGCTCGCACCGGACGGGGGCGGACTCTACTACGAGCGCTACGGCGACGTGTCGCCGCGCGTGATGTACCACGCGTTCGGGACGCCGCTGGCCGACGACGTGCAGCTTTTCGGCGAAGGCTACGAGCGGCACCAGATCCCGGTGACGGTCGTCTCCGACGACGGGCGCTGGATGGTGGTGCACGTCATCGAGGGCTCGTCCGGCCCGACCGAGATCCACGTCAAGGATCTCGCCCACGACACGCCGTTCGTCACCGCCGTCGCCGACGGGGTCTCCGAGTCGTGGGCCTCGTTCGCGGGGGCCGAGATGGTCATCGTGACCAACCTCGACGCCCCGAACAAGCGCGTGGTGCTGGCCGATCCGGCCGACCCCGCGCCCGACCGCTGGCGGGAGGTGATCGCGGAGCGGGACGACGTCGTCATCGAGACGGCGTCGGCGCTCGGGGGCCGGCTCGCCGTGTCGTACCTCGAGGACGTCCAGCCGCGCGTCGCGATCCACGAGCTCGACGGGACGCACGTGCGGGACATCGCGTTCGACACCATCGGCTCGGTCGGGGGCGGCGCGGGGCGCTGGACCAGCGACGAGGCGTTCTTCACCTTCGAGACGTTCCACGTCCCACGCGCCATCTACCGCTACGACCTGGCGACGGGCGAGCAGACGATCTGGGCGGAGCCCGACCTGCCGGTGGACACGCCGGCCTACCGCGTGACGCAGCGCTGGTTCGCGTCGAAGGACGGCACCCGCGTGCCGATGTTCGTCGTGCACCGGCCGGGCGTGGCCCTCGACGGCACGAACCCGACCCTGCTGACCGGCTACGGCGGCTTCAACCTGAGCCAGACGCCGCGCTTCTCGGCCCTCGCCACCACCTGGCTGCGGTCCGGCGGCGTCTTCGCCCTGGCGAACATGCGGGGCGGCAGCGAGTTCGGCGAGGAGTGGCACCAGTCCGGGATGCTCGCGAACAAGCAGAACGTCTTCGACGACTTCATCGCCGCGGCCGAGCACCTGGTCGAGACCGGCTACACCAGCCCCGAGCACCTCGCCATCCGCGGCGGGAGCAACGGCGGCCTCCTCGTCGGCGCGGTCTCGAACCAGCGGCCCGACCTGTTCGGGGCGGTGGTCTGCACGTATCCGCTGCTCGACATGGTGCGCTACCACCAGTTCCTCGTCGCCAGCTTCTGGGTGCCCGAGTACGGCTCGAGCGAGGATCCGGAGCAGTTCGCCTACATCCACGCCTACTCGCCGTACCACAACGTGATCGACGGCGGCGACTACCCGGCCACCCTGTATCTCTCGGGCGACGGGGACACGCGCGTGGCGCCGCTCCACGCCCGCAAGATGGCGGCGCTGATGCAGGCCAGGAACGGGTCGGACAATCCCATCCTGCTCCGCTACCACACGCAGGCGGGGCACTCCGGCGGCCAGCCGGTCAGCCAGCAGATCGACGAGATGGTCGACACGGTGAGCTTCCTGCTCTGGCAGGTGGGGCGGGAGGAGGAGTGAGCCCCGCTCTCGGCGAAGCGCTGCGGGTGGCGCTCGTTCTCGGGCCGGTGCTGCAGGCGGCGGCAGTCGCGGCACACGTGCCCGTATCCGCCGCGCCCGCTTCCGCCGCGCCCATATCCGTTGCGCCTGCTTCCGCTGCGCCCGCGCCCCCCGCACGGGTGCGCGCGCCTGCCTTCGGGCCGCCACCCTCTGCGCGGACGGCGCAAGCGGGGCCCGGGGTCGTCGAGCCGGCGCCGCCGAAGCCGGCGCCGCCCCACACAACGGTCCGCGAGGTTGTCGACACGCTCCACGGCGTCGAGGTCCGCGACCCCTACCGCTGGCTGGAGGACCAGGACGCGCCGGCGACCCGCACTTGGATCGACGCCCAGAACGCGTACACGGATGCCGTGCTCCACGCCCTTCCCGGCCGGGGCCGATTGCGTGAACTGGCCGCGGCGGTGCTCGAGCGCGGCTCGACGGGCGTCCCGATCGAGCGCGGCGGACGGTACTTCTACCACCGCAGACGCGCCGGAGAAGAGCTGTCGGTCATTCGCGTGCGCGACGGCGGGGGCGGCGACGACCGAGTGCTGGTCGATCCCCACCCCCTGAGCCCCGACCATACGACGAGCGTCGCGCTCCGGGACGTCTCCGAAGACGGCGCGCTGGTGGCATACGCCGTGCGCGCCGGAGGCGTCGACGAGGTGTCGATCCGGGTCCGGGACGTCGAGACCGGCGCCGACCTGCCGGAGGTGCTGCCCCCGGCGCGGTACCACCGCGTGCACTTCGCGGCCGGGGGGCGCGGACTCTACTACGACCGCTACGGCGACGTCGCCCCGCGGGTGATGTACCACGCGTTCGGGACGCCGGTCGCCGAAGACCCGGTGGTGTTCGAGGGGCCCTACGATCGCGGCCACATTCCCGACACCGTGGTGTCCGACGACGGCGCCTGGATGGCGGTGCAGATCTTCGAGGGCTCGTACGGGCCGATCGCCGTCCATGTGAAGGATCTGCGCCGCGACGGGCGCTTCGTGACCGCCGTCGACGACCCGGCATCGGAGTCGGCGGTGGCGTTCGCCGGCCACCGGCTGGTCTTCGTCACCAGCCGCGGCGCCCCCAATCGGAGGGTGATGCTGGCCGACCCCGCCCGTCCGACGGTCGAGTCCTGGCGCGAGCTGATCCCCGAACGGGACGACGTGGTGCTGCGCACCGCGCGGGGCCGGGGCGGCCGGCTGGTCGTGTCCTACCTCCAGGACGGGCAGCCGCGCGCAGCGGTATACGACCTGGAGGGCGCCCGTCTCCGCGACATCGCGTTCGACGCGGCGGGCTCGGTCGCCGTCGGCGGGGGACGCTGGAGCAGCTCCGAGGCGTTCGTCACCTTCCAGACCTTCCACGTGCCGCGCACGGTGTATCGCTACGACCTCGAGAGCGGTGACTACGCCGTCTGGGCGCGTCCCGAGCTGCCGGTCGCGCCTGGCGACTACGAGGTCGTCCGCCGCTGGTACCGGTCGAAGGACGGCACGCGGGTGCCGATGTGGGTCGCGCACCGTGCGGACGTCGCGCTCGACGGCCGCAACCCGACGCTGCTGACCGGCTACGGCGGCTTCGGCTATCTCCGCCCCGCGCGCTTCTCGTCGCTGGCCACGGCGTGGCTCGCCGCGGGAGGCGTCTACGCCCTGGCCAACCTGCGGGGCGGGGGCGAGTTCGGACAGGCATGGCACGAGGCCGGGAGGCTCGCGAACAAGCAGAAGGTCTTCGACGACTTCATCGCCGCGGCCGAGCACTTGATCGAAGCGGGCTTCACGCGCCCGGAGCACCTCGCCATCCGCGGCGCCAGCAACGGCGGACTGCTGGTGGCGGCCGTCTCGAACCAGCGCCCGGACCTGTTCGGCGCCGTGGTCAGTCGCAACCCGCTGCTCGACATGCTGCGCTATCACCGCTTCCTCGCCGGCCCGTTCTGGGTGCCGGAGTACGGGTCGAGCGACGACCCGGAGCAGTTCGCGTTCCTGCGCGCCTACTCTCCGTACCACAACGTGACCCCGGGCGGCGACTACCCGGCGACGCTCTACGTCTCGGGCGACGGCGACACCCGCGTCGCCCCGCTCCACGCCCGCAAGATGACCGCGCTGCTGCAGGCGCGGAGCGGTTCCGGCCGGCCCGTCCTGCTGCGCTACCACGCCGCGGCGGGACACTCGGGCGGCCAGCCCGTCAGCCGGCGCATCGAGGAGCTGGTCGACACGCTCGGCTTCCTCCTGTGGCAGGTGGGGCGAAACGGTATGGCAGGAGCGTCGGCTACGGGGAAGGGCCAGGAGTCGGCGGACGCCCGACGCACCTGCAGGCGCGCCAGGTCCGCCCAGGAGTCTGCGGATCGTCTTGACGTCACATGCGCTCCCCGAGTGAAGTGATAGGACGCGGCCCCTGCCGCTCGGCGGGCGGATCGACGAAGGTGGACGAGAGGTGGTGACAGACATGGCGAGAACCCTGACGGTGACGGTTGCGGCGACTGCCTTGCTGGCCGCGGCGGCTGGGTGCGG
Organism: Acidobacteriota bacterium; assembly: GCA_026708265.1. Taxonomy (GTDB): domain Bacteria; phylum Acidobacteriota; class Vicinamibacteria; order Vicinamibacterales; family UBA8438; genus JAGWAJ01. Next base: position 8,606 of record JAPOVI010000164.1, read on the forward strand.
CGGTGCGGCACAGGAGGGGACGGGCGGTTCCGGAGCCGGCGCGCCTCCGGCGGAGATTGCGCCGGGCATCAGCGGCGAGACGCTCCTGGCCGCCACCGAGACGCTCGCCTCGGACGAGTTCGAGGGCCGCGCCCCCGGCTCGGAGGGCGAGACCAAGACGGTCGCCTTCCTGATGGAGCAGTTCTCGGCCGCGGGGCTGACGCCCGGTAACCCGGACGGGACCTGGGTGCAGCAGGTGCCGCTGGTCGGCATCACGCCGCTGCCGGGCGACAGGCTGGTGGTGTCCGCGGGCGGCGAGAGCCGTACCCTGGAGCCGGCCGCGGACTACGTGGCGACCACGAAGCACGTCGTCGACGAGGTGTCGGTGTCCGAGGCGGAGTTCGTCTTCGTCGGCTACGGCGCGCGGGCGCCCGAGTACGACTGGGACGACTTCGGAGAGACGGACCTCGGCGGCAAGATCCTCCTCTTCCTGGTCAACGACCCGCCGCTGGCCGACATCTTCGGCGGCCCGGCCATGACCTACTACGGGCGCTGGACCTACAAGCACGAGATCGCGGCCGAGCTCGGGGCGGCCGGGGCGTTCGTCATCCACGAGACGGGACCGGCCGGCTACCCGTGGGAGGTGGTCGGGAGCACGCCCTACGCCGAGTCGTTCGATCTCGTGGCGGCCGACGACAACCTGAGCCGCGCCACGGTCGAGGGCTGGGTGCAGCGCGCCACGGCCGAGATGCTCTTCGAGATGGCGGGGCTCGACTTCGAGACGGCGAAGCGGCAGGCCGCCGACCGCGCCTTCCAGCCGATCCCGCTCGGCGTGACCGGCTCGCTCCGCGTCCGCAACGAGCTGCGGCGCATCGACTCGCAGAACGTCGTCGCGAAGATCGAGGGGAGCGGCGCGCCGGACGAGGTCGTCATGTACGTCGCCCACTGGGATCACATGGGCGTCGACCCGAGCCTCGAAGGCGACCAGATCTTCAACGGGGCGGCCGACAACGCCACCGGCACGGCGGGGCTCATCGAGATCGCGCGGGCGTTCATGGAAGCGCCCGAGCCGCCGCGGCGGTCCATCCTGTTCCTGGCCGTCACGGCGGAGGAGCAGGGGCTGCTCGGGTCGCGCCACTACGGGGAGAACCCGCTCTACCCCGCGGCGCAGACGGTCGCCGCGCTCAACATGGACGTCCTCAACCAGTGGGGGCGGACGCGCGACCTGACCATCGTCGGAATGGGGCAGTCCGGCCTCGACGCCGTCGCCGCCGAGGTCGCGGCCGGCCTCGGCCGGACGCTCGCCCCCGACCCGGAGCCGGAGAAGGGCTTCTACTACCGGTCCGATCACTTCTCGTTCGCCAGGGCGGGCATCCCCGCCTTCTACGCCGACCCCGGCGTCGAGTACATCGACAAGCCGGCGGGCTACGGGATCGAGAAGCGCACGGAGTACACGGCGAACGACTACCACGCGGTCTCCGACGAGGTGAAGCGGGATTGGGACCTGTCGGGGGCGATCGAGGACCTCACGTTCCTCTACCGGATGGGAGCGCGGCTCGCCGACGGCGACGACTGGCCCGCGTGGAGCGAGACCAGCGAGTTCCGCGCCGTGCGGGAGGCGCAGCGGCCGCAGTAGGTTCCAGTCGTCACGTCGGGGGCGGGAGCCGCGTGCGAACCCACCTGCTGGCCAAGCTGCGGGGTCGCGATCCGGGTCGGGCCGCCCGCCTGCGGAGGGTCCGGTCGCCCGCGGCGCACCCCCTGTTCCATGTCGTTCCCGGCGGCGTCGAGCCGTGGGAGCGCGCGACAGGCGCTCTGCCCCCTACCTGAGATGAAGCTGCTGCCGCCCGGTCCGACTCGCGAGGCGTTGCTGCGGGCGGGTCACTCGACCGCCCGCCAGAACCGCGCGGAGGAGGGATCGTGGATTGCGTCGCGGCCCACCGCGTAGCAGTAGACGCTGGTAGGCACCGCGCTCAGGGAGCCGGGGCCCGGCCATCGCGGTAGCGAGCGCAACAGGGTGCGCGTAGTGACAAGCACCCTGGCGCCAGGGTGGCGGCTCGCGAAATCGGCGAGGCCGGTAAGCTCATCCGGCTTCTGTGCGGGTCGGTCGGACCACTTGACGTCCAGGAACCAGCCGGGCTTCTGCCGCTTGTCGAGGTGGACCATGTCGACTTCGCGATCCACCCGTCCAGTGCGCCACCGTGCGTAGTGCAGGTCGACGCTGGCGTGGAACCACTGGGCGAAGACCGCGGTCTCGGCCAGTGCCCCGATCGCTTGGTCATCCGCCGCAACGGGGCCGAACAACGCACTTCGCAGCGCCGGGGTGGTGACGTACACCTTGAAGCGCGACGCGCGCCGGAAGCTGCGCGCGCTGTGGTCGATCCGGTGAACCACCTTGATCAGGAACGCCGCCTCCAGGTATTCCAGGTAGCGTTTGAGCGTCGGATTCGTGACGCCGGAATCCTGCGACAGAGCTTCCAGGGACACCTCATTGGCCGTGTTGTAGGCCAGCGTCATGAACAGCGCGTTGAGTTCCTGTACGTCCTGAATGCCGTACAGGCTCGGCAGGTCGCGCAACAGCACCTTGTCGACGATGTCGGCACCTATGTAGCGGCGCGGGTCGGCGCGCACAGCACTCGACAGTACGGCTTCAGGGTAGCCGCCGACGTTGATGTAGTCGACGAAATGCTCGTTCAGTTCTGCGACGTTCTCGGCGGCAGAACACCTTTGAAACCAGTAACTTACCGGGTTCACGAAGGAGCCGATGGGCGACCGCGGGCGTCGTTCAGGCCGCCGGGGATCCGTCGACGCCAGGAGTCTGCGCCGCTGACGTGCGATGCAGCCTGCTGCGCCCGCGCAGACTCCCAACGCGCCCGTCACGGCGCGCCAGGAGTCTGCGCCGCTGACATGCGATGCAGCCTGCTGCGCCCGCGCAGACTCCCAACGCGCCCGTCAGGGCGCGCCAGCTCCAGGAAGCGGCAGAAGGGGTTGGCGAGGCGCATCTGCTCCGGGGTGCGGCAATCAGGCGTGAGAAGCGCAGGGCTGGCGACGATGGCGGCGACGCAGCGGGCGCGGGAGGTGGCGACGTTCAGCCGGTGCAGGCTGTAGAGGAACTCCATCCCTCGCGGCGCGTCGGCGGCCGACGAGGTGGCCATCGAGTAGAGGACGATCGGTGCCTCCTGGCCCTGGAACTTGTCGACCGTCCCCACCCGCGCGCCGTCCGGCAGCGCCGCCCGGAGCGCTGCGACCTGTGCGTTGTAGGGTGCCACGACGAGTATGTCCTGCAGCGTGAGCGGATGCGGGGCGCCGTTCCTGTCGACCCAGGCCGCACCGGCGTCGAGGAGCTCGCGGGTCAGAGCCGCGACGTACGCGGCCTCCTCTTCCGAGGCGTGGGTGGGGCCAGAGGGCTCGACCGGCAGGTCACGCAGGCCGTGGCCGGGCAGGGGCCCCGGCCCGAGCACGGCCTGACGGGCGAGGTCCGGGCGCGTGCCCAACCGGCCCTCGTAGAACTGCTCGCTCGTGAAGGCGCACACGTCCGGGTGCATGCGCCACGTCCGGTCGAGGAAGACGCCGCGCGACGGGTCGACCGTCGCCGCTTCGCCGAGGAGGTGGCCGAGGGCGGAGACGTCGGCGCCCGGCGGATGCACGCCCTGGATCGGCTGATCGAGTTGCCGGGGGTCGCCGAGGAGCACCAGGCTGCGCGCCGCGTGACAGACGGCGAGCGTGTTGGCGAGGCTCATCTGGCCGGCTTCGTCGATGACGAGCACGTCCACCGCGTCGGCCATCTCCTCGCGCGCCCAGAGCCAGGCCGTGCCGCCCGCGAGATTCGCCTCGCCCGATTCCAGTGCCTCCGCCACGGCGTCGTTCGAGTCGGCCTGCGTGATGCGCTCGTCGGGGCAGCCGTCACCGGCGTTCACCTTCTGGATCCCCCGGACGGTGGCCGTCGTGGCCGCGCCGGACGGTCCACCGGTCTCGTGGCCGCGCGAGGATTCGCCCGACTCGGCGTCCGCTGGCGCGCTGCCCGGCGCACGCCCGGTCCGCCCGCCGTCGGCGTCCGCCGCGCGGCACACGGCGTCGAGAAGGTTGGAGATCACCTTGTGGCTGTTGGCGGTCACCCCGACCCGCTTCCCGTCGGCCAGCAGATCGAGGATCATCCGCGCGCCCGTGTACGTCTTGCCGCTGCCGGGCGGCCCCTGCACCGGGAGCACCGAGCGGTCGAGGCGCGGGGCAATTCGCCGCACGGTGTCCAGCGGCGCCTCGCCACGGGCGACGACGGTCGACTCCGGCAGTGGTGGCGCGGCCTCGCCGTGGAGGACGGGGCCTGAGCCCTGGAATGGTGGTGGCGCCGTCTCGCCTGGGGGCGATTCCACGCCGAGGCGTCCGGTCGTGCCGAGGCGTGCAGGCGCCGCGACGCGCGGCCCGCCGGGCGGCGCCGTTTCGTCCCGCGACGACCCCGCGCCCGGGGGCGCCACCGCTCCGAGACGCGGCGGTACCCGAAGCAACAGGTCGAACGCCGCGCGGCGCGGACTGTCGGGTGCGAAGCCGCTGGATGCGACCTCCCCAGCCAAGCGAAGCAGACTCTCTCGCAGCACCTTGCTGTTGACCGTGTCGAGGGGCACGAGGGCGGCTGGATGGGGGACGGGCGAGTTGCGGCCGCGCTTCAGGTCGATCGTGCGGCCAGCTTCGTCGAGCGCGAACACCGTTCCGCAGAATCCGCGCTGAAGATCGTCGGTCTCGGCCGTCTCCGGGTTCTTCGGCGTATCGCCGACCTCGATTTCGTGCGTCTGTTCGGGGAAGCGGTATCGATGGACTGTCGATCTCTTGATCTGCCCCACTGCGCCCGTGTACGTCAGGCCCCCCAGCGTGGCCCGGTGCTCGACGAGCTCCTCCGGCCCCATCCCGCAGCGGTCGAAGAACTCCCACCACGTCGACTTGTCTTCCCGCCGATGGAACTCCAGCAGGTAGGCCAGCAGCCGCCGCGCCCGCTGCTCGTCGTCGAGGGCCTCCTCGTCCTCGGGAAGTCCCGCGACGAGCGCGTCGAAGACGGCCTGCACCTCGGCGGCCGACTCCCGCTCCTGCTCGCGTTCCTCGTCGTGCGGCGCCGGCCGGGGGACGGACTCGCCGGTTCGGGCCTCGAGCTCGGCCCGGCAGGCCTCCAGCCAGTTGGCGAGGCGCAGCGTCGAGAGGCAGTCGTCGCGGTTGTAGCCCTCGATCTCCGCCCGCAGCTCGTCCGGCACCCCGGCGCCGTGCCCGGACTCGAGCCGCACCTCGAGCGCGATGAGCGAGCGCGTCGCCTCGCCGAGCTCCACGTCCCGCTCGAAGCCGTAGAACGGCTCCAGCTTCTTAATCGAGTAGCTCTCGACCGAGGCGCGGAGCCCCTGCCGCACGACGCGGTACAGGTCGACGAAGACCCGTCCGCGGAGCAGCTTGTCGACCTCCTCCTCGCGGGTCGCGTAACGGCTCATCAGGCGCTTGACGGCCGTCGTCTCGTAGGGGGCGTAGTGGTAGATGTGGAACCCCGGATGCCACTCCCAGCGGGCCATGACGGAGTCGATGAAGCGCTCGAACTCGCGCTTCTCGGCCGGCGGGTCGAGCGCCCAGCGCGCCTCGTAGGTTCCGTCCCGGTCTGCGAACCCGAAGAGGTACTCCAGGCCGCCCTCGCCGGCGAAGGCGTCGCCTTCGAGGTCGAAGAAGAGGTCGCCGGCCGACGGCTCCGGGAGGGCTGCGAGCCCTGTTTCCGGCTCCACCGGCTCGATCAGCTCGTGGAGGCGCGTGCCGCTGCGGCGCGCCGCGTCCTGCACGCGCGCCTGCTCCCGGATGCGGCCCAGGGCCGCGGGGCTCACGCCGTCGATCGCGGGGTCGACCGGCAGGGACAGCCCGCCGAGGGCGGCCATCGTCGGGATGTCGCGCGCGACCAGGCGCTGCCGCTGGCCGCGTGTTATCCCGGCCACCTGCGCGAGGTGGTCGTCGTCGCGACGCCGGGCGACGCAATGGCCGTTCCAGTCGCAGAGCCGGCAATGGTCGACCGGTTCCGGATAGGTCTCGGGCGGCGCATCGGCGTGCGCCTCGAAGGTGCGGCGCACGGCGCGGTAGTAGGCGGCGTACTCGACGACCCGGAAGCTGGCGTCGATGTGCCCGTCGCCGCCGCCGAGCGCGAGGTGCATCTGCTCGGGCTCGTGCCCCTGCACCATGGCGAGCAGGTCGGAGTAGAGGAGGAGCTGCAGGAGCGCCGTGCCGCGGGCCGTGCGCGCGAGCTTCGCGTCGGCGGCTTCGTACGACCAGGCGCCCAGGGCGCTCCGCGTCTCGACCCGGATCAGGAAGTCGGGGTAGCCGCTCCACAAGCCGTCGCCGCTCTCGAGGCGCCCCTGGTAGACGACGTCGACCCCGCGCCGCAGGGCGTCCGCGGTGCGGGCCGCGGCCGTCGCCCAGTCCTGCCTTGCGAACGGAGCGCCGGGCGCGGTGATGGTCGCCACGGTGCGGCCCTCGGCCGCGAGCCGCTCCAGGATCCGCTGCTCGTGCTCGATCCCGCGTTGCTTCAGCGCCTCTGCGCGCGGATCGTCGTAGCGCAGCGGCGGCGTGATCTCGCCGCACGCCTCGGCGCGGCGCAGCGTCGTCAGGTGGGGGCACGCGAGGTGAAGACTGAGGTCGGTGGCCGAGAACACGAGCCGGCCGTCGGCGTTGCGCATGGGCTCAAGCCCGCGCCACGTGCACGATGCGGTCGGACAGGTAGGGATCGCGCACCCGGTCGTAGAACCTCGTGTCGGCCGTGATGACGGGATACTGTTCCTGCATCGCAAGCGCCAGATAGTAGCAGTCGTGGGCGGGATGGCCGAGATCGACCGCCAAGCGCACGGCACTGGCGGCAAGCCGACGCATCGACACGGGAACGGCGACCGGCGCCGCCTTCAGCACGTCGACCGCCCCCGCCAGGTCGTCGCGGGTGAGATCGGCGCGACGGTGCATGGCCCACAAGGCGCTGGACGCCTCGGCGAAGACCAGCGCCGGCGCGATCAGCGTCGCTCCCGCGTCCAGCAGACGAGACGCCTCGTCCGACCACTCTTCGGCCACCAGCCACTTCACGACGATGCTGGCATCGACGACGTAGCCGGTCACGACGCGGTGTCCCGATCCCGATCCGCGCGGATCAGAACGCTGCTGTCGACGGACGAGCGCAGCCGTTGCCGCAGGACCCGGGCGCGGGCGGCGAACTCCCCCTGCTCGGGTACGAGCGCCTTCCTGAGCAGATCCCGGTGCTCGGCCTCCGCCGAGCGCCCGTGCGCGGCGGCCCGCTGCTTGAGGGCTCGGACCACTTGCTCGCTCACGTTACGAACCGTCAGTTGGGTCATCCGGAGCCTTCAATGGAGCGCTGTCGTTGCCTTCAAGCGTGCGGCCGTCCCGGCGTCCGTGTCAACCGGGCGGTTCCCAGGCACCCTGATGGCGCCGGTCCGGACGTCTGGTACGATCAGAGCCTCGTGGCCAGCCGGATGAAGACGACCCGCTACTTCGATGAGCAGGGGTTCCGAAAGGAGGGGCCGTGAAGTTGCACTACTACGCCGACACCGACAGCCTCTACGTCGAGTTCAAGGCCGGGCCGGGCACCGAGACACGCGAGGTTGCAGACGGCTTGAACGTAGACCTGGATGCCAACGGAGACGTCGTGGGTTTCGACATCGACGGTGCATCCCGGCGCCTGGACCTGTCGACACTGGAGACGAGAGCTTTGCCCGTCCAAGTGTACCGGGCCGGCTAGCGCCGCCAACCCGTCGCAGGCTCCGGGTCGGCCCCAGCCCCCACCGTCCCA